>CALFCG010000333.1 GCA_937951315.1 uncultured cyanobacterium
GCCCCAAGCATTGTTAGAGGTGCCACCAATGCCACTGCAGGCCAGTAAATATAGCCCGTGGACCAGGGAATCAACTCTTGGTTGCCGCTTAACAGCATAAAGGAGAGGGTTCCAATGATGGCAATCGGGAGTGTAAAGGAAGCCGAAGTCCCGCTGGCTTTTGGCATTGGTAAACCGCAATATAGCAAAAACGGCACGCTCAGAGCACCACCACCAATACCGAGGACGCCTGACTTAAAACCGATGGTCATGCCCATGGCGCTGGTGGCCGCAAGATTCGGAACCTCAGTCGCTTCCTGCTCTTCTTGGGATTTCTGCTTGCTAAGGAAGATTTTGAAGGCAATCGTCAATAAAAATACGCCAAAAAAGAGTTCTAAGACATCTGTGGGGAGTCGGTTCGCTAACAAGTTTCCGACCACCACCCCCAAGCCAATCCAGGCAATGACGCTACGAAAAATTGACCATTGAATATGGCCCTTTGAATGATGCGCCCATGTCGAAGAGGATGCTGTGAAAATCATGACGCACATGGATGTCCCAGCAGCCATGTGCATGAGAGAGGCCTCTGGAAGATGAATCACCCCAAACAGATAAAACAAACCCGGCACAATGAGCATACCGCCTCCAATACCGAGGAGGCCCGCCATGATACCGGCCGTAATTCCAAGGCCAGCAAATAGTCCTAGACTTAATGGTTCCATATCTCAATCATAGGCTGGAATAGACTCTGATTGCTCCAAAATCCGGCAGCAAAGGATTCCTGACAATTAAACTCTCACTAAATTATAAGTCTCAAATCCACTGAATTCTGCGCCATCGATCGCTACGTTGAGGCAGAATCATGATGATGAAGCGCATATCTTTGATAAATGGAACACCCTCGCAACTGGTTGGTCGCCACTGATCTGGACGCGACGTTACTGGATCATCAGACCTATAGCTATGAAGCGGCTCTCCCTGCCCTTGAACAGCTTAAAAGGCAGGGCAGTCCTGTGATATTTAACTCCAGCAAAACGCTGGAAGAGCAGATTGTGCTGCGGGAGGCCCTCGATATTCAAGCGCCGTTCATTATTGAGAATGGATCGGCTGTCGTGATTCCACCGGGTCAACTCGATCATCCGGCCACTGCTGCCCAAGCGCTTGTTCAGGTCTTTGGTCCCACCTATGCTGAACTCACGACCCAACTGAATCACCTCCGCCAACAGCATGGATTCCGTTTTCGAGGATTTGCAGACTTAAGTGCAGAGAACATTGCAGAAATCACTGGCTTGTCAGTTCCTGCAGCTACCGCAGCGAAGCAGCGTTCGGGTTCAGAACCGCTCTGTTGGGATGATAGCGAATCGGCTGACCAGCGTTTTGTGGTGGCCCTCGCTGAGCTTGGGTTGCAAACAACGCAGGGGGGGCGCTTTCGACATGTGATGGCCATGACGGATAAGGGCAAGGCTTTAAAGTGGCTCCTGGGGCGTTATCAAGCAATATTCCCTGATGTCGCCTGGAGGGTGGTGGCCCTGGGCGATAGCCCAAACGACCTGCCGATGTTGCGGGTGGCCGATATCGGGGTTCTGATTCCGAATCCTCACCGAGCTAGGTTTGAAATTCCCGAGATTCCGAATCTCGTGATGCCCGCACAGTCTGGACCTGCTGGTTGGTCGGAGTCGATCTTGGCCCTCCTTCAAAAGTCATCGAAAAAAGATAAATTAGGCTAAAGATTGGTGTGTTAGATATCAGTCATACACCGCTCCGACCCGCTACGCTCTTTTTGGTATCTTGTATAAAAATTTATGGCCGATCTCTTTCAGCATGGTGCGATCGCAACTCTCCATAACCTCACTGACCGCTCTACCGAAGCCCTAGAGGCTGATCTGCTCGAATTTTCAAAACGGCGTCGTTTAGGGCTAATGTTGCCAGCCCTCTTCTCAGAGCTGGAGTCTGATGCGCTCCAGCATATTGTCGAAGAGTTAAAGCAGGTCTCCTATCTGTCGGAGATCGTGATTGGGCTGGACTGTGCTGACGCCGAACAGTGGAGCTATGCCCAACATTATTTTTCACAACTGCCACAACACCACCGTATTCTTTGGCATGACGGTCCTCGACTGCAGGCGCTTGATCAAGAGCTTGCTCGCCAGGATCTCGCCCCCCAAGTACCGGGAAAGGGTCGAAATGTTTGGTACTGTCTCGGCTACATGATGGCCTCACTGCGCAGTGAAGCCATCGCCCTCCATGACTGCGATATCACGACCTACGACCGGCGGATGCTGGCTCGTCTGCTCTATCCTGTGGCAAACCCTCGGTTCGACTATCGATTTTGTAAGGGCTACTATGCCCGCGTTAGTGACAATCAGCTCAAGGGGCGAGTCACGCGACTTCTGGTAACGCCGTTATTGCGAGCGTTAAAACTAACCTTAGGCACCACCGACTATCTAGACTTTATGGATAGCTTTCGCTATCCGCTCTCCGGTGAGTTTGCGCTCCGGACGTTGATTATACCGGGGCTAAGAATTCCCAGTGATTGGGGGCTAGAGATCGGCATCCTTTCTGAAATCCAGCGGAATCATGCCCACCATCGGGTCTGCCAAAGCGAAATTCTAGATATCTACGATCACAAACACAAACAACTCTCGGCGGGCGATCGAGCGGCGGGGCTCTCAAAAATGAGCATTGACATTACCAAGGCACTGTTTCGGAAGCTCGCCGTTCAAGGCCATATTCTGACGAAGGAGACGTTCCGTACCATTAAGGCGACCTACTATCGCACAGCTCTGGATCTCGTGGCGGTGTACCAAAATGATGCCCTGATCAATGCCCTAGACTTTGATCGCCATGCCGAAGAGCTAGCGGTGGAAGTCTTTGCCGAATGCATCATGGAGGCGGGCGATATCTATATGTCTAATCCGAAAGAGACACCCTTTATTCACTGTTGGGAAAGGATTCAGAGTGCCTTCCCCGATTTTCTGACTCGATTTACCAAGGCTGTTGAAATGGATAATATGGAGCCTGATCTTTAGGCGATCGCTGCTTGTATAATTCCAATGACCACTTTTTCGAGACAAGGTCAATATAGATCTCAACTCCCATCACGCCGATCTCTGCGCGATCTTGAGTTCTTCTCTAGTTCAGTGATGCGTCACTTCACAACCTTTTTGTCCTATTCCTAGATCCCATTATGTGATCTCCAACTCAAACCCAAGCAATACATCCTCTCCCAATAGGATAGTGGGGGTCTCAATAACCTCAACGTTTTTACCCCTTCGATAAATCTCAACCCACTGATCCTGAGGATTGATCAACCAGCCTAACTTCAAACCACTCGCTAGATACTCCTGCATCTTGGCCTGCAGCGGTCTCAGCCGATCGCTCTTTGACCGCAGCTCAATCACAAAATCGGGGCACAGGGGTGGGAATTTCTCTTGTTCCTCAGGGGTAAGCGCATCCCAGCGTGCTTGACTGACCCAGGCTGCATCAGGCGAGCGATCACCCCCTCTGGGCAACTTGAAGACCGTAGAAGAGCTGAAGACCACACCGAGGCCAGTCTGACGATTCCAGATCCCTAAATCGATGATGTAATCTGCTTCTTTCCTTCCGCTTCCACCACCAACTGGGGGCATAATAATCAACTCTCCTGCAGGACTCCGCTCCATCGCCACATCTTTGTTGGCCATACAAAGCTCATAGAACTGCTCATGGGTCAAGTCGATCAGTGGCTCTAGGTTGAGAGTGATGGCAGTCATGGGGTGACCTGTAAAAGCCCTTGCTCATATTCTATGAGCATAAAGACAAACCTGCTGCCTCTCTATCTTTCTCGCCAACTGCTTAATACTCCAGAATCTCCAGTCAAAAGAGCTATGCCTTATCCATCAGTTTTACGAGTGTTGCCAGAGACAAACCTTCTAACGTCTCCAAGCAATCATCTATACGCAAACATCTGAAGTGGAAGTGACCTAAAAGTATTGCACTGCCCCCCTAGCCCCCCAATTCTGGGGGGAATAATCCAATATTGTGGTTTTCTCCCCCCAGAATTGGGGGGCGGGGGCCAGTGCAAGGCAAGAAGGGTTCCTGTCCCATTGATAGGTATACAGCAGTTTTATTTAGAGAGCTGGAACCTAATATCCACAGCACTTATGGGCGTTATGGGTAAAGCATCGGTCAAAAAGAGGGGATTGGGAAAACCTATCAAGTCACGCCAGTATTTGTTGCTAGCAAGAGGAACGAATCACTGAAATGGAAGCGACATATTACACCTAACGAGTGTTTTGGTCTGACAAAGAATGAACCCCAAACTAAAACGAAAAACAGCAACGTAACCTTTCCTTACCCTGGCAAAGCTTTAGTGACTAATGCTACCCGCGTTTATGACGACTCATAACGCTTCATGGGTTTTATTTGTAATCCAAATAGATTGATAGGGAGCCAGCACAAAGTCTGGCATTCCTTCGTGCAGCACCGTCCCACTAATCAGATCAAGCCAAGGGTCAATGCCAATTAGATTAATGTCTCTCAGGTCTAGGGTTTCTGCATGGGGGGTCAAATTATGAATGGAAAAAATGCTCTGATCACGTTCTATGCTCTGCCGCCAAAACGCAAACAAAGCGGGCTGTAAATGCAGCGTATATTGCGTCGCATTGGGGTGAAAAGCGGGCTGCTGACGCCGGAGCTGAATCAGCCGCGAGAGTTCTTGTAGAACAATGGCCTGAGCTGATTCTGGCTTCTTCATATGAGTCAGTAATTCATCGTAATCCCACTGATGGCGGTTGATTGAACGTTTGCGCCCAGTCTGTTCCACCAAGCTGTTATCGTTCGGGGTCGCCAGCAAACTATGAATATAAAAGGCCGGAATGCCTTCTAGCGACATCATGATGGTTTGAGAGCAGAGAAACCGAGGAATCTGCCATTCATCTTGTCCTTGGGCAGTCCCCTTCATGGCATCAAATAATGAGATATTCACCTCATAGGGACTTTCCGAGCCATCGGCCTTGGCGCGCATGCTAATTTCGCCCCCAAACTCTTTCATACAGCGCAAAAAAGTCTGGTACTCTTCATCGTCTAACAGTCCCTCTGTGGGACGCATCCCCATCCCGTCATGGGAAGCTGTGAAATTAAAATAGGCACAGCCAAGGGGGGCAGGCGGCATACTCATCATCCAGGTCTTGAGGTGATCTGAGCGTTCCTGCAGCAGCGCATTGACTACCAAGGGTGGGAGGCTGAAGTTATAAATCAGGTGGGCTTCGTTGCGATTGCCAAAGTAGCTCAGATTCTCCCGATTGGGCACATTGGTTTCTGTGACTAAACTGGCTTCCGGCTTCACAAGAGCCACAATCTCGCGGATGAGTTTAATCAGCGTGTGGGTTTCCTGCAGGTGAATACAGGAACTGTTCAAAGTTTTCCAGAGATAACCGATGGCATCTAACCGGAGCAGTTTCGTCCCCGTCTTCAAGTAGTGCAAAATGATGCCGACAAACTCCAGCAGCACATCGGGGTTGGCAAAGTTGAGATCAATCTGGTCATGGCCGAAGGTGGCCCAAACGTGCTGAATGCCATCAGGAGTCTCGACCGGACAGAGCAGAGCGGTATTTCGAGGGCGCACCACCTCAGATAAATTCGTTTCAGGGTCAACAGCGATAAAGTACTCACAGCCGGGTTTTTGCCCCTGCTTAAACTGCTGGAACCACTGACTCTGACTCGAAATGTGATTCATGACCAAGTCGGTCATCAAATCAAATTCGTCCGCAATGCGTTCAATATCATTCCAATTGCCCAGTTTGGGATTGACCTGCAGATAATCAATCACCGCAAAGCCATCGTCTGAGCTGTAGGGGAAGAAGGGCAAAATATGCACGCCCGTGATCACGTCTTGCAAATGGTTGCTTAAAAAGTGATGCAGGGTGCCGAGGGGTGTTTCTTGTGGGTCTGACCTGAGAATGCTGTCGCCGTAGGTAATCAGCAAGACGTCGTCTTGACTCCAGCGGTCAAAGGGGTTGAGTGTTTGGGCTGTGTTTTTGAGGTGAGGGGCCAGGAGAGCGTGGATGCGATCGCAAATCTCTTCACTATCAAACCCCAACGGTCCGTACACTGATTCAACAAGCGGTTTCACCCGCAAGACAAAGCGTTCGGATGGGTCAACGGCCATGACTTTATCCATAGACTTGCGGGCATCTGAATGAATAGTCACTACACTAACCGGCTGCCTTTTATTTATCAAGACAAGTTTGGCCTTGTAAGCGGCCCTCTACTCTGTCGCTAAATGCCGTGCCAGAAAGGTTGCTAGAGGATGGAATTCAGAAGGCCACACATACTGGTTATTACGCTGCAGCAGCAAAGCGACGGACTGAATCGCCCCCAGATCAATCGGGCCGTAAACGTGGGGAAACAGCGATGCCATTTTGAGGTGGGCATCCCCTCCGGGTAAGGGGGCAGGAGCCTCAAACTTTAACGGAGCACTGAGCCCGAGTGGATCAATTTCGAGAACAGCTAAAGGTTCATTGAGGTCAGAGAAATAGTCATTCGCCACCGCCACACTCGTAACCGGTGTCTCCGTACAATGGACGAACCCATCCAGAGCAAATCGCTGAGGTGTATAGGATGACTCCGTTAGTCCAGACCGAAGCTGAGAGACAGGAACAAGGTGATAAATGCGGCTATTGGGCATCTCTACTTAACCTAGACATAAAGCTGTATGTAGACCTTCACAAGTCTGTTATGGTCCGGGTGAGTGGCAACAGTTTGTGATTGCTGTCGTCTATTGTTTCATGTTCTCCAGATATACTCACGAATGAAAAAATTTCTGCTTGTTATGCTCCTGATTGTCCCAGGAGTTGCAGGCGTGGCTATTTTTGGTCACTATGCTTTGCAAGACTGGGATCAACTTCAGCAAGACTATGCAGAATTTAAACGCGTTGTAGTGGCAACATCAGATTTGTCGACATTATTCAAAGCCAATGCAGCCCAAACCACTCAGCGCATTAATCTCTTTGCAGATGGCACCTGGACCCTATTGAGCAGTCTAATCGCGGCCATTGGCCTGCATGGATTGCTGACCCTTGAATAATTTCATCCCCCATCGGGAATCCTTAACACTAGGTATGGAGAATATATATGGCAAAGTGGCAGCTCATCGTTCCCGCTCTTCTCGGAGGGAGCGTCGTCGCAGGTGGAACAGCAGCCTATTTCTACTTCAAAGGCATTCCGGCCCAAGTCGGGATTAATCCCAGTGCCAGCGCTGCCATTGTGCCAGATGAGGCTCTGATGACTGGCTTTATTTCAGGCGAAGATCAGGCGTGGGACAAACTGAAAAAATTTGGAACCCCCGAAGCTCAGCAGCTCTTTTCTAAAGGGTACGAAAACTTCATCAGCAGTTTTGAGAAGTCCACGACCGATCAAAAGATAGATATCGAGAAAGATGTCCGGCCTTGGCTCGGCAGTGTGATGGTGGCGCTCATGCCTGCAGAGAAAAAGGCTGAACCTGAGTCTCTGCTTGTTGTGGGCATTAAAGACAAGTTGGCCGCCCTTAAGTTTGCCAACAAATTGAAAGAGAATGCAGAATCCACCATCAAAGAAGAAGAGTACAAAGGCATTAAGGTTTTAGCAGATGCCAAATCCTCGTCTTTTGTGGGGATTCTAGACAACCATCTGGTTTTGACGACCGATCGTAAAACCCTTGAGCTTGCGCTTGATACTGCCAAAGGTGAGCCCTCCCTTGCAGCCAAATCCAAGGGGGCAATGACTGATGCCCTGCAGGGCTTTAACAACCCTGTGGCTCAAGTCTATATTCCAAACTACAGTGACTTTTTCAAGCAGTTTTCCGCCGCATCAGCTTCCCCAGTGTCCCCGAAGGTTCTGGATCAGCTGGATCAAATAGAGTCCGTCGTTGTCGGGATGGGGATTAATGATCAGGGGCTACAGATGCGGGCGATCACGGCCATGAGCCCGGATGTTAAGCAATGGAACTACAAACCGATTCCCGGCAAGGTAATTGCGGAGTTCCCCGAGAACACTCTGGCCCTCGTCAGTGGTAGCGGCATCAGTGAGTCTTGGGCCACTAGCGTGGAGCAATTCAATGAGGTGCCTGAATTCAAGCAGGGGCTTGATCAAACACGGCGACAGCTGCAACAGTTGACCCAGCTTGACCTCGATAAAGATCTTATGGGTTGGATGGATGGTGAATTTGCGCTGGGCCTTATTCCTTCAAAAGAAGGAATGCTGAAAGATGTGGGGTTTGGTGGAGCATTGTTATTAGAGACAAGCGATCGCAAAACCGCTGAGAAAACCTTCGGCAAGCTAGACACCTTGGTTTCGAAACAGTTTTTGAAACTTAACCAGCGCAAAATTGACAGCACCCCAGTCACTGATTGGCAAGTGCCAGTGCAGGGCACCTTGGCCAGTCATGGTTGGCTTGATCAAGACACCTCCTTTATGGCACTCGGTGGACCCATGGCCGACATCCTGGTCTCGACCCCTGAGCGGACCTTAAGCAGCAGCAAAGTGTTTCAGGAAGCAACAGCCTCATTCCCGAAGGAGAACTCAGGGTACTTCTATGTGAATATGGAACAGGCTTCAGGATTGCTGACAACCAATCCCCTCATTGCTCAAAGTGGTTGGCTAACGCCTGAAACGCAAGCCATTCTCAAATCCATTCGAGCGGTGGGTGCCACCACCTCACAGATGGATAAGTCAACTTTAAAGACAGATATTGTGATGACACTTCAGCCTGCAAGCTAGTGGGCATATCTGGCTAAGGCGACAAGCTCCGTTGGATGGCTTTTGCGGTTTATGCAGAGCTTGTCACCTTTCAATCTCAGGTCGCAAAGAGGACTGCAGCCCATCTGATGTAATGGACTGACACTGCTGATGCCAGTCTTGAGCTTGCTGTCGAATCGCATTGCGCTCCTCGGCAGACATCTTATCGAGGTTTGCCAAAATGAAGCTCATGCGCCCTTGAGACTGCAGTTTGTCGCGATGGCGATCGAGAAAGTCCCAATAAAAAAAGTTGAAGGGGCAGGCCGTTTCACCCGTGCGTGCTTTGGGATTGTACTGACAGCCCTTGCAGTAATCACTCATGCGGTTGATGTAGTTGGCCGAAGCCGCATAGGGTTTAGAGGCCAAAACACCCCCATCGGCGAAGAGTCCCATTCCTATTACATTCGTCTGCATCACCCAGTCATAGGCATCGATAAAGGCCGCATGGAACCAGCTTTCAACGGCCTGTGGAGACAGCCCCGAAATCAAGGCAAAGTTACTGAGCAACATTAAACGTTGAATGTGATGGGCATACCCCGTTCGTTCTACCTGAGTCAGCGTTTGGTGCAAACAGTTCATCTCCGTGTGAGCGGTCCAATAAAACTCAGGTAACGGATGATGATGCTCAAACCAGTTGCTCTGGCTATGATCGGCGTATTGGTACAGTCCCTGCATATATTCCCGCCAACCGAGCACCTGACGAATAAAGCCCTCGATGTTGTTCAGTGCGAGGTCACGTTCATGGTAGGCCTGTTCCACAGCTTGAATCACTTCGAGCGGTTGCAGTAGTCCAAGATTCAGATAGGGCGAAAGCAGAGAGTGCCATAGCGTTTCTTCGCCAGTTACCATTGCATCTTGATAGGCCCCAAAAGTGGGGAGCTGATGCTCAATAAAGTGTGCAAGAACGTCCAGAGCCTGGGCGCGTGTCACCCCCCAATGAAAACTGTCAAGGGCACCATAATCAGAAAAATTCTCCGATTTCACCCAGTTCATGACGTCTTCTGTGATGGCATCCGGTTCAAACCAAAGCGGTGGGGGGGGCTGCATTTGCTTCGCTGGGGGCTTGCGATTGGCTTTATCAAAGTTCCACTGTCCGCCCGCAGGATCTTTACCCTCCATCAAAATATTGAGGCGTTTTCGACCGGCTCGATAGAACGTCTCCATGAGCAGCGTTTTGCGACCCTTCGCCCACTGCTGAAACTCTGAGGCACTCCAGATAAAGTGATTATTGGGCACTAGAGTCAGCATACAAGGCAGCTCTAAGGATTTCAGGAAACCGAGAAAAGGACGATCATGCGGCACCATCACCCGCAGTTCAGTAATCTGCTGTTGTTGAACCCAACGAGTGAGAGGGATGACAAAATCTGGAGCAATTTCGTAGGTAACAGCTCTGCCAGCCTGACGGAGTTCCTGCGCAAAGTGGCGCATGGCAGACCAAACTAAAACCAGCTTCTGACGATGATAGGGGCGCTCCCGCACATGTTGAGACGACTCAATCAATAGAATCGGTGCTTCAGTGCTACAGCTTTGTAATGCAGCCTGATGTTGCCAAAGCTGATCACCTAGTATCCAAACCCCAATAGTCATTGTCGTTAACGAAACCCTTAAATAGCGCCACCCATCACACGCGGCCCTGAGGCCTCTGGCACAGATGTGTTCGCATCAATTGTGACAAAAAGCTCCGTTGCTTTGACGCCTGCTGGCGGCGATTTGTCAGGTGTGAATCGAACGAACACTTTCCCTTCACTATCTGTATTGAAGGTTCCGCAGTGGATGACCTCACTATTCTCTAGAGCCAGCCACATCCGGTAAATCTGATCTGGGGGAAGGGGGGGCAAATCTCCTAAAGATACGATGACCTCCTGCCAACGACCGGGGGTGAATAATAATGTGCCAGCGGCATTGTTATTGTTGCCCGTGAGAGAAATCAGGCGACTGTTGGGTTGCTGCAAAATTGAGGCCACGCGCTCCGGTTGGCTTTGCTGTACCAGTTGCAACTGGTTTCGAAGTCGAAGGTTATCGAGACCGAGTCCTAATGCAGCCAAGGTTAGCAACCCAGCCAGGACTTGAAAAATATGCTGAGGGGAACGGAGCCGGTGAGGTCGGGTTGGAATCGTTTCGGGAGTGGGCGTTCGTTGCCCCTCTTCTGGTCCGTCTTTCTCGGTCGTGGAACGACTAGAGGCAACCGCAATTTGCGCAAATAAATGGGCGGGAGGCTCAACCTTCGCTAAGGCTTGGGGAATCAGTTCAAAGCTCGTTTGTTGGGCATGAAGTTCTTTGAGAAAGGCAGGGTGCCGAGCAGCCAACTGCTCTACTAGCAAGGTTTCCTCAGAGGTCAAATCCCCTAGGACGTAGCCTGCAGCAAGCATCTTCTCTGCTTCTGAAAGTGTATGCTTTTTCTCACTCATGTGACCGCATCCCCTAGTTGCTGTCTTAACTGTGTTAATCCTTGGCGAGCTCTCGTTTTGACAGTGCCAAGGGGCATTTGTAACTGTTTGGCAATGTCCGCATGACTCAGACCTTGATAGAAATTCAACTCTAAAATCTGACGATGTTGAGCGGGGAGCTGTGTGAGAGCCTTTTGCAATGTTTCCCGTTGTTCTGTTTGGGAGGCCGTCTCCAGAGGTGTAACACTTGTTCGATCTAAAGCTGAATGTTGGAGACGCTGCAGAGAGCGTTGACGACTGCTATGACTTGAGATGCGATTGAGTGCCCGTGTCCTGGCAATGACGCAGAGGTAGGTACTGAGTGCGGCCCGACTGGGATCGAATTTGTCTTGTTTCCAGAAGTTTAAAAATATTTCCTGGGTTAGGTCCTCGGCGTCAGTTGGCTGCTTCAAAAGCTTGAGAGCAACGGTGTACACTAAGCTGCCATAACGGCCATAGAGAACAGTTAAAGCATCTTGGTGTCCAGCCCTCAATTGGTGAATCAGCTCCACATCAGAGGTTTCAGTAGAGATATGAGCCATACGCCAGTTAGGACCTATGATTTACATGCATCTCGTCAAGTACAGAGTATCGGGAAAGTATAAGGTTCTTGAGAACCCAGCACAAACCGCTAGGTCATTGGGAGCGGAGACTCATCAAAAGAGCAAACGGCTGTTTTTCTTCGTCTGTTATTAAATACAGGTGGGCAGGGCGATTGGATTTAAATCTGCTTGTGTGGCCTAGCCCCAGCTTGGAGAAGAACGGTCTTAGATTCAGCCTAGAGGCTACTATCGATATGCACCAGAGTCACTCTTGAGGTGTCATGGATGAGTAACTTTTTGTAGTTAGGACCCTACAAGCCAACTGACAGTTGCTTTATGATTCGGTTGAAGATTGAAAATAGTGAGCGATGAGCCAGCGATTTTCTTCGGAGGCCCTGACCCAGGCTGAAAAAATTGTAAAAACGGCTTCAGCATGGGATCGGCCAAAGGTTCAAGGGATTACAATCGATGGCCCAACGTCACGAGACTTGGATGATGCGATCTGGGTTGAAGAGGGCGAGACGGGGGCTATCCTCTCGGTTCATGTCTCCGATGTAGCGGCTTGTGTACCGATGGGATCGGCATTGGAACGAGATGCGATCGCAAAGGTCCACACCCAATATCATCGGTGGGGGAACAACCCGATGTTTCCCCATCAGCTCAGTGAAAATCGGTTCAGCCTCCAGGAAGGGCAACTGCGACCCACGCTCACCATCGAGCTAGCCATAAGTCCCGAGGGTCAGGTCAATGACTGCAACATCTTTGAATCTCAGCTCAGGAGCAACCAGCGTTTTAGCTACCGTCAAGCCGATGCCGCAATAGCGGATCCAACCCATACTTGGCATGGACAGGTACAAGCTTGTCAGCAGTGGGCACAGCGCCTGAATCAAAGCCGGAGAGAGGCCGGCGCCATGGGCGGTATGGAGACCCTCGCGGGAGATTTCTTAGATGAAAACGGTCGGTTGATTGCTGCATCTGAGACCCGTTATCACTCTCAACAAGTAATTGCCGAATTTATGATCGCGGCCAACACCGCAACGGCACAGTGGCTGGCCAAGGCTGATTGTCCTGCCCTGTACCGGAATCACACCGCCAAGGAAATCGCGCCAGGGCAAGATGTGATGCTGCAAGCGTTGCTGGTGTTAGGGTCTGCCCAAGCCATTCGAGAACGGCTGCAGAATTGGTTGAATCGGGCTGAATATGGTTCAGCGCTCGTCGGTCATTTTGCATTGAATGTATGGGCCTATGGGCATTTTACGTCTCCGATTCGACGCTTACCGGATCTGATTAACCATCGAATTATTAAGGCAAGGCTGCACGGAGAGGAATCGCCCTACTCAAAGCAAGATCTGGAAAATCTGAGTCACCATATTAACCAAACCATAGAGGCTGAGGCAGAAGCCACCCATACCTATTACCGGAATAAAGCCAAGGCAGAACTGCAGCACCAGCTAGAGGCAGAAGCGGGGTTTGCCGAACTCTCGCCAAAAGAGCTGAGTCGGTTACTGAAACATGCTGAAGGTGAGCTGCCTCCTGTGCTTATGGCAGAAGTCAGATCGCGGCTGATGCAAGCACAACTGCAAGTCCTCGACTTATATTTACTGCTGATCAAGGGTCAGGATTCAGATCTACAGCACAGGGTATTGGACTATCTAGAGAGCAATATTCAACAGGCAACTAGCTTAGTTGCCCTCGCTGTGACGCAAGAGGAAACCTGGTCAGAGCTGAATTATGTTGAGCAACAGCAGGGAACACAATTTCAGGCCTGGGCTGAGGTCGACATCAACGGTCAGCTCCAGACGACGGTCATGCCCGGATGCGCGGTGAAAAAACAGACGGCGCGCCATCAAGCTTGCTGGCAATGGCTTGACCAATATATCCAAGGACAGCTCGTCAGTGTGCGCGCAGCGCGGGAAGAGGTTGCATTAGAGCTGCAGCAAGAGCCCGAACAATCTCCACCCAAAAACGCTGTTGAGTCCCCCGCTGTGGAAACCCAAAACTATGTTGGGGCTTTACTAGAGCTCTGCCAATCCAAGAGTTGGAAAAAACCCCATTTTGAATTTGAAATGCTCGGGAAAGATTTTGCCTGTCGTTGTCGTTGGCGGGATGGGGAACGTGAGATTGAGCGGGTTGCGATCGCAACCCAAAAAAAGCGCGCGAAGCAACAAGCCGCGATGGCTGTTTTAAATGTGCTGGAAGCAGAGGGTTTTGACTGCGATTAAGGGCAAACATACTCACCCCAAACAGGCTCAATATCTTCACCCACAGCAACGCATTTAAAGGGGAAAACTTCACCATTGTCGCGCTTGCCATAGATCTCAGACTGGTCTGTTTGGTTGAAGCCAAAGACAACATTGCCCACATGAGAACAATTATGCAAAATACGACTGGCAAGGCTGGTCATTAAGACCGGCGAATTTAGGAGGTTCCCGCCGCCGCCGCCGCCCACCAAGAAGAGAAAGGAGTGGGTAAACGTGACGGGACGGCTGGTTTGAATATCCCGATATAGCATGGAACCTGATTCCACTAGCGTGATCCGATTCACACTTTGAACCTGATTTTTTGTGCTCTCGATTTCTGTCTCACAGGCTGTCGGTTCTTCATCCAGCGGTGAACCCTCTTGGGCAACACTGGGCAGGCAATAGATTAAACTCAGCAACAGAATTGCGAGGAACCGTTTCATCAATATCACTCCACATCCAGGGCATTGTTATTAGACTATCCGAAGCCCATTCAAGAGCCTATTTTCTTTGCAATGTAGAAAGAAATGTCTCTACTTTACCGGTAGATTGCTAAAGCTGGAGTGAAAGCTGTCGGGGGCCATCTTGAGTCGAATTGAGATTGGAGACAGTGAGTCCTAATAATCTGACTTTTTGCTCAGTATCAAGATGCCTCAGCAGCAGTTCCTGAGCTAATTGGCGGATGACTTCAAGCTCTTCTAGGGACTCACGAACACTTCGACTGCGAGTAATTTGTTGGTAATTGGCATATTTAATCTTGAGCGTTAGTGTTGTGCCAGAACGCTGGTTTTCTGCTAACCGCTGATGGAGCAGAGTTGCGATCGCATCCAGCTCTTCAAGCATCTGATCGGTCTCTGTCAGGTCAGAACGAAAACTCCGCTCTGCTCCGATGGAACGCCGAATCCGATTGGGGTTTACCGCTCGCTCATCTTCCGCTCGAGCAATGCGGTAGTAGTAATGCCCCACTTTGCCAAACTGAGCCACCAGATCCGCTTCAGACCATTGCAACAAGTCCTGACCTGACTGGATACCTAGCCCATGCATCTTGCTGGCCGTCACCTTACCAACACCGTGAAACTTGGCAATCGGGAGATCACTCACAAAAGCCTGGGCTCGATCTGGAGAGATCAGGGATAAACCATTCGGCTTATCTAAATCGGAGGCCATTTTCGCCAAGAACTTATTTATCGAGACACCCGCTGAAGCCGTGAGCTGAGTCTGATCTCGAATCCGTTGCTTAATTTGGCGAGCAATCTCCATTGCCGATGAGATATTGCGTTTATTTGTGGTCACATCCAGATAGGCTTCATCTAGTGAGACCGGCTCCACCAAAGCAGTATAGTCGCGAAAGATAGCGCGAATCTGCTCCGAGACCTCCCGATAAGCTTCAAATCTAGGACGAACAAAAATCAGATCTTTACAGCGCTGAGCTGCTGTTCGAGACGGCATCGCTGAGTGAATACCATAGCGCCTCGCTTCATAGCTAGCTGCAGCCACAGCCCCTCTATGCTCTGGTCTTCCCCCCACCACCACAGGCTTACCCCTGAGGGCAATATTATCCCTCTGCTCAACGGAAGCGAAGAACGCATCCATATCAATGTGTAAAATTTTTCGGAGTGTCATGGCTCCATCTGAGAAGTACTTTTGTACTATTTTTGATGCTATAACCATCTTAGCGATAGATGCCCATCTCCCTACAATTTTTCAGGTCTGGCGAGATTTAATCTTCAAAATTGACTCTGCTCCTGTGTGGGCTTTTAAGGCGTAGACACTGTTTCTCCCAAGGGTGTAGTTTTGCGCTCAAAGGACCACTCTCCGAGACAGACCTCCGTTTGCGGACACCTGCCATTAGCATTGAAAAGGACAGATATCTTTGAGTGGAGAAGCTCCATCATGCGTCGGAAGCTATTACCTGTTCTTTTGGGGGTTTTCCTTGCCCTTGGATGCGGCTTAATGACCCAAGCTGCTCCCAGTCTGAAATTAGGACAACCCATTGACTGTCAGCTGGGCGAGAACTGTTTTGTTCTGATTTATCCCGATCGAGATCCTGGCCCCGAAGCGACGGATGTGGGCTGTGGTCGCATGACCTATGACGGTCATAAGGGGACAGACTTTGCCATTCCAGACGAGCGCGTTATGGCCCAAGGTGTTGCGGTTAAAGCTGCAGCCGCAGGCACCGTACTCCGCGTCCGCAATGACATCGCCGATCAGCGGATCAAAGACCCGACCGAGACCTCTGGAGTAGAGGGCATTGAATGTGGCAATGGAGTGGTGATCGATCATGGCCAAGAATGGGAGACCCAATATTGTCATTTACGTGAGGGTAGCGTTGGTGTTCAGCCCGGAGAGAAGGTGGCTGAGGGCAGTGTTTTGGGCCTCGTGGGAACCTCAGGAAAGGCATCGTTTCCCCATGTTCACCTGAGCGTTCGCTACCAAGGTCAAGTGGTCGATCCCTATGTGGGCCCCAATGCGAAGCCAGGGTGTCAAACCTCCAAACAACCGCTCTGGAAAACAGACCTTCCCTATCAACCAACCGGGTTGATACGAGCAGGGTTTGCGCCTCAGCTGCCAGAGCTGGATCAGTTGTGGTCTGGGGATTTTTCCGACTCAAATCTCGTCGCCAATAGCCCTGCTGTTGTGTTTTGGGTCCAAAGTTTCGGTGTTCTTGAGGGGGATCAAGAACGCGTAAAACTGCTTAATCCCACGGGCGAGGTGGCGGCTAACCTAGAACGATCACTCCCCAATGATCAGCGTGTATGGGTCTCTTCAATCGGTAAAAAGAACACCTCTACAGCTCTCACCATAGGTCAATGGATCGGTAAATATCAACTCTTACGAGACAATCAAGTGCTTGTTGATGTTGAGAAGACCCTCCGTGTGGAATAACAAGCCGGATTGGGTCGCTGAAAAAAACACGCCTACCTGATGGCTAAAAGCTGTTTCAGCATCAGGTAGGCACAGTCAAGAACAGGTCGGCACAGGGGCTAAAGCTCAGCGACAGCGCGCTCAATAAGCCGACGCGACAACGTTTGGATACCCGTGTGCTCGTAGTATTTTACTGAGATATCAAGGAATGCGCCGAGATAATCGAGTTTGCTCTTCGAGCCTTCGATAAACCCAGAGAGGCCATCCACTGCAGAGCTTTGGGTAATGCCCTTATCGGCGACGAATTTATCCATCCAGCCTCGGGTGGACTCAAAACTTTCAGTAATGAAGGCTAGCTTACTCTCAGAGTCATCTCCTGGAATCTCTTTTTTGACGCCTTTGAAGGTGGGGTTTTTCTCTAGGTCTGACGCTCCCATCCCTTTAATGCTGGTCAGCACCTTAGAAGAAAAATCAGCCCCCAATGGAATCACGCCATCAAAGGTGACCAAGGCGGCCATCCGCATCAGTGACTCGCTACCATAGGCGCCCAGGGATTTTAGAAAGTCCCCGAGGCTATCGCCGGGAATGCCGTTGATGTGGCAAAAAGCTACGACCTCTGTGACCAGCTTAATGCTGAGATCAATGGTTTGGGCTTTCTCTGGCTTGGGTGAAATGTTCTGCAAAAAGCCAAGGAAACTGTCCTGTCCAATGCGGTTCGCGAGGGCGGCGGTTCCTAACATGCCTGAGGCAGAATCAACGGTTTGATAAAGCCATAAAGCCCTCTGGTAGCCTTCTTTTTTATCATTGAAGAGAGTAATGGCCCGCTCTCCAATCGCCTGTACCATCGTTGGATCAGTTTCACCGGTCACGGTTTTGATTGTGTTGTCAAATCCGACGAGGTTGTCCCATTGCCCCGGCACAAATTTGTCTAGGGAGTTGAGGGCCATGACCGTGAGGCCCTTTTTCGGTAAATCGTCGACTAATTCGTAAATCTTCTTGCTCATGGTGGTCTCCTAAATATCTGCCGTCAGTTATGCGAACGTATCGGTCTTGGCTCCTTAAGGTTGGCCAAAGGCGATCCATTTGAGACGCAGGGTTAAGCTGCCGGTTGGGGGACTAAGTTGCGCTGGGGCGCAGTCTTGGGCAAGCGTGGAGCCTTTTTCGCTTGGGGGGCCGGAACGCCTTCGAGTTCAGCGAGTCCCGCTAGATCGAATTTCTCTAGCCATGCAGACCGATCGGCTTCGGTAAAGGACTGATCTCGAGATAACACTTTGACCTGATAGCGTCCGTTCACTAGAAGGGCGAGGGTTGTGGTGCCCTGTTTGACGCTGGGGTATCCGGCAATTTTGTCTGTGGCATTATCATATTTGGCGGCTGCGGCAGGCAGACTTAGGGTGTCGTTGATGCTCAGCATGGCTAAGGTTGTGCCATCTTGATTCAGTTTGTACTGGGCGAAACCCTTTTTCTCTTGGCTGGGAATAAGCTCATAATCGCCTTCTCCCTTTGGGAAGAACTGATTAAAGGTGCCGCCTTTCTCAGCTTGCTTGGCAACTGCGGCAGGCTTCCCAAAGCCAGTGGTATCTTTCTGTACCTGCTCGTACTTATCGGGAGCAGTGCTACAGGCTGTGACCAGCAGGACGAGACAAACAAGCAGGGGCGCTAATCGCCTTAACCAACGAGTTAAGAACATTGGGGGCCTCCAATGATAATTGTGCGGTGATAAAGTGCATTATCGTGGATGCAATCGGTAAATGGCCAGATTTGCTACGGAAATTAATACCTAAATTAGATTTTTTTTAACTCACTCACGAATAATGCGTTTATCTAGCTAGCTCTCTATCCTCGTCGCCATTGTCGATAGGTCCAAACGAGGGATCGTTGTGTTAACCAGAGATAGAACCCTGTGGGTAATGCAAATACAAGAGCAAGTCCCCAATGCTGCGTACTGAGAGCCATTAGAGTCCAGGCTCCGAGGCCAAAGGCGGCTCCATAGGCACAGAAGGTGCTGACGATTGCGATCGCAACTCCAATAAATTGCTGGCCTCTCCCCGGCTGAGGACGGTAGGTCCACCCCGCCAATACCCCGCCTGCTATGCTGCCGAGAATGGCGCCCCCAATCGCCCACGGGATCTCTTGATTGACCCGCCCAGCATTATAAAAACCGAGAATCGCTCCAGTTGTAACGCCACTAATGATGCCCATCAGTCTGAAATAGGGCGTCTTAAAGGTTTGGACACCAACAGCAGCGCCAGCCACGGAGAAGATAAACGCCACCAAAACGGCAAGGTGCCAATCCGGACTGCTGGGAGCTAACCCCAAAACACCAAAAAGCAATGTGCTGATGATGGAAAACGTTGAGATTGCGATAACAAGCAACCCCACCGTCTGCAGCACAATCCATAAAACCTTGCGCTGCGGAGACTGACGATGATTCATACAAAGGGGCGTTGAGAACGGAACAGAACAGTCATGGTGGGGTCGATCAAGGTAGCGCAATGCAGCAGTCAAACACTCTTCAGCATAGGAAACATTGATGAAACTTAGGCGCCAGGTGTTCCAGAAAGGCTTAATTTGGATCGGTCTGCTGACGCCGCTGCTACTTTATGGCATCGCCACACTGCAGCGATCCCCTCGCACCGCCCTTACCAACAAGCCTCTCTTTCAGGGGATTACCTATAGCCGTCACGTCACCCATCAGCCTCGCCCCTTGGTGATGCATCTCTTTGATATTGATTTGACGGCTCCTGGTCTCAAGCCGTTGGCAACGCCTGGTTTGCAAGAGGCTGATCTCAGCTATAAGCCGGCGCCAGGCAGTGCAACCCTTGCCGAGCGAACCTCTGCTTTTTTGCAGGAGCATCAACTGCAGTTGGCGATCAACGCCAATTTTTTCTTTCCGTTTCGAGAAGAAACACTCTGGAACTATGAGCCAAGACCTGGAGACCCTGTGAAGCTGGGCGGTCTATCAATTTCTAATGGACAGATCGTCTCTAAGTTCCGTCGGGGATGGATGCCTCTCTGCTTTTTACCAAAACGAGCCGAAATTGCGAGTAATGGCCAATGTCCTGAAGGCACGGAACAGGCTATTTCAGGTAACACAAGGCTGCTGAGTGAGGGACTGCCGACCAAAGGGTTCCGAGCCGTGCTGCGGAAGGCCGAAGATAAGCCTTACCCAGTCAACATTGTGGCCCTTGATGCCAGCGGTAGCCGTCTCTGGTTGATTTTGTGCGATGGTAAACAGCCCTTCTACAGCGAAGGCATGATGCTAGCAGAAGTGGTTGAGTTTGTGCAGTCACTGGGGGCTGAAACAGCGATGCGGCTTGATGGGGGAGGCTCAACAACAGTTGCAATTGCAACTGACACTGGTCCTCAACTCCTGAATGCTGTGATTCATGGCAAAGTTCCAGGGCAAGAACGGCCTGTTGCCAATCACCTGGGCTTTTGGGCGACTCCCCTTCAACAGTAGAGCCATATGGGGTGTTCATCGTTGACGTGCATCTCACACACGAGGCTAAGCAACCGTCGCGACCTATGGTGCATCATCAGGCGTAAAGGCGTTTTAAATACGAAAACGTTGTCTTTATAAATATCGACCTGTCTCGGGTTGGCAGTCAAAGTCCAGGAGAATGGGTTTAAAAAGGAATGAGTAAGATTGATCTGATAGATGAAGTCGTCGAATTAATGGCTTGCTTTATAAATTGTCTCTACAAGATTTTTGACAACACATTTTTTCTTAATGTTCCTTGAGAATGAATGATTCGATTTGCTCAAGGATGTATAGGTTCTAAAACCCAAAAATGCATCTTTATTAAAGAAGGATTTGATACCAAAGGCAGTGTAAGATTCGACCTCCGGGATCTCAATATCAAACTCCGCTTCTAAGGCCATGACCAGTGAAACAAGATCCAACTCATCGACATGCGGGTGCTGGCTTAAGTGACTCTCCAACGTCACCTCACTCTCCTCGAGACTGAGTTGCTCACAAATTATTTGTCTGATTTTCAAGAAATATCTTGCTTTTTTCTCGTTTCCTTTAAAGTCTGCTTTGATACTTTCTATTTTGGTGCGCAACTCCTTTTCCTCAGCCTCTCTCTGGGCATCTGCGATCGCTTCCCAGACTTTTGCCTCGGCGGCCAAGCGTGCTTGCTCAGCCCGATGTTTTTCTTCAGCCTGTAACTGTTGTCTCAAGTCCCTAACTCGATGCCCAATTAGAGCCTTTATCATCTTGAGTGCGACTTTTTGGCCACTCTGACTATAAATACTTTGTGCAACGTCCCATACGACCTGGTCACAGTTCTTTTCCAGTGTGCTGAGACATTCTGCTGTTACTGATATACGTTCATCTAGGTGCTGGCTAACGACTGTCTCGAGTACGGGTAATGCATAAGCTTGATTTGCCTTACTCACTGAATCACTACCTCAGTTTTTTAGGATGACCCTGAAAATGTACCCACATCAGTCATCAAATCCTACATTGAGAATAAATAAGGGTTGTTCCC
>CALFCG010000334.1 GCA_937951315.1 uncultured cyanobacterium
AATAAAATAACCAGGGGATCAATGAGGGAGTTGTACTGCACGGCCATCACCACGAAAACCAAAAAGACGGCCAGTCCCCCCAACAGTCGGAGCGATTGCTGTAATTCTTGATTGCTTTGGGCCGTAGCGCTGGGCAGCACCGACACGCCTTCAGGAAAATCCAGTCCCGCCAGGGTCGATTCGACCTCTGAAATCGCATCACTGAGACGCGCCCCTTCTTCTAAGCTGCCTGCAATCAGATAGACAGGGCGCTGGTTAATGCGCTTAATCTCAATCGGGGCTTGTCCGGGTTCAATTCTGGCGACATCAGCCAGGCGGATTTGCTGGCTGCCAGTGGTGAACAACGGCAGTTGCGCCAACTGTTCTTCTGTTTGGATCGAGGCCGGATCAAGCTGCACTCGAATATCCACCAGTCGGTTGTTGCGCTGAAGCTGCGTCGGGACCAAGCCGTCCACCGCAGTCTGAATCGTATCGCCAATCTGCTGCGCGGATAGTCCCAGAGCTGCAGCGCGCTCCCAATCGGGGTAAATTTGCAGCTCTGATTGGCTAGGATCATTATCGGGACGAAACGTCGCTGCGGCCACCTGTTCATCCAGTGCCCCTAAAACCATTCGCCCTGCCTGACTTAAGATTTTGGGATCTTCTCCCTGCAGCAGTACATCTAAATCGGCACCCCGAATCGGGGAGTTGCTGGTAATTAAGCCTCGGACCCGTCCAGGAGTAATGCCGAGGCGAATATCAACAAGATTGAGTTTTTCAATGGCTTGCCCCACCCGCTCAGCAAAGGCTTCGACATCAGTATTGGGTTTGAGGGTAATGGTGCCACTAGACCGCTGGGGATTTTCAGAAACATTACTCCCAAACAGAAAGCCTCCAGACGTAATAAAGGCATAGTCGGTCTCGGGCTGCTCAGCGAGAATTTCTTCGACGCGGGCCGTGACAATCCGGTTCTGCTCCAGTGTCGTGCCGGCTGGGAAGCGGGCAAACAATGAGGCTTGCCCCGTATTTATGGGAGGCAGAATTTCTTGGGGAATTTGATCAAACATCAGCCAACTGCTACCGCCTAGGATCAGGGTTGCGATCGCAACCACCCCCCAACGCCATTGGAGCACTCGCGCCAAATTCCTCTGATAGCTGTGGGTCGCTCGCTCAAATTGCTCTCGAAATTTCACTAAAAACCAAGTTTCTCCGATCCGACTGGACCATTGAACGGTCAACAGACGCGAGGCCAACATGGGCACCACCGTGAGGGCAATCACAATAGAAACAGCAATGGCAAAGCTAATGGTGAGCAGCAGCTCATTAAACAGAAGGGCAATAAAACCGCCGATGAGCAAAAACGGAAGCACCGCCACCAAGTTAGTACTGGTGGAAGCCACCAATGCCGATTCCACCTGACGACTGCTCTGCTCGGCCTGTCTCAGCATTGCCTGAGCCCCTTTGTGCCCATTACTAAGTGAGCGGGTTCCGTGGACAATGGTCTCCAGCATAACAATGGAGTTATCCACAACAATGCCCACGCCCAGAGCCAGCCCCCCTAAACTAAAGACATTTAGGGACAGACCAAACAACTGCATTAAAATAATGGCCCCCAGAGTGGCTAGGGGAATCGCCAACAGAATAATCAGCGTCTGACGCAGCGAACTCAGGAACAGCAGGACAGCTAAGGTTGCCAGGACCATGCCACTCAGACCTGAGATCGCAACATTCCGAATTGCATTGCGAATGAAGACCGCTTCATCCAATGTGGGGATAATGACCATTTCAGGGGAAATACTCCCCTGTTGGCGCAGGAAGTCAAGCTTGGCCTTCACTCCCTCCACCACCTCGACGGTATTCGCATCTGGCTGCTTTTGCAGACTCACCTTAACCGCAGGCGTTTGATTGAGATTGACGAACACCCGCTGCTCAGAAGGACCATCAATGACGTCAGCCACATCTCGCAAATAGATCTGTGGTCCAGATGAGGTTATCGATGTCATGTCAGCATCATTCACTCCGTTGGAACCTGACGCCCCATCCAGAATTAAATTTTCAATCTCATTAACTGATTTAAATTGGCCCACTGTTCGCGTCAGCGGTTCAGCGAAATTCCCTTGCAGGCGGCCCCCTGAAATATCTTGATTGCGCTGACGCAAGGTATCTAAAACAGGCGTCAGGCCAGCTCCCACAGCCTGTAGGCGATTGAGATCCACATTAATCCGAATCTCTTCCGATGACGCACCTGAGACATCTACAGAAGATACACCTGGGACAATCCCTAACTCACGCACCAGCGTCTCTTCGGCAAAGACACGCAACTGGGAATCACTCAAGCCAGGAGAGGTCAATGCCAGCTCATAGACTGGCAACTGAGATGGATCAAATTTAAACAACCGGGGCTGTTCAATCGTATCGGGAAGGCTGCCCCGGGCACGATTGAGGGTCGCCGTCGCATCATTGAGCGCCTGATCAATATCTCCACCGGGCTGAAAGAACAGGTCAACGCTAATCCGCCCCTCTCGCGTTTCAGAGTAAACCTGGACAACACCTTCCGTCGCCGCCAAAGCTTCTTCTAAAGGCTCCGTCACCTCATCAATGGCAACCTCGGGGGAAACACCGGGGGCATCGACCCGCAACCCAATGCGGGGATAGGTAATCGCGGGGAGTAAATCCACCTGCAGCGTGGAAAGGAAGAACACACCTAAAACCACCACAGCAATCGTCAGCATTGAGATGCCAATATGCCGTCGAATCGAGAGAGTACTGAGGCTAAAGAAGCGCTCCACTATGGGGTCTCCGGTAATTCCGAAAGCGCACTGAGACGCACAGGCAAACGATCCTTGAGCGGTTCGCTACTGCGACTCACGAAGGCTTCCCCTGGGTTCAAGCCTTGAATAATTTCAACTTGACCATTGCGCCTCGCCCCTAGAACAACTGACCGAGAAGCCACACGAGGTGCAGACTGATCGTCATTGAGCACAAATAAGGTGGCTTGGTTGGGGGTTGAATCAAGCTTTTGCTGAGCAGAATCCGACGGAGGGGAAGGTTTTGATCGGGGTTCTGAATTCGGCGGTGTTTTCCCTATGGGTGGCCCTCCACGCCCTGCTTGGGTCTCGAGGGCTGATTCAGGAATCCATACCCGCTGCTGCTGGGGCTGCACAAAACTGACCCGAGCCAACAGCCCGCTGCCAATCTTGCCGTTATTCGCCATCACAATTTCGACGGGCACCAAGCGAGCAGTATTAGCCAGGGGAGAGATTCGGGCAATTTTGCCGCTGAAGTTGCGCTGAGGGAAAGCATCAAGAGTGATTTGGGTCTTTTGCCCAACCCGTAATTGCGAGATTAACCGTTCTGAAACTTGAACAATAACTTTCACCTTCTTGAAATCACCCAGGCGGAGAATCTCATCCCCGGTCTGCAGCAAGTTGCCTTCTTCTGCTAAACGCTCTATAACGATGCCCGTTAAGGGAGACGTCAGCGCAGCATTCGTCCGCTGTTTTTGGGCTTGGTTGAGAACTGATTGTTGAGCAATGACACGCATTTGGGCTGCGTCAACGGTGCCCTGTTCCATCGCGACTTGGGCCTCTGCAGCCTGCAACAACTGTGAAGCCGTTTTGACTGCAGTTTGCGCCTGTGTGATCTCTTGAATACTACCGGCCTTAACATTTGCCCAATTTTGCTGAGCTTGCTGGGCTTGAGTAACGGCTTGTTCTGCTTGCTGCTTGGAGATCGCACCATCCTCGGCGAGCTGCGTCAGTCGTATCGCATCTGATTTCGTTTGTTGAATCTGAAGACGCGCGTCTTCAATACGCGCCCGTCCTGCATTCTGAAGCTGCAAAACATTCCCCTGGGCCTGAACAAGACTCAGGCGGGCTTGCTCCACTTGCGTACTGACGGCCCCCACCTGGCTGCGGGCACTGGCAACTTCTGCTCTTTGGGCTTCACGCTGAGCCAGGGCTTCATTAACAGAATCGGTTAAAACACCATCATCCTGCTGTCCCAGAACCTGCCCCTGCTGGATACGATCACCCACCTGAACCGAAAGCCGCTGAAGCTGGCCTTGGATTTGCGATCGCAACAAAACTTCCCGAATAGGCGCTGTCGTCCCGGTATAGACGGCTGCAGATTGGGTTGTATTGGGTTTTGCGATCGCAACATCAACCGAGATCGATTCTGATTGCTTAGAGTCTGGAGACTCAGCCACCCCAGAGGCATTAACAGAGCAAGCTGAGGCTAAAGCCACCAGCCCCAAACCGAATAAGCGAAATTTATATAGCAGGAGATTAAAGGACACTTTTGTTTTACGTTTCTCATAGCTGCGGCAAAGAACACCGTCGACCTCATCACCACCAAACCAAAAAGGTTCAATTTATTCATGATTGTGGCTCAAAGTCTGGAAACTAAAAGCTAAAACACATACCAGATCCTACCTTGATCACTTTTCTTCTTCTAGGATCCTTACTCCCACTCTCTCTAGTACTTTAGATCGATTTACCAGTGACAAACCTGAGGCGGACATAAGAAAACAGCAAGACTATGCCCTGAGAAACCCACAGCCATTAAGTTGTGACAGGCTAAATCATGCAGCCAAATTTTTCACTCATGCACACGATGACATGCAAGATGGACATACTGAGCTTACTGGAACCAAAGTTTTGTGGAGTTGAAGCGTGAACATCTTCTGGCTCATAGGAATAGCAATACTTTTGATGTTTTGTCTTTGGATGGCTCTCCAGCCCAAACAAGGTAGTAAAGCCAGCAATGCTCCTCAAGATGACAAAAGTCCTAGTCCCAAATTAAACACCGCATCCCCTCAATCTTGGCCTTCTTTAGAAGCGGAGATTCAACATATTGTTGCCCAGGGCCACAAAATTCTCGCCATCAAACGCGTTCGAGAACAGACGGGCTGGGGACATAAAAAAGCAAAGAACTATGTGGAAGCCTTACCAGCTCTCAACAATGGTTCAAGAAGCAAGGATCAAGAGATCTCAATAGTCTCGAATTTTCTCCCCAACGACTTGCCAATAGAAAAAAAAGCTGAGGTGAGAAGGCTGATGATGAACGGCCAGAAAATTGCCGCCATCAAGCAAGTGAGAGCAGAAATGGGATTAGGACTTCGAGAGGCAAAGGAATATGTGGAAAATTTACGATTGCCAGGAGAAGTTCCCAATAACCCCAGCGACTTGCAACCTTCAGATACCTCTGTGGAGGAAGACTTTGAGCTTCTGGAACATCTGCGCAATCATCGTAAGATTGCTGCGATCAAGCGCATCAGGGAACTGACGGGTGGCATGAGTCTAGCTGAGGCTAAAGCACGGGTAGAAGAGATAATGCGTTCCCAAAGGTAGTCCATTGAAGCTGCAACTCAAATCAACCAAGTTCATAGCTATCGCTTCAGACAAAGCCTATAGCCAGAAAACTTTGTAGACTACAAATGAACATTCATATTCAGAAAAAGTGAGTCCAAATCTGAGCGAAGACATCTAAGAAAGACTAACAATTCTTGTTTGTCAACAAACATACTAACGCTCAAACAACCACTATTCTCCCAGTCGTATTGCTCCAATACCCTAAAGCCATAGCTCATATTAACGACTACTTTATATGAGTTTCGGTAAGGTCCAGTTCTGTCAATTTGAAAATTGATTTCAAGGAGAGGTGCTGCAAACATCATGCACTCTTCGATGAATCCCTTAGAATCCAGCTTTGCGATCAAGTCACTTAGCTCTTTTCTTGGATCCCAATTTTGATATTTTTCTAGTGCAATATCTCTAGCATCACGACTCGATAATAATTCTCTGCTCTCGGAGTCAACAATCCGACCATGCATTATTAGAGCATCATCATTTTCTAGACTAAATCCAACCTCAAAACTGATATTCCGACCTACCTCGCGAAGGCTATGACCAACATCAGATATTTTGTGGTACCTCATCTCAGAGCAGATACTCGTGATCTAAAATTTTGTGCAATCGGACCACCACGGCTATTGCTCTACTTGAATACGGAATGTGCAAGGATTCCCATTAATGCCATATCTTTTAGTTGTCTTGTCCATAGCTCATGAGTCCTGATGCTGATGCTGCCACCAAGCTCTGACTAGCTTGATTTCATCATATCCATAGCGAGCCTCTAGGTGTTCGTGGATCGGTCCAAGATAGTCTGCCCCCACCTGCTCAATAGCCTGCAGAATTGCAGACTGTTGTTCTTCTGGGACCAAGGTCGTCAGCTCAACCGGCTGTCCCTGTTCCAAGAGTTCACTCAAGTGAATGAAGACCGTATTCAATTTAATTTGCCGCTGTTCAGCAATCTGCTCCGGCGTTTCTCCCCGTTGATGCAGTGCCAGAGTCATCGCCAATGTACTCGACAATTTTTTAGATTTCGAACGCTCTTTGGGCTGGGGTAAAGTATCCTGTTCCAAAACCGTCTCCGTCACGATGGGCAACCCCTGCTCTTGACGATAGCCTCTGATCTCTTCGGTAAAAATCTTGCCATACTGCTCCAACTTCCGGCGACCGACCCCCGAGATTTTCTCGAACTCCTTAAGGGTCTGGGGCTGTTGCTGAGACATAAACTTGAGACTCGAATCACCAAACACCACGTAGGGCGGCACCGACTGCTCATCAGCCAAACGCTTGCGAAGCGATCGCAACCGCATAAATAAAGCCTCCACCTCTGATCGCTTCAAATCCACTTGGGTCGGATCTTTCTTGGGCGTGCGCGCAACAGCAATCTGCACATCACGCTCTTTCTTCAAAACCGTCCAGCTTTGGGGATTCAACTTCAACACCGGATAGCCATCCGTGGTTTCGGTCACAAGCCCCTGATGCAAAAGCGAACGCCCTAACTGTCGCCACTGATCCGCAGTTTTATCATTGCCAATGCCGTAGGTGGAGAGCTGATGATGGCCCCGGCTCAGAACCTTTTGATTTTTCGAGCCCCGCAAGACATCAATAATATGGTTCATGCCAAATCGCTCTTTACAGCGCGCCACACAGGACAAGAACTTTTGCGCTTCCACCGTCCAATCTTCCACAGGCTTGGGATTGAGGCAGTTATCACATTGACCACAATCGCCGGTAAATGCCTCACCAAAGTATCCCAACTGAATGGTGCGCCGACAGACGGTACTTTCGGCATAGTCAATCATCTGGCGCATTTGTTGACGCGCCACCCGCTGCTCATTTTCGAGTGCCTGGCCATTGGCATCGACTTTTTGGTCAATCAACCAGTCAAGGGTATGAACATCTTTGAGGCTGAAATAAAGCAGACAGCGCGAGGGTTCACCATCCCGTCCAGCTCGCCCCGCTTCTTGGTAATAGCTCTCGATGTTGCGCGGCAGATTGTAGTGAATCACAAACCGAACATCGGGCTTGTTAATCCCCATGCCAAAGGCAATGGTGGCCACCATAATCTGAACGTGATCCCGGATAAAGCGGTCTTGGTTGAGACTGCGATCCTTATCTCTGAGGCCCGCATGGTAGGGCATTGCACTGATGCCATCATCCTGCAGTCGTTCGGTGAGTTCATTCACTTCGCGTCGACTGAGGCAGTAGATAATGCCTGAGGCCCCCTCCTGCTCACGAATCTCTTGATACAAAGAGCTGTAGGAATTGCGTTCTTTAGGACGGACTTCGTAGTACAGGTTGGGGCGGTTAAAGCTAGAGACATGAACATGGGGTTGCCGAAGCTGCAGCTGATGCAAGATATCGCCTCGCACTCGCTCTGTGGCGGTGGCGGTCAAAGCGGTCACAGGGACATCGGGATAGCGCTGTCGCAGTTCTGATAAGCGGCGATATTCAGGGCGAAAATCATGCCCCCATTCTGAAACGCAGTGGGCTTCATCGACGGCGAGGCCCGCTAAACCCACCTCGGATTTGACCCGATCGAGAAAAGACAGGAACCCCTCATTGAGGAGTCGTTCGGGAGCGACATAGAGCAGTTTGATGTTGCCGGATAGGATGCGATCGCATCTGTCCCGAGACTCCACAGCCCCCAAGCTACTATTGAGGAACGTTGCCGCAATATCGTTGGCCTCCAATGCCGTCACCTGATCCTGCATCAGCGCAATCAGCGGGGACACCACGATGGTCACCCCAGCCTTCAACAAGGCAGGTAGCTGGAAACAGAGGGATTTTCCACCCCCCGTGGGCATAATGACCAGCAGATCTTGATTTTGGAGAGCTGCCGCCATCACATCTTGTTGACCGGGGCGGAAGGTATCGTATCCAAAAAAATGTTTGAGAGCAGCCTCTAAAGATTCGAAACCCGGAATTGAGAGAGTAGCAGACATAGTAGAGGGAAAGTGATCTCAATACATGTGTCCTATTGTCTCAAAACTCAGCCTCCCAACAAGCAGATCTGAGATTTTAGCTTTTTCATCTCGCACACCAAGGGAAGCACACTACCTGCAGCTAACTGCTTAAATATTCACCACACGGCCTCCCGGAGCGGGAAGCACAAACGCAGCGGAATGAGAATACATCTAAAAGCAGAACTTCGAATCAGAACTTTTGGGTACCTTGCCCCCTCCGAAAAAGTCCAACTTGAGCTAGGGATGCACGGCTCCGTTGGGCATAATCGTACCGGACAAATTAGCCCCGGTTAACTTGACCATGACTCGACTGCTGCTACCCATACTTGCCCCAGTCAAATCAGCACCCCGCAAATCAGAACCACTCAGATCAGCACAGGTCAGGTTTGCCCCTCGCAAATTGGCATTCTTGAGATTAGCCTGCAGCAAATTCGCCCGCGTCAGATTGGCTTGAGATAAATTGGCCTCTGAGAGATTAATTTTATGCAAGAAGGCATCCTTCAGGTTGGCCTTCGATAAATTAGCGCGGCTGAGATTGCGGCCCGCTAAATCTTTCTCCTGGAGATCAGCCCCCTGGAGATCAACCCCACTCAGATCTGGCAAATGGGGCTGTCGAGTCGAATGCTGTCGAACAGCAGGCTTTGCAGCAGGCGGTGGTGGAGAAGGCCGATCATTTTTAATCGTCGATCGAGTCCGATAACTGGCAGAGGTTGCCGGTCGAGAAGGCTGGTTTGAGCTGCGAGTTGTGGCTGTCCGGCCTACAGATTGGGCTGCCTTGGGTTGGGCCGTCGCTCTTGCTCGGGTAGCGGTCTGAGCCGACGAACGTCCTGCAGTTTGAGCTGAAGCATTTCTGGCGGCGGCTCTCTGCTGTTGCGTTGTCGTATTCGTCGAACGGGCTGTAGCAGAGGCTGCAGTGCGAGTGGTTGACGGTGCAGTTCGCTGACTCGCAGGAGGACGTGAACGCTTTTGGAGATAGGCTTTCAGAAAGTCGCGGGCTTCATTGAGCTGCTGCAGCTTGACAATCGCCTTTTCGTGAAGACGCTCTCGCTCTGTGGGAATCCGGTCCGGGTGCCAGATAAATACCAAATCTTTATAGGCCTGGTTCACTTCCTCCATAGGCGAACCGTACTTCAGCTCTAGGACACGATAGTAATCATGGATGGTTGGCATACTCAACAATCACAGGAACGCCGGTAGAAGGTGTCAGGGCTGAACCCATCAGGCGCTCTACCCTTGGCAAGATAAAGTCGAAATAATGGCGAAACCCTGCGGTCCTTGCACCTTTATAGATGCCAACCTAGCGCTAAATTTCGGTAAATACAATCTTTTTGAGATTTGCGGTGGCTATTTCCGCGGACTCAAGCTGAAAAATCAGGCCCCTACAACAGTCTTACAGGCAGTGTTTTTCATAGCTTTATGGCCCGAACGGTTGATCAAGATCGGTCGATGGGAAACAGCTCGCTGATTCATGGGACTTAACAAAAGCGAGGGCTTTCCTTTGAAGCAAACTCTCCCATAACCAACAATAGTTTTCATCCATCCCTCTGACCTTTGAGCCAATAATGCCGATGGCAAATGTAGGCTAGCAGTGTTTTTGGGGTCAGGATTCCATAACCCCGACCTTAGCGACAAAGGCTTCTACGAGGACGCATCAGGCAAAAATACCCTATTGTCCCAAAAATCAACACTGCATTCTTTGCGTCTTTCCGCGCTTTGTATTGAGTTTGGCGTATAAGGCTCCTATCACCGAAACCTCTGGCTTATGGCCTCAAGCCTGGTGCATCAATAGCCTGATTCACATTAGAATTGCCAGTCATCATCTGATCATCTGGGTCTAAGTCATGAGCTAGGGATAACGAATTAGCCGCTTTTATTTGCATCGATTACGGCAAAAACAACCATTCTGAATCAAAACGCAACATTTTCAAGGTGGTCATGCTGACTTAGTAAGGTTAAGCTAAAGTAGACACATTAATTCTTTCCTTGTCGCCAGTACTG
>CALFCG010000335.1 GCA_937951315.1 uncultured cyanobacterium
GTTCCGCATATTGGTTGGCATCAGCATGCAACTGGCAGACCGCGTAAGTCAAGTTCCGGCTTCATTGACCCTGGCTATTTCTGCCCAGGCAAAGGCGATGAAAGCTGAGGGTATCGATGTCTTGGGTTTCAGTGCGGGGGAGCCAGATTTCGATACGCCCAAGCATATTCGGGAGGCTGCGAAGCAGGCGCTTGATGATGGCAAAACAAGGTACGGGCCAGCAGCCGGTGAGCCGTTATTGAGAGATGCGATCGCAACTAAACTCCAGCGCGATAACCAACTTGGCTATACCTCTGACCAAATCATTGTTACCAATGGTGGCAAGCAGTCGCTGTACAACTTGATGCAGGTGTTGCTCAATCCAGGTGATGAAGTCATCCTGCCAGCTCCCTACTGGCTAAGTTATCCCGAAATGGTGAAGCTGGCGGGCGGTGTACCTGTGGTGTTGCCGACTGATATTCAAAGCCAGTTCAAGATCACGCCTGAGCAACTGCGGGCTGCGGTGACTCCAAAAACCCGTTTGTTTATCTTTAATTCACCGTCTAATCCCACCGGGATGGTCTACACACCAGATGAAGTGAGAGCTTTGGCAGCGGTGATTGTCGAAGAAGATCTGCTCGTGGTCACTGACGAAATCTACGAAAAAATTCTCTACGACGGGGCTGAACATCTCAGCATTGGATCCATTAGCCCCGAGGTGTTTGAGCGTACTATTGTCAGTCATGGATTTGCCAAGTCCTATGCGATGACAGGCTGGCGTATCGGCTATTTAGCCGGTCCTACGGAATTGATTAAGGGGGTAACAAAGCTCCAAAGTCATAGCACCTCAAATGTGTGCACCTTTGCGCAGTATGGCGCAATCGCGGCTTTGGAAGGTCCTCAAGATTGTGTTGCGACCATGCTGCAGGCCTTCACCGAGCGTCGTCAGATCATGCTGAAGTTGCTCAACGACATTCCTGGCATTTCCTGCCCCGCGCCTCAGGGGGCGTTTTACCTTTTCCCTGATATCAGCGCGATTGGCTTAGGATCTATCGAATTTTGTAAGGCACTTTTAGCGCAGCATAAAGTGGCTGCGGTGCCCGGTTTAGCCTTTGGGGCAGACGCCTGTATTCGCCTCTCCTATGCCACAGATATTGCTAGCATCCAAGAAGGAGTGAGACGTCTCGCTAAGTTTGCAGAAGCGCCGAGTCGGTGACAAACCCACAGAAAACGTGGGTTGATATCTAAGTTATTCAGTGAGTGTGTAATCTAATGGGCTGGTCCATGCGTCTGGAACTCTGGCTTGCAGCTGAGGGCGCAACAAATCATCACTCTCAAAGTTAGAGTTTTCATTGAAGTTCTCAGATGTTTCGGCTTGCTGTTCAGAGGCTGGAAGCTGCGCAACTTGGGTCGCGTTCACTAAGACACTGAGGGCGACCTCCACTTGCGCGTCGGAGTCCACCAGCGCATAGCCTTGAGGGGTTCGCTGCATGGCCTCAAAGTGCAGGTGTGGCCCCGTAGAGTAACCGGTGCTGCCGACCAGACCAATGACGGTGCCCTGTTCTACCGTTTGACCGGGCTGGACAAAGATTTCAGAGAGGTGAGCATAGCGGGTCGCATGTTCGCCTTTGTTGTGGTGGAGTAAAACCGAAAGACCGTAACCGCCGAGGTGATCTGCGATCGCAACATCACCCGCATAGGCTGCTACCACCGGTGTGCCCATCGGGGCTGCAATATCGGTCCCGGAGTGAAACTTCTGTTGACCACTGAGAGGATGCACGCGCCAGCCGAAGGCCGAGGAGATACGTGCAGGAATCGAAAGTGGAAAAATCATCTGCTTGCCATCTGACAAGAGCCACTTCAGTGGATTTGCACCCTTGTAGGCTTTGGCTTTGTAGGATTGGCCCTGTTGATAGGGCTTTGCTGCGAAGGTTGGTGCAGAGGCGGGGGTTAAGCCTCGCGGTACATTGGCCGTCACGTTACTCCTAGGGGCCACCGCACCACCACGCGCTGATATAGAAACCTGTCTCGCTGGAGGCACAACGTAAGGCTGACGCAACTGAACGGGATTTCCCTGTTGTTGAGTGGCAATGACGCGGCGAGGCTGGACCTGGACCCGCCGGGCGGGGGGAGTGCTACCGCCACAGATGCTTGAAGCAAGAGCTTGATCAGAAACGATTGCCTGACAGCCGCTGCTGCGTTCTGAAACCACAACACGATCGGGCTTTGCATAGGGCTGAACCTGGGTTGCCCCTATATTCAGCTTCCGATTATCAATTAAGGGATTCTTCGCCTTCGCTCGAGGTGTTGGAGCGGTAGGAACCGCGCTCGGTTGTGCTATCGGCTGTGAGGTGGGGGCCGGACTTTTGAGAAAGATAGGGGGCTTTGTCTGGGGCTGAACATTTCCTGCCGAAGGTTTAGGCGGCGTGACCGCTTTCCCGTTTGGGGTTCCTTGAATGATAGGGGATGCTTTTCTGATCGGCTTAGGAGCAGGGGCCGTCTGAACGACTGGCTTAGGGGCCGGGGCTGCCTTGATGACTGGCTTAGGGGCAGAACGGACAACAGGTTTAGGGGCCGGAGCCGATCGGATAACCGGTTTAGGGGCCGGGGCTGCCTTAACGACTGGTTTTGGTGCGGCGGGTGTTGCAGGCGCAGCGGGTTTGTCTGCTGGAATGATCAAATCTGCAGCTTGGGCTTCCAGCGCTGCAAGCGTTAGGTGACTTAGTCCTGATACTATTCCTATCCAGGTCCACAGCAATAACAGAGGGGTCGGGCGTACTCGATTCAATGATTGAGGAGTGGGGCGTTGCTGAGGCATCTAAATGTCGTCCTTCGATGGGCTGCAAAAAGCCAATTTTTTGCGGGTCTAGATTTTGACAATGGCGGCTAGCCGTCGTTTAAAAAATTCATGGTTCTCAATTGAAGGTGAGAACTATGGACTTAATTACAATTTGATTATTGAATACCTTAACAATTTTTGATGCGATCTAAGCTACACGACCCCAAAAATGGCGTACTAAAAGCATCAGAGCAACCTACTTTAAAGACTTCAGCGAGAGAATGAGAGTATTACTGAGGCGGATTGTCGTTTGAGAGGTTTGCCAAGCCGTCACGAGATCAAGGTAGTCCGGTAGTAGCCCTTCAATACCCTCTCGCTGCCAGCGTTGATAGCCCGTTTCTAGTCCATGCAATATGACAGCCGTGAGATGCTCAAGGGATGTGAGCTGAGAGTTCCCCTTGAGGGTAGAGGTTAGGGTGATACCGGTTTCAGGCACGGGGTTTTTCCAATTGATACCAATCCCTAGGATTGCTTTGGTAATGTGATCGTTTTGTAGTTTTGTCTCTGTAAGAATGCCCCCCAATTTTTTGCCGTGGAGCAGTAGATCGTTCGGCCACTTCAGGGTGACGGGCACATCAAGATTGCGCAAGGCCGTCGCAACACCCCAAGCGCTGCACACAGTAATTTGAGGGGTTTGATCGGCTGAGGGGCTGGGGATATCTGTGGTGCGCGTTTCGGTCTGATGATTGAGCATCGCGACGGATAAATAGAGTCCTCCTAGGGGGGAGGACCAGGTGCGTCCCCATTGCCCACGTCCTGACTCTTGCTGACCGGCCATCACAGTGGTGCCAGGGGTTGCCCCTTGGTGTACCTGTTCCCAGAGGTGAGTATTGGTGGAGGATAGGGTCTCAAACCAATGGAGCGGATGACCAAAGGTTTGGGTTTGCAGATGTTGTTGAAACAGGAGGCGATCGAATTCCACAGATGCAGTTTGAATCTCATGTGAACGATATTCTGGGCTTTCCCGGTCATCAGAACCTTGGGCAAGCTAGCATGGATAAAATTTTTTGTTGGACGATTGATAAATGCACGATTGGCAGTGGCAGACCTTGGAAGGTCACCAATATTTGACCTGTAGTTTACTTGAGACTTGGCCCCACGGTTTTTTCACTCGTCAGTTCCAGCAGCATACACCGGCTGAGTTAGCGACAATCATGGCACCAGAAGCTCAGACCTATCGTGTGAAGCAGGTTCATGGGAATCGAGTTCTCCGCTCACAGGATGTCTTGGCGCAACGTCAACTGCGAGGAAATTTAGATCAGCCTGTTTTTCCTGAGGCGGATGGGCTGGTAAGTGATGAGCATAATCAGGCGGTGTGGGTCTGCACGGCAGACTGTACGCCTGTCTTAATCGCGGATGTGAAAACGGGTCAGGTGGCTGCTGTGCATGCTGGTTGGCGGGGCACTGCTGCCAAGATTGTGCCCGTTGCGATCGCAAAGTTGCAAAAGCAGGGGAGTCATCTCCAAGACTTGCGGGTCGCGATGGGACCCGCGATCGAAGGCAAAGTCTACCAGGTCTCAACGGAGGTTGCGGCAGAGGTGGGAGCATCTGTGATCGAGCCTGACTCGGCGACAGAACCCGCTAGCATTCCTGAACAACTACAGCAGTTGCAAAAGCCACCCATCTTAGAGGATGAAAAACCAGGACATCTGCGGTTGGATGTACGTCGAGTGAATGCGATGCAGTTGGAACAGTTGGGGCTGAGTGGGGAACAAGTTGCGATCGCACCGCATTGTACCTACCAAGAACCAGAGCAATTCTTCTCCTATCGCCGCGATAAGCAAAAGCAGGTCCAATGGTCAGGGATTGTGAGCTGTAGTCCCCAATAGAACTCTGGGATTAGTAAACCCCGATCGATTGAACGCAGAGCTTAAATTCCCCTGGCTGGAAATTGGGATTCAGTGCACCATCGTATTCAAACTTGCTTAGCATCAACTGCAGTGAGCGAATCTGCCCTTGGTTGATGGGAGGTGCATCAGAGACTGTTTTGGCCCGAAAAACGGCTGTCATTTCCGTGAAAGGAATCTGCACCGTCTGCCATTGATCGGCCTCTGTATCGAATGAATAGGCATAGGCCACACTGTCCCAGCTATCTTCATCGCGCATCAAAAATTTGTAGCGCTGACCGTCGCCCTTCACCTGAAGTTCTATGCCACTCTGGCCACTGATATCTAACGGGGGTTCAAAGTTTCGCGTTCTCACAGAGGCAAATCCGCCAGAATTTGCAGTGGTGACGATGCCCGAAAATAGCGCTGCTCCCTCGCCCGCCTTAAAAGAGCTGGAGCTGGCTCCCCCCATCACGACATCATCCAGCACGCCCCAAGTTTGGTCGAGATCTTCTGACGACTGGCGAAAGTCAAAAATCAGTCCAGCTTGGAGTTGAGGGGGCGCAGGAGGTGAAAAGGCAGGCAGCATTTTTTGGAACCAACTGATAACGGGCAAAGCTTCAAAATAAGTCAAGGTCTGCATAAACCGACCGACATTCCACGGTTGACGAGCTTGTTCAGGCATCGGGAGACCTACAATCTAAGGGACATCTTTTATTGTAAGGACGAACAGAGGTGTGAAGAATTCACCGCAGGCGATAGAGCCTAAAATTGCTGCAAAACTCCAGGCGCAGCTTGAAGAATCCCATCTGTTTACACCATTCCTAGGCATTAGTGTCACCCTCTGTGATGAGAAATTAGGCACCTGGAGCGGTACCTGTGGCTATCGGAGCTTAAGCAGTCGAGCCCCCCTTGGTCCAGACGAGCTGTTCTACAGCTATAGCATCACGAAAACGTTCATCGCAGTTGCCGTGCTCAAATTATTAGCACGGGCTGATGAGGCGCTCGAAACTCCGGTGACGGAACTGTTGGTAGACACGCCGTTGCCAAGCACGATTACGTTCCGCCATTTGCTGAATCACACATCGGGTCTTCCCAACTACACCGAACACCCTGACTATGAAATGAATGTGGTCACTGCCCCTCGTTATCCTTGGCCAGACTATCGAATCTGGGAATTGATTGCCGATCAGCCCCTAGACTTTAAGCCCGGTTGTGGTTGGCATTACTCGAATACTGGTTACTTTGTGCTTAAAACCTTTATTGAGAAATACGCTGGCTCTAGTGGCTCTTTCGCTCAAGCGCTGACTGATTTAATCATTTCGCCTCTCAAACTCAGCAATACCCTCGTTGCGACAGACCTGCCTTTTGAGCGGCTTATTCCTGGCTATAGTCGAGAGCTGAGTGCCGACGGCAAAATGGAAGATATCAGCCAGATCTATCATCCAGGCTGGTGTTTTACAGGACTTGTGACAGCTTCAACGGCAGATGTCGTCAAGTTTTATCGTCAATTGTTTTTGGGTGATCTTTTGACAGCAACGCAGGTTGCTCAGCTTTCTGAACCTGTCGCAACAGGAACGAAGGATCCTCGATTCAATCATCCAGCCTATGGGTTTGGGGTCATGATTGACACGCAGTCTCAGTATGGAACCCTGATGGGGCATGCAGGAGATGGTCCTGGGTATACCCCTTGGGTGATGCATGTGCCAGACTTTGATGGGCGTCCGGTCACCCTGGCAATCTTCGGAAACACGGGACACGCTGGCATCCCGCTTCGTTTGGGGCATGATCTGTTGCTGTGTTGCAGACCTTAGAAACATCATGAATGCAAGTAGACGAAGCTGGTGCCTGACTCTATTGGCAATATTTGCATTCGCAGGCAACTCTATTCTTTGCCGGTTAGCGCTCCAACAGACGTCTATTGACGCTGCAACATTCACTACGGTGCGGCTTTTTTCTGGTGCTTTGATGTTATGGCTGATTGGGCAGGGATTTGGAGGTCGCATTCGTGCTGCCGGAAGCTGGAGATCGGCAATGGCACTGTTCGTCTATGCTGCAGCTTTCTCGTTTGCCTATGTCAATCTACCTGCTGGGACGGGGGCTTTGCTTCTTTTTGGTGCGGTGCAGGTCACGATGATCGGCTATGGTCTCTGGACTGGAGAACGCTTGAGCAAGTTCCAGATTCTCGGTTTTATCCTTGCGTTTGGTGGACTAGTGGGACTCGTCTTACCGGGTGTTTCGGCACCACCCCTGCTGAGTTCAGGCTTGATGTTTGTTTCAGGGGTAGCCTGGGGAATCTATTCTTTGAGGGGCAGAGGGGCTAGCAATCCAATTCGTGTGACGGCAGGTAATTTCCTGCGGACGGTGCCCTTTGCATTGGCCTTGGGAATTGGGATGCATTCTGGGTTTGATGGGGATGGTTCGTTGATAACCTCTGGACTACTGTTGGCCGTCGCTTCAGGTGCCCTAGCCTCTGGTTTAGGCTATACCCTTTGGTACATTGCCTTGCAAGATCTAAAAGCCAGCTCTGCTGCCACAATTCAGCTCAGTGTACCTGTGATTACGGCAATAGGTGGCGTCGCATTTTTAAGAGAAGAGTTAACCGTCCGCGTTTGCCTCACTTCCCTCGCTATTTTAGGGGGCATTGCCCTAGCTATTCGAGATACATAAAACATCACAGAATCTTAGATATAAAGGATGAAGAACAGAATGAAATGGCTCATTCGATTGACGATGGTTTCGCCAATTATGGTCATGCATGCGCTAGTAAATATCACTTCTACTTCACTTTCAGATGTCTGCTTGGACCGGTGATACTAACCGTTGTAAGACTCAATGGGGTAGTGAATGATGGAGGTGACATCAAAATTCAAGGCTTCAAGCCGCTCTGAGTGGCGATTTTGGCTTCAAGATAATCATGAAACCGCATCGGAGATCTGGGTGATTTCCGATGATCGACCGGAAGTTGAGACGGTCGCATATCTTGATGCTGTTGAAGAAGCCATTTGCTTTGGTTGGATTGATGGTCTTGCAAAACGCATTTCGAGTTTTGAGAAAGCACAGCGCTTCACTCCGCGTCGTCCACGAAGTCATTGGACAGAACTCAACAAAGAAAGGGCTCGTCGACTCATCCGTCTGGGGCTTATGACAGATGCTGGAGAACGGAAGCTGCCTGATCTTGGGCAGCCGTTTGAGATTGCAGAAGATATTCTTATGGCCATTAGTCTTGAAAGTGCTGCACAGGCGTACTTTAAGAAACTCCCAGACCTTTATCTCCGTGTGAGGATAGGTTATGTCGAAGAGATGCGAAAACGACCAGAAGAGTTCGACCGCCGACTGCAGAACTTTATTTCCAAAACAGCTGCTGGGAAGATGTTCGGTAATTGGAATGATGATGGGCGATTGCTGTGATCTTGCTACAGGATGATCGAAAAACAATGCTTTGCATCGCAACCAAAGCCCAGGAAACTGGCTTTTTCTAAAGACAGCTTAATGTCGCGTTTCAACAATCAGATGTTTTGGTTGCGTTTTGGAGAGCCTGTTGTAGAGCGGGGGTACAGGCAAGAATAGAGTTGCCCTTGTTGATTCCATCCTGTGCGAGGAAATCAGTACTCCATCCCCCGGCTTCTTGGACCAGTAATTGGCCTGCCAGTACATCCCAAGGGTTGAGGTGAGGGTTCCAGTAGCCATCTAAACGACCGTCTGCGACATGGGCTAACGCCAAGGCCGCTGAGCCAAGGTGTCGGGTCACACTTTGTTGTGCCATGAGATTCTGTACGGCTTTGAAACCCGATTCAATGGAGGTTCGCAGGCCGATATCGAGGGCGATAATTGCGCTCGATAATTCTTGGCAGTGGGTGACTTTCATGGGTTGGTCGTTACGGGTGGCCCCTTTACCTTGAAAGGCCGCAAAGAGTTCGTCGCGGCTGGGGTCGTAGATGATACCGATTTTGATCTCTTGGTTGACCACATAGGCAATAGAGACGCAGAAGTAGGGTAGACCTCGGACAAAATTGGCTGTCCCATCAATGGGGTCAATCACCCAAACCTGATCGTCACAACGCTCTCCGCCACTTTCTTCTGCTAGAAAATAATCGGTGGGGAAACAATGGGTCAATCGGGAAATGATCAGGTTCTCGACATTTCGGTCTGCAATTGTTACGGGGTTCTGGATCCCTTTGCTCTCTACCGTCAGACTGTCTAGGTTTTGAAAGTATTGGTAGGCCAATTGTCCGGCAGAGCGGGCAACGGCACAGGCTGTCCAGTATCGAGCGGTCAGAGTATCAGACATATTTGCTTGCAGAAGGGGGAAGTGTGGAAACTAGCGCCTATTCATATTAAAGATTTGCTGGGGACTGCGGGAACTGTTTCTGTTATGAGGGGATTACATCTTTGTTGAGCTTTCTTCAAACGAGGATGCAGTTCATTTGGGATCCATCGCTTGGATTTATGCCGTCGAGAAAAGCTTTATGCGCCTTTATGGACTTTGCGAGCTGTCACAAAGAACATGGTGATATCACTCCAGTAGCCCTCCGCTGTCGAGGCTTTCTCTATCTCTGCTAGATATTCCTGCAGACACCGGCTCAGCTGTTCCTCAGACCATTGGGCACCCTGCAGGCCGAAGGCACTGTTGGCATTACCCACCCAAGCAGCCATGGCATCTTTTGTGTGGGAGCCCAATTGCTCTGTTTCTAGTTTGGTACCTTCAAATCCGTTGCCTGTGAGGATTGAGTGACATCTTTCGGGTGTCCCCAGAAAAGCATTGGGATTGGGAATCGTGATGCCGTACTTTTTCACCACTGCGCGGAACAGTGCGGATGCAGAGGGTGATGTTTCAGCCAGACAGGAAAAGGCCACCGTTCCCCCTGGCCTAAGGGCTTTCTGCCAGCGCCTCAGAGTGGCTGGTATGTCTGTGAAGTAGACAATGGCAGATGAACAAAGAACGACGTCATAGTGGTTGGCTTGAAGTTCCTGTACATCTGCATCGGCATTTTCAAAGGTTATGTTGGTCAGCCCTAAAGCCTCCGCTTTCTTCTGAGCCTGTTTGAGCATGTTAGTGGCAAAGTCAGTTGCCAGAACATGACCTGTCGGACCGATGATCTGGGCTGCCGCAATGGCCGCTAAACCGGTCCCGGTTGCGATATCTAGCACGCTCTGTCCCGTTTGTAAGTCGGCTTGTTCTACTAGTCGCTTGGCTGCTTTTATATGGAACTCATTTTCGTAATTTGAACGGTTATTGAAGTCCTGGAGAATCTGCTGCTTGAATTCACTGTGCGAGATGTCAGCCATTTTTTTGTTTATGGGGGCTATTTATATTGGGCTTGCAGTTGCCTGAGATGGTCTTGAGAAAACCAGCTATGATGCATTGTCTCTCCTCCAAAAGCCATGACTCTTCTTGATTCTAGGGGCCATATTAAGACCGATGGGAACATGGGCTAGATCATTTTTGCAAGCAGAAGTTCCCGTTGCTTGCAAGTGCTAAACGAAATAGGAAAAAGGTACTAAGCCTCAGTTCACGCAGTATAGTTCCTTAGTTTCATTTGTGATCAATTAGGAAACTCTATCGATTCGGACTTGTCTTTGGAGATATCAACATTTGAGGTGAAATGTATCATGTCAACGCTACATAAATGGCAGAAAAAATTAGCCTTAACGCTGAGTTTAGGAATAACCTCAACAGCTGTTATTCCTATGCTTTCTGTTCCGGCTGCTGCACAAGCTAATTTATCCGATATTCAAGGTCACTGGGCCCAGAGCTGTATTCAGTCTTTGGCTCAGCAAGGAATCATCAATGGTTATCCTGACGGTAGCTTTCGCCCGAATGCATCTGTAACTCGGGCTGAGTATGCCACGCTGGTTGGGAATGCTTTTCCGAATGCACCTCGCAACCAAAATGCAAGAAATTTTAGCGATGTTTCTTCAAGTTATTGGGCCTATAATGCCATTCGTCAGGCTTCGCAAACAGGCTTTTTAACAGGTTATCCGGATGGACGTTTTCAAGCGACTCAAAATATTCCCCGTGCTCAGGTCTTAGTCTCTTTAGGAAATGGTTTGGACTATGCCCCAAATGGTTCTGTGAATGCCATTTTAGACCAAAATTTCAGTGATTCAGGTTCAATTCCTAGCTATGCTCGACGAACTATCGCGGCGGCGACGCAAAATCAATTGGTGGTGAATTATCCTAATGTTCGGTATTTGAATCCGAACCAGATCGCAACACGTGCTGATGTTGCTGCGTTCCTATGTCAGGCGCTTAGATCTTCTCAGCAAGCGTCGCTGCTGTCATCTCAATATATTGCGGGCGACTTTAATGTCAATTCACTGACTGCAGGGACCACAGTACCCGTGACTTATGCAGAGGCTGACCGTGTGATTGTTTCACCGACGGAAACGGCTGCCCTGACACTGACGGTTGATGCCAATATTCGCGATCGCAACAATAATCTTGTCATTCCCAAAGGGAGTGAAATTATCGGTGAACTCCAGCCCCGCGATGGTGGTTCCCAGTTTGTGGCCTCCTCTGTTGTGATAGATGGCCAAGACTATCCCATTCAAGCTTTTTCAGATGTGATCACTCGAACACGAAGCGTGAGAGATCCGAATCTGGTCTCTCTTGCCCGGAACTCCGTCATTGGGGCTGCAGCTGCAGCTGGAATTTCTGGATTAGTGGGGAACCGCACGATTACTGCAGAGAAGGTGATTCCAGGGGCGGCAGTGGGGGCAGCCATTGAAACCAATCGAGGGCGCGCTGTGCCAGCGATTGCTAGAGATACTGCCATCGGTGCTGCATTGGCTGCTGGGATCTCTGGTTTGGTCGGAAATCGAACCATCACGGCAGAGAAGGTGCTCTCGGGTGCTGCATCTGGTGCGGCTATCGGTGGCGTTGTAGATCCAAACGTCAAGCGGGTTGTGGTGATTGAACCTGATGCGGACCTGACGCTGGAATTGAGTCAGCCGCTACAGGTGGCTCAGCTATAGTTCATCCATTGATGCAATCTAGCATTCCGGGAGTGTGACTAAAAAGGTACTCCCCTCCTGACTCTCTTTGTTATCAATCGCAGGGCTGAACACTTCAAGTCGGCCCTGCATTTGTTTGATTAAGGTAGATGCGATCGCAAGTCCTAACCCTGTCCCTGGAATGTCGGTCTCAGCCTGTACCCCTCGGTAATGGCGCTCAAACACATGGGCCAGATCTTCAGGCGGAATACCAGGGCCATTATCGCTGACGGCAATCACTTGGGTGGGCTCTGAGGTGGACCGACGCACCTTAATCCTGACCTCTCCCCCCGCCGGTGTGTACTTGAAAGCATTGTCAATCAAATTGCCCAAGACCTCTCGTAAAGCAGAGGCATCGGCTCGAACCGGTGGTAAACCTTCAGGGATATGGACGCTTAAATGTAATTGCTTTTCATCCATGACCCCCAATTCGGCATTGAGCAAAGGGGACAGCAGTTCAGATACCCAGCAGGGCTGTAGTAATGACACTGAGAGTGCTGTCTGTTCTGGTTCTTCCCGTTCTAAGCCTGGCATTAATGCCGGGGGCGGATTTTCTTGGTTTTGAGGTTCTAGGGCTGCTTCCCCGATGTCGATGGCGCCATCAAATTGCTGGAGCAGTTCTTCAAGACGTTCGCTTTGTTGAACAATGCTTTCAGCGAGCGGACGGTTTTGCTCATCGCTGGAAAATCGCTTGGTGAGTAATTTGCCCAAGGTTCTAAGGGCTGTAAGCGGGCTGCGAAATTGATGCATTAGATCAGAGAGCGTTTGTTTCTGATCGGCCTGCAGCAGGCGTTGCTGATAGCTGGCATTGGCCAGCCACTGCGATCGTTGATCCATAACACAGGCCAGTGCTAAGGTCTCCGCCACCTGCTGAATTTGCGACTGCTCGCTGGTGCTCCACTGGGGGTGTTCTCTGGCGACAACGAGTAACCCCAAAACTACCTCATCCTGAATCAGCGGTAGAACCAGTTGTTCCGGTTGTGTAACCCCCTTGCCAAGGGGGACAAGTGCTGGAGTCTCCGCCTTCAGCCGTGCGTTTTTGTCAGCGATGCTTAAAAGGGTGGGTGACCTATCCTGCGTATTACCTTGCCCATTAACTTTCCCAGATTCTAGGAGGAGGGGTTTGACGGAGGGCCAGGGTTCCGTTTCCTCGGGGTAGACCACTACGGGCACTAAACTGGTCTGCTCTAATGCCGATAACCCTTCTGTTAAATAGACGGCACTCATCGATGCACCCATCCCCTGAATTAATAGGGAGACTTGTGAGCGACAGAGCGTCACAAATTCAGTGCTGGCGGGCATTAACATCGAATGGTTTTAAGCAGAATTCAGAGTCCTCCCTCAACACTCTAAACGATGTAGATAGGCTGTGGCTCTTTTTAGCAGAGAATCACAGCCTATTGGCTCACCTTTTTCCCTCTGCAATACACCAGTCCATTTCAGAAATAGGCTATGTTCAGGGACGAAATGTATATGTCTCAAGACCCGACCCAAGCATCCGATAATCAACTTAAACCCCAACTATCATGCTGTGGATCGAACATGTGACCCCGAACCGGCGTCAAGACAGAACGGGGCAATAGTAACGAGAAACCAGGGAACCTCACCATGATTGGTCAAATCTTAGATGGCCGCTATCAAGTTGTCCGCAATTTGGGGGAAGGTGGATTTAGTAAGACCTTTCTCGCGGAAGATACGCGCCGTCCAGGTCACCCCATCTGTGTGGTCAAGCATTTACAGCCCGCTAGAACAGACCCTGATTTTTTAGCGGTGGCCCGTCGCCTGTTCCACAGCGAAGCAGAAGCCTTAGAAAAATTGGGACACCATGATCAGATTCCGCGCTTACTGGCGTTCTTTGAGCAGCAGCAGGAGTTTTATCTGGTGCAGGAGTATGTGCCTGGTGCGGCCCTTGCTCAGGCGTTAACGCCTGGACAGCCTTGGCCGGAGGCTCAGGTTCGCATTTTGCTGCAGGAACTCTTGTCAACGCTGGCATTTATCCACCGACAGGGGGTGATCCACCGCGACATTAAGCCCGAAAACATTATTCGTCGTCAGTCCGATGATAAATATATCCTGGTGGATTTTGGCTCTGTGAAGCAGGTGAGCAGTCAAACCCTGTTGCAGAATGATCAGATGACAGGAACCGTGATTGTGGGGACCCCTGGTTATATGTCTGGGGAGCAGGGCCAAGGCAAGCCCCGACCGAACAGTGATATCTATGCGCTGGGAATCGTGGCTATTCAGGCCTTGACGGGGACCCACCCCTCTAAGCTACAGGAGGATGAATTTGGGGAGCTGGTGTGGCAAGGGCAGGCCCAAGTGAGCCCTCAGCTTGCCACTGTCTTAACCAAGATGGTGCGCTATTACTTCAAGGTGCGCTACCAAAGCGCAGAAGAGGTACTGCAGGATTTGAAAGCTGCCCGGACCGCCGCGGCGACTTCTGCTCAAAGAACTGCTGTGCAAAGAACGCCTCCAAGCCGCCGTCCTGAGCGCCCCCCTGTGTCCTATCCTCCGGTGGAGCGAACAAAGGTTGTAAGCCCACCCCGAGAGGTTGTGGCACCTCGAGCCAGACGACCGTTCCCGGTGGTAGGTGCGATCGCAACCTTTGCTCTCGTGGGTGGTCTATTGGGCGCAGGTGCCGTGCTTCTTAATCCTGAATGGGTGACAGAGTTACCCTTTTTAAAGTCCCTTACGACCCCCGATAACGGTCCAGAACTCTTGGCGGCAGCTCAGGTCACCGCTGATACCTCAGGCGATCTTGGGACTGCTATCGATCAACTGCAGCAGATCTCCACCGATAGTGCGGCGTACAATCAGGCCCAGGCTCTCTTGCCACAATGGCAGGACCAGTGGCAACAGCAACAGGATCTGTTCCAGCAGGCAGAGACCGCAGCTCGATCTCGTACTTGGTATCAGGTCCAAACGCTGATCTCTAAGCTGCCACAGAACCCCTATTGGGAAGGACAAAGCAGTGGTTTGGCGCGTCAGGCTCGCCAAGGCATCGCGGAGATAGAACGAGTCCGAGCGAGGCCCCAACCGACCCCGTCCGTGCGCCCAGATCCCTCGCCCGAACCTTCGGTAGAGCCGACCCCCGACCCCACTCCCAGTGAGCCGCCGGAGGATATAACGGAGTCAGAGAATCCGGAAGAACCGGAGGATGGGATTTCAGGGCCGCAGCCGTCTCCGTCTCCGTCTCCTGTTTTTCCCGAGCTGCCGGTTGAAATTCCAGTGCCGGCCCCTCGGACTGAGGTTTCCCCTCCTGTGGAACTGGAATCGGCTCCCGCTGCTACCCCAACACCCGAAGAGGCACCTTAGCTGAAAACTATCGGTCCCCAAACCGAAGCTGTTCTAAACGCTGTTTTGCTTCTGGATCGAGTCCATGCGCTAATAACCGTCCCGGCCTCTGCTTGGCGTTGCGCTGACTGTCTTGAATGGATTTTGCGGTTGCCTTCAGGTCCGTAACAAGCTGCTGTGCAGACATCCATTCAGCGCCATAGCCCATCACGGTTAACTTTTGGGCGCTATCTGAAGTCGCGACTCTAATCCGCTCGCTCCCTTGCCGAGCTTGGGCGCAGTACAGTTCAATATGGGTATCTGCCGTTTGTCCGCTCTCGGTATAGAAAATGTGCAGCAGATCGGTGACCGCTTCACTACTGCCTTGCCCCGCCCGGAACTGGGCATCAAAAATCAAATGAGTTTGGTATCCTCGAAAAGCGCTGTAGTTACTCAACGCTTCTGAAAGCCTATCTCTCGCTGCCTCTAAGTTGTTGCGTTCGCGCAGCTTCTGGAGTTTTGGCCAAGCCCCAATCACGTTATACCCATCAACGAGTAGCGTTGTCAGTGCGGGGAGACGGGGCATAGTCAAAATGAGTGGCTGTTACATTATTTAATAATGACTTTATTTTGTGATTAGAGCAACATAATGCCTTCTGAGGTCGCTGCCCCCGTCGATATTGTCATCCTGACCAATGGTCCAGGAGAGCTGATGACCTGGGTGCGTCCTGTGGTGAAGGCGCTGCGGGCCCAGCTTGGAGATAATGCGCGGCTTTCGGTGGTGCTGTCGCCCTGTGTTCATGCCAGTGGGGGAGAGGTTGCGATCGCAACCTCCTTCCCCGAAGTGGATCGCGTCCAAGGCCCGGACTTTTTCTGGTCCTTTCTACTGCGCGGGAAAACTGCTGAAGCTTGGGACTGGTGGCCTAAGGGTGTCGTTCTATTCCTCGGTGGCGATCAGTTCTTTTCAGTGGCGATCGGTAAACGGTTGGGGTACCGAATTGTCACCTATGCCGAATGGTCTGCCCGCTGGCTCCCCTGGATTGATCGCTGCGGTGTGGTGAGTGAACAGGTCAAGATTCCGGCTCAACATCAACGTAAATGTACTGTGGTTGGTGATTTAATCGCAGAAACGCAAAGTATTGGACAGGATCAGAAACAGATTCAGCAGGCCCTGGGTGTCTCGCCAGAGATCCCATTGATGGGTCTGTTGCCCGGTTCGAAACCCGCCAAACTCATGTTAGGTGTGCCTTTCTGTCTTGCAATTGCGGAGGCACTGCAGCCGTCCCTTCCCCAGATGCAGTTTGTGATTCCGGTGGCGCCGACCCTCAGCCTCCAAGATCTGGCTCAGTATGCTGATCCGCAGCACAACTCTGTTTTAACCGAGTTGGAGGGTCGGGCCGCACAGTTGATTCAGCCGGAGGAGGGTCTTCCCTATCTTTTGACTGAGGGGGGCACTCGCATTCACCTCTGGACGATATCTCCGGCCTACGAGTTACTCTCTCTGTGTCAGCTTTGTGTCACCACCGTTGGGGCCAACACTGCTGAACTCGCTTCCTTAGCGGTGCCAATGGTTGTGCTACTACCCACCCAAAAGCTAGAGGTGATGCGCGCTTGGGATGGCATTCCAGGGCTCCTGGCGAATTTACCTGGTGTGGGGACTACCTTGGCTAAGCTGATCAATGCCTGGATTCTGAAGCAGGGTTTAGGACTGCGAGCATGGCCGAATATTTGGGCCAATCGCGAAATTGTGCCGGAGCTGGTGGGGCATCTCCGCCCTGCTGTTGTGGCACGACAAATCGTTGACATCCTGCTTTCCCCAACGGCACTTCCTGAGATGCGTCATGCGTTAAAGCAGGTGCGGGGGCAAACGGGGGCAGCGGAGAAGATGGCGACTCTGGTCCAAGAGGCTCTAGCCCTTGATCTAAACCGAGAAAAGCCGTTAGCTGTGACAAACCCTCGCTAAATGAATCATAGGGCCAGAATTAGGATGGCAAAGCAAATGAGATACCCGACCAGTACGACACCAAAGACAATCCCCACGACTGATTTGGGTTCTTGAACGGGAGCATCTGTTGGCTGTAGCAATCGCCGAATTAAGTAGCGGAATTTGCTGTAGTAGAGAAAACCCCACAATGGGGTTTCTTTGAGAGAAAATGTCTTACTTGAAGACTGTTCAAGAGCTGCCGGGAGATAGAACCAAGCAAAGCGAATTTTGGGTTTTTGCTTGCAGAGGGACTGTGCTTCAAAGTCAACGCGATCAGCGATATAGATGGTGATGACAGCGACTCCGGCTTGAAAACCGCGGGGTAGCAGTGACGGATTCAGTTGTTTGGCATCGGTCTGCAGTTGGTCCCGATCCGCTTCGATGATGTCCACCGATAGGTGCTGGACTTTCCGAATAAACACAACGTAGGTGATTTTTGTGAGCAGGCAGTCGGGGTACCACTTTTGGCGCAGGCCAATGAGCGTCTCGGGTTCATCTTTAACAATCTGGAACTGAAAGCGTTCTAGTTCACTGCGTTGTAAGTCTAAAGACATGGCGTTCCCCTAATCTCAGCCTGACGGATCCTCTCAACTATCGGAGGGCTCATTGTTCCAAAACGTGATCTTTCCGGTCGGCGTGTTTGTCACGGATTGTGTTGATCAAGGTGACGGGTTGAGTGGGGCTACTTGCGCAGTTCTCCATCGCGGCGACCCAAATCATAGACGCCACATCCCATGAGGGCAATGAGACCTAAACTAATGCTCCAGCTTTGGCTGCCAAAGCCTTTAATGCAGACAAAGTTACAAAATATCCCCAGCAGCAGGAAGGGGAAAATGCTAAAAATTGAGGCCCAAAAATCATTCTGAGATTCTCGTCCTTTGCGGGTGCGCTCGTATTCTTCTTCTGATAGATATAAAAAGCGCTCGGCGAAATTGAACCAACGACTGATCTGCACTGCTATTCGATCGCTGACGGGAGATAGACCGACGTAAAGCGCTGCAGCCCATAGGCTGGTGGTTGCGATCGCAACTTCATCAACCTCAAATTGAAAAGGGAAGAACTGTGTCAACATAGCGTCAGCAATCACCTCAGGGAGCCAAACCTTCGTAGGACGTCACGACATTATAAACGATGCCCTTTTCTCTACGTCACTTTCCCATGCCTGCGCGTATAGGGAGGCCGACTGTTATTTTTTATATTATTTCTGGGAATAATAAATTAATGAAATGATCACAGCCTCACTCCTTCCACCATGAAAAATTGTCCTGCCTGCAAAACCGCAACTTTAGAATCTAAAAGCTTAGAAGCCCATCTAGCAGCCTCCCAATGTATAAGTTGCGACGGCCATTGGGTAAGAGCTGAAGACTATCGGTCTTGGTTAGAGTCCGGGGCTCAGGCAGAGACAACCATTGCCCCCTTACTGACGGTTGAAGACAGCATGAGTGCTGTCTTTTGTCCGGATTGCAGTCAACTCATGCGCAAAACAAACGTTGGGCATGACCTAAATTTTTATCTGGATCAATGCCCTTGTTGTCAGGGGGCCTGGCTGGATCGACATGAATGGAGCCATTTGAAAAGCCAGAACCTACATGTCCAGGTGCATCAAATGTCTTCTTCTGCTTGGCAACACAAAGCACGTCAGTCTCGTTTGCGTAGCACCGTACGACAAGCTTTCGCCAATAAACTCAGCTCCTCTGATTATTCAGAGGCTGAGCGGATTAAAAAATGGCTAGAGGTTCACCCCCAAAAGCAAGAACTCCTCTCTTTCTTTGCTGCCTCAGCGTAACCATTGCAGAGTCACTTTGGGGCCATCTTTAGATGTCACGCATTTTTTGCAATAGGGTCTCAATCAATTGATCGACTGTTGATAGAGCATTGAGAGCTTCTGTTGTCATTAGAGCTGTTTGCTGTTTGTTTTTCTCCAGGAGAACCACCGGATAGGACGTCAGAGGCGAATAGCATTCTTCAAATTCATCCCGGTGTAAGAACGTTAACGGTGTTGTGCTTGATTCTCGAAAGGTTTTCCAAGCCGTTCTTTCCCTCGACAACCCATGGGTCAGCATGCACAGATTGCAGCGGTAGGTTTCTGGTGAGATTACCTTATGGGCAATATCAAACAGTGCATTTAAGCCTCCAGAGTCAGCATTATAGATAAATATGAGTTGAGTCATGGGTATAAGGCTTCGCCAACGCAGTGAGCCCGCTTGAACCTAATCAAGCTCACTAGCAATCTCTAGCCTATCCGGCTTTATTTCTTCGGCCGCGTGAATTTAGAGGGGGATGTGAAATACTCTGCCGGAGAATCCTTCAGCGCCTTCTGCATGAATCGCCGCCAGACCGGTGCCGCAAAGCCGCCGCCAGTGGCACTACTTCCCATGCGCGAATAGTCATCATTGCCGATCCAAACTGCTGCTGCTAACTGAGGAACATAGCCGACAAACCAAACATCTCGCTCAGACGAGGTTGTTCCCGTTTTGCCAGCAGCTTGTCGTCCAATGGCTGCATTTTTACCCGTACCGCCGTTGATAACCCCAGTCAACGTAATATTGAGCGAAGCTGCAGACCAGGGGTCAAGGACCAATTGTGGGTCAGGCGTATTGTCCAATAAGAGACGCCCACTACTATCGGTTACCTTTACAATCGCCGTTGTTTCCGACTGCCAACCATTATTGGCAAAGGTGGCATAGGCAGAGGCCATTTCTAACGGGGTTAGATCAACGGAGCCTAAAGGCAAAGAAATGACCGGTGGAATGGGGCTTTTGATCCCTAGAACGCGACAGACATCAATCACATTCTCGACGCCAACTTTTTGCCCTAGCGTTACGGCTGGGATGTTCCGAGACTGGGATAATGCCTGACGAAGTGACATGGGGCCCCCAAAGGTGCGATCGTAGTTTTGAGGTTTATAGCCCCCAGCGGTTCCGTCGTTATAACGCACTGGCTTATCGTCAATAACCGAAGACGGCGTATACTTACCCGATGCAAAAGCTGTGTAGTAAACGAAAGGCTTAAACGAAGATCCCGGTTGTCTAATCGATTGGGTTGCTCGATTAAATTCACTTTTTTTACTATCGACGCCCCCAACCACGGCCTTAATAAAATGCGTTCGGGGGTCCACGGCAACGAGTGCCATCTGATCGGCTGTGTAGGCAACGCGGCGATGGCTATCACGGACGACCTGCTCCGCGGCCTCCTGCATATCAAAATCAACCGTGGTCTGAATTCTCATTCCCCCCCGTACCAGGGCCTCACGGCCAAATCGACGCCTTAGTTCCTTAATAACGGTATTGGTGACGTAGGGCGATCGGCTCTGCTGAAATGAGGTGACTTTTCCAAAGGAGAGAGGTTGTGCGCGGGCTGCATCGGCATCAGCTGCACTTACCCAACCCAACTCAACCATGCGTTTGAGAACAACATCTTGGCGCTGTTTCGCAACCTCATTCTTTACAAAGGGACTGTAGGCCGCCGGCGCCTGGATAATTCCAGCCATCATAGAGGCCTCAGCCAGGGTTAGTTCCGTTGAGGATTTATTAAAGTAACTCTGTGCAGCGGTCTCGGCACCATAGGTATTATGTCCCCAATACACTTGGTTGAGGTACATTTCCAGAATTTCATCTTTCTTAAAGAGCTTTTCCATCCGCATGGCTAAGACCGCCTCAGCTAGTTTGCGGGTCAAGGCTCTCTCTGGAGACAAGAATAAGTTTTTAACCAATTGCATCGTCAGGGTTGATGCTCCCTGAACTGTTCGACCTTCCTGAAAGTTGGTCAGTGAAGCCCGCAAAATACCAACCGGATTAATCCCTCCATGTTCGTAGAAGTTGCTATCCTCAATCGCCAAAACGGCCATCTTAAGGTGAGGAGACATCTGATCTAGCGGCATCACCTCGCGGTTTTCCTCTGCATGAAGGCTTGCTAGGACTTTGCCTTTAATGTCGTAAATATGTGTGGTTTCACTGGGGATATACCCCTTCATAGAGCGTACATCTGGCAAATTTCGATAGCTAAGTGCCAGACCCATTAATCCACCTGCAGCACCTGCACTGGCCAGCATAACAGTGGCTAAAATCGTGGCACTGGTAACTTTACTCATCCCAGCAAAAAAACTAGGCTCTGGCCCTCGATTCTGCTGAGACCGGCCAATGGATCTAGATGACACAGTGACTTATACCCTTAATGAACAAAACACAAGCAAATTTTACTGCTGTCTAAAGATACCACTCACAACCAGAATCTATGGTATTCGGAATAGTGGGTACTGCTTTGGACCTCCTGGTGGCAGTTAGGGGGCAACAACAACTGCAGATAATGTGACTTAATTACACTAGTCTGTTGTTATCTATTCATTCTTCAGAAAATATGGACGCAGTATCCTCTGTGCTGTCTCGAGGCGTCAGCGATATCTTTCCGAATCATCCTTCCTCTCGCGATTTAAACGAGAACTTACTCCTGAAGCTGCAGCAATCTTCTCAGCCGCTCCGCGTCAAATTTGGGATTGACCCTACGGGAACAGACGTGCATCTAGGGCATAGTATTCCAATTCGCAAGCTCCGAGCCTTTCAAGATTTAGGGCATACAGCTGTTTTAATTATTGGTGACTTTACAGCCCAAATAGGTGACCCTACGGGGAAGTCAGAAGTGCGTCGACAGCTCACTGAATCTGACGTTCAGCAGAATGTAAAAACTTATCTTGACCAAATTCGCCCCATCCTTGACTTTGAGACCCCTGGCCGGCTAGAGATTCGATACAACTCTGAGTGGCTCTCTCAGCTTGATCTATCGAAGGTGTTACAGCTCTTAACCACGATGACGGTGGGGCAGATGCTGGCGAAAGAGGGTTTCTCTGAACGCTATCAGCAGGAGAGTCCTATTTTTCTCCATGAATTCCTCTATCCTCTGATGCAAGGATATGACTCCGTTGCTGTGCAGGCTGATATTGAATTGGGCGGCACTGATCAGAAATTTAATATTGCTGTGGGACGCGATCTACAGCGTCAATTTAACCAGTCTCCCCAGTTCGGTCTATTGATGCCTATTTTAATCGGCACGGATGGTGTTCAGAAAATGTCAAAATCTTTGAACAACTATGTCGGGCTTTCTGAAGATCCAGTGAGTATGTACTCAAAGCTGGAAAAAACGCCAGATGCGGTTATTAAACAGTATTTTGAGTTGTTGACAGACGAAAAGCTTGAAGCACTGCCCGATAGCCCTCGTGAATGTCAAAAACGATTGGCATTGAATGTTGTGAGTCAATATCACAGCCATGAGTTAGCGCTGCAGACTCAGCAGTCTTTAGCCGCTGTTGTGAAACAGCAGGATATGAGCCAGACGGCTCTCATTCCTGAATTTTCACTGGAGACGGTGACATTCCCTGTCAAGCTGTTTTATCTGGTGAGTGCCTGTGGTCTCTGTGCCAGTAGTAGCGAAGCGAGACGTCAGATAAAGGGAGGGGCCGTGAGAATCGATGGAGAGAAGGTTGCACAAAGCGATCAGGCGATTGAGACTGCTGCTGAGCTAGAAGGCAAAGTGCTGCAGGTAGGGAAGAAAAAGTTTATTCGTTTTATTCTTTGAGCAGAGTAATTTTTAGTGGTATTTGTAATTTCGTACAATCTCCGTGTTTATCCTGATTGTTTCGGGATTATCTTGGTTTATCCTTATGAAATGTAGCAACTCAACTTGTTGTTGCAGGGGGCAAAAATTTCTCTGTAATTGCTACAGTTAAAAAGAACGAGGCTGCGGTGGGCAGCGTATTGAATAATACAAGCCTGAGATGTGCCGTGCCCGAAGTTTATTTGCCTTGCGTTTTGGGGCATCCTTATTAATGAGCTGTGGGACTTGAGAAAGGTAACGTAGAATGGCAAAAATCATGGTGGTCGATGACAGCCCGACAATGCGCGTCATGATAACTGACCTGCTCAAGCATTATCAATTTGAAGTCTTAGAAGCGGTGGATGGTCAAGAGGCCAAAACGATGTTAACCGACATGACTCAAAGCAGCTATCCAGACTTGCTGATTACTGACATTGTGATGCCTAAGATGAATGGCTATGAACTTTGTCGCTGGATTAAAGACGAGCTGAAATCGGCAGGAATTCCCGTGATTATGTGTTCGACAAAGGGGGAAGAGTTTGATCGCCATTGGGGAATGAGGCAAGGAGGGGATGCCTATGTCATTAAGCCCTTTAACCCCAGTGAGTTAATTCAGACTGTGAAGCAGTTGCTAAAGGCAAAGAGTCCAGGCTAGGTAAGATGCCGTGATATGGCACTAGAAATTGAGAGAAAATTTTTGGTCACAGGTGATGGCTGGCGCCTGGGCAGTGAAGGAATTTTTTATATTCAAGGTTATATTGCTGCGACGCCAAAGGCGACGGTCCGGGTCCGGGTTGCGGGAGAACAGGCTTACCTAACGCTAAAGGGTAAGGTGCTCAATTTGACACGAACAGAATTTGAGTATTCGATCCCGATGGCAGATGCTCAGCAGATGCTACAGCAATTGTGTGGTCCACTGGTAGTAGAAAAGACGCGTTATAAAATACCCCTGGGCAACTTGCTTTGGGAGGTTGACGAGTTCTCTGGTTTAAACCAAGGGTTAGTGGTTGCTGAAGTGGAATTGTCTTCCCCAACGCAAGAAATTACCCGACCTGTATGGCTCGGGGATGAGGTTTCCCATGATGCCCGTTACTATAATTCTAATTTGGCTAGAGAACCTTACTCTACTTGGTCGAACTAGGCAGAGTACGCGATTCTTGCCTTATAGAGCTTCTTGGTCTGCTTCTCCGGTGCGGATGCGAATGGCTTTGGTGACGGGAGAGACAAAGATTTTCCCGTCTCCTATATTTCCTGTCTGGGCTGCATCTGTAATGCATTCTAGTGCAGTGGCAACCAGTGAGTCGTTGACAACGACTTCAATTTTGCGCTTTTGCAGGAATTCGATTGTATATTCTGAACCGCGATAGCTTTGGGTTTGTCCTTTCTGTTGCCCAAAGCCTCGTACTTCAGAGACTGAAATACCAACTATGCCTGCATTGACGAGGGCACTTTTGATCTCCTCTAGCTTATGGGGACGGATAATTGCGGTAACTTTCTTCATCTCAATCTCCGACGTGATGAGGGGAATCTAGTTTGGGCGTAAAAGGTAGCATGCATGACATTCTACATGAGTGACTTCCTCCAGAAGGACGACTGATACTGTTGTTTAAGATTTATGCGCGGCCAGCTTCTAGAGAGACAGGACCCATTGCGATTAGATTAAGTATTAAAGATGCATCAATATGGGGGCTGTAATGCTGCCGATTATCTATTCAAAGCGCTTCCTGAAGCATCTCACAGGGATAGGACATCCTGAATGCCCTGAGCGGTTGACGGCTATTTATGATGCACTATTGGCCTCGAACTATTCTGATCAGCTGAGATGGATTGAACCTTCAGATGTAACAAGAAGGGATCCACTACCATGGATTTATAAGCTACATGATCGTCAGTATGTTCAAGCGGTTGAACAATTGGCTCGACATGGAGGTGGACATTGGGATGCAGATACGGTTATCTCTGCTGATAGTTATGATGTGGCACTTTTGGCTGTCAATGCTTGGTTAGATGGAGTTGATCAGATGTTAGGGAATGACCATCCTGCTTTTGTGTTAGCTCGACCGCCAGGCCATCATGCATTGAGGGCAAAAGCTATGGGCTTTTGCCTATTTTCTAATGCTTCTATTGCCGCTCACTACGCACTTGAACAGCCAAATATCGAACGAGTCGCCATTCTGGATTGGGATGTTCATCATGGCAATGGGACGCAAGCACTTATAGAAAATAATCCCCAAATTGCTTACTGTTCGTTTCATCAATCCCCTTGTTATCCCGGTACTGGTTCCACGCATGAGCAGGGACAGCACAATAATGTATTGAATCTGCCTATGAATGCTGGCAGTACGATTGATGATTATTTACCGCAATGTAAAAATCAAGCGATTCCTTTTTTGTCTCAGTTCGCGCCAGATTTATTGATCGTCAGTGCGGGCTACGATGCTACGCAAGCTGATCCGTTGGCAGGTATTAATCTTCAGGCTCAAGATTATGGTGCTCTGACTGCTGAATGTTTGCACCTAACTCGCCGCATTCTATTTGGCTTAGAAGGCGGATATTGTTTGGACGTTTTGGGGCAATCGGTCTTATCAACGTTGGCGGCATGCCAGATGACGAAAAGAGGCGGGGGATAGATATCTCTCGTTAGCCTGAAATTTTTATGCCCAATTTGGGAATACTAAGTCTGCGGATATTGGGGATCAGAACAATATGCAGAGCCAAGGACTGTTCAAAAGAGCGATGGCACCGATGATTGCACTTATTTGTGCGGGTGCGATTGCCCATTTACAGTTTACGCAAGTTAAAGCTGCTGAGAAGCAAGCGGGACAGGAAGTGACTAAGGCAGAGGCTCTGCGAGAAGAAGCACAGTATCAAACCAACATGGCACTTGCTGAGAAGATTCCACCATCGGGTTTTGATAATCTGATTGCAGATTGGGCCTTCTTGAACGTCGTTCAATATTTTGGTGATGATGAAGCCCGGAGCAAAACCGGCTATCCAGTGACTCCTGACTTTTTTGAAGTCGTAGTGAACCGCGATCCGCTTTTTTTAGATACGTATTCTTATCTTTCCTCAATGGTTACCCTTTATGGTGGTCAGCCTCAGAAGTCGGTTGCCATGCTTGACCAGGGACTAGCGGTGATTCCTGATGCCATGAAGCCTGAGGCTTATTTTCTCTGGCAGGCTAAAGCTGCTGATGAACTTTTGTTTTTGGGGCAGCCACAGGCTGCCCGTAAGTCCTATGAACAAGCTGCAGCTTGGGCGGGTCTTTCAAACAGTCCTGAACTGAGACGGGTGGCTCAACGCTCTCGACAAACCGCACAGTTCTTAGCGACAAATCCCGATAGTCGTCAGGCGCAAGCCAGCTCCTGGTCAAATGTGTTGATGAGTGCTGTGGATCAGCGTACCCGCCAGTATGCGAGCCGTCAAATTGAGGCTCTGGGAGGTCGAGTATCGGTCTCGGATGATGGTCTATTGTCAATTCAGCTCCCTTCTGATGATCAGAAACAGCAGTAAGCACTTGTAAATTAGACTATCTATAACTTCTTTTGTCTCCTGCAACCAATCAAGCTTATACTAACGGCTAATTCCTGAAATATCGC
>CALFCG010000336.1 GCA_937951315.1 uncultured cyanobacterium
CCTCATTCATCACTTCTTGCCGGGTGATCCAGTGGGCCAGGCAATGCTTGCGTCTATCGGTATCGGTTAATACTTGGCTGCGATCGGCATCCGCCAGCCTGTTCCAAAGGCACGGTCCGTAATTTTAAGTCCAGGGGGCGCTTGCCGACGTTTAAATTCTGCTCGATGTACGAGCTGCATGACTCGTTGAACCGTGGCTGTCTCGTGACCTGCCGCAATAATTTGGGTCTCTGATTGATGCTGATCAATCATGCGAGCCAAAATATCATCGAGTTTGTCATAGGGGGGGAGAGAATCTTGGTCCACCTGATTGGGTTTTAGTTCTGCGCTGGGAGGTTTTGTGAGAATGTTGTTCGGAATAATTTCAGCCTGTTGAAGATCGAACTTTGACGTTTGGGTTCTGAAGACTTCTCGGCCCACGCTCGTATTTAGCCAATGGCAGAGGGAGAAGACTCGGGTTTTGGGGACATCGGAAATGGCCGCCAGTCCGCCACTCATATCGCCGTAAAGGGTGCAGTAACCGACGGCGAGTTCAGATTTGTTGCCGGTGGAGATTAAGAGACGACCGAATTTATTTGCGATCGCCATCAAAATAGCTCCCCGAATCCGAGCTTGTATATTTTCTTCCGCAATGCCAGATTTAGTTCCTGAGAATATACGTGATAGGGATTGATCATAGGTTTCCATTAAGTCTGCAATCGGGATCATCTCTGTTGCAAACCCTAGGTTGGTGGCTAGATCCTGTGCATCCTTGATGGAGTGGTCCGAACTATAGGGAGAGGGCATGAGCACGCCAAGGACGTTCTCTGGGCCTAGGGCTGCGGTTGCGATCGCACCTACCAATGCAGAATCGATGCCACCACTTAATCCCAAGACGGCCTGGGTAAAACCACATTTGTGGGCATAGTCCTTTACCCCTAAGACCAATGCAGACCAAATTTCAGTGTGATCATCCTCTAATGGATCACTGACTTCTGAGGCTTGGAATGTTGCGTTCTTCGCATCAAAGTCTATACATAGTAGATCCGACTTGAATGCTTGAGCGCGCCCTACAATTGCACCTTGTCTATCAACGGCCACACTCCGGCCATCAAAAATAAGATCGTCATTTCCGCCCAGTTGATTGACGTACACAATGGGGCAATCGTGGCGCTGGGCACTGTGCGACAGCATCGCCTCTCGGATTCGCTGTTTGCCAATGACAAAGGGAGACGCTGATAGATTGACGATCAGGTCAACGCGGTGATCTACCAGTTCTGCAATGGGATTGATGGTGTACGAACGGTGGCCCCAAAACTGCTCATCATTCCAGAGATCTTCGCAAATGGTGACGCCAATTTGATGATCGCTGAAGGCAAGAATGCCGGGTTCTTCACCGGAGGCAAAATACCGATCTTCATCAAATACGTCGTAGGTGGGCAATAGACGCTTACGAATGACCTGGGTGATCTGTCCGGAGTATATGCAGGCCATGCTGTTATAGAGTGGCTTTTGACCCACTTTAGGAGCCTGTGGATTCGGCTCTGCAAAGCCCACCAGCACCATTATATTGTTGGGGATCTGTTGGGCGATGTCTTTAAGCCTGTCTGTCATTGCTGAAATCAAGCTGGGGTTGAGCAGCAGATCGCGGGGCGGATAGCCACAGAGAGATAGCTCTGGCGTCAGCATTAGATCAACCCCTTTAGTGGCCGCTGCCTTCGTCCTGTCGATAATCTGTTGACTATTGCCGTAAAGATCGCCAATGGTGGGATTGAACTGTGCGATCGCAAGTTTCATGAGCGCCATTTTTCCCGTTTGCTTTTTCCTGGTAGCATAATTGCAGCTATTGCTTCTCAATAAGTCTCAGCATGGTTTTATCGGTTGACGCGCGAACCTTTAAACAAACAGTGCTAGAGGCTGACGGTTTCGTTCTCGTCAGCTTTTGGACACCCTGGTGTGGTCCTTGCCGAATCCTCTCAAAATATCTTAATCGGTTGGATGAGGATGCAAGCCACCAAATGCAAGTTTGTCAGGTCAATGCCGATGAAAACTTGAAGCTAGCCCATAACTATCGTTTAATCCAAATTCCGACTTTATTCCTGTTTGAAAAGGGAAAAGTTATCCGACGCCAAGATGCTTTCGAGAGTCGATCTGCCATTGTTGAACAGTTAAACCTGCTTTTAGATCAGGTCCCTCGTACAGCTTGAGTTGAGAATTTTAAGTTATATCTCCCCTTGAGTTTGCGAGGAGAAGTCTGTAAAGCCCTCAAACTTGAGTAGCACTCTAGAAGATCTGAGCTGAGTCAATACTTCTGTCGATAATGGATGCGAACTAGAAATAGACTAGATCGCCCTATCGTGAGGCCCTTCTTAATATATTTTGCGGTGAGCCCCTCCCCCTTCCATAAATTGGAAAGTTGACTCAAACAAGCTGCAGAAAGGCTTAAGGATCAGCAGTATTTCTGCTTATGAGTTGCAAAATAGTGAACGGAAGTTACTCTGTGACCTCTTTCGGGGCAGCCTAACCAAAATACCCCTTGAAAAAGAGGAGCGTATAACCGCTGCAGCGAGCCTTCTGCAAGGTTGAGATTATGCCACAATGTAAACTGTTTTGCGCACCTAACGAACACATCGCAGAGAATAAGCATCAGCAATGGAATCTTTATATCAGTATGCCTGGCTGATTCCGGTCCTGCCCCTCGCAGGTGCCATGATCTTAGGCCTTGGACTGATCTCTTTTAATCAGGCGACAAACACCCTGAGGCGGCCCAGCGCCACCTTCATCGTCTCTATGTTGGGAGGTGCAATGGCGCTTTCCTTTGCCATCCTCTGGAGTCAAGTCCAAGGCCATGAGCCTTACTTGGTCACTTTTGAGTGGGCAGCTGCCGGCAACTTTCACCTCAATATGGGCTATACCATAGACCACCTGACATCAATGATGTTGGTGGTGGTGACCACGGTTGCCTTCCTGGTTATGGTCTATACCGATGGCTATATGGCCCATGACCCTGGCTATGTCCGGTTCTATGCCTATCTGAGCTTATTTAGCTTTTCGATGCTGGGCCTAGTCATGAGTCCCAATTTGGTGCAAATCTACATCTTCTGGGAATTGGTCGGCATGTGTTCGTACCTGCTGGTGGGCTTCTGGTTTGACCGCAAGCCTGCCGCTGCGGCTGCCCAGAAAGCCTTTGTTACCAATCGAGTCGGTGACTTTGGACTATTACTAGGTATCTTGGGCCTTTTTTGGGCCACCAACAGCTTTGAATTTGACATTATTGGCATACGACTTCAGGAGCTGATTGCCTCTGGGGCACTGAGTGCAACCCTGGTGTCTATTTTCGCTATTCTGGTTTTCTTGGGTCCCGTTGCCAAATCCGCACAATTCCCTCTCCATGTCTGGTTGCCAGATGCAATGGAAGGTCCAACCCCCATCTCGGCGCTGATTCACGCTGCCACAATGGTGGCAGCAGGGGTCTTTTTGATTGCCCGAATGTTCCCGGTCTTTGCTGACATTCCCACTGTCATGACTGTGATTGCTTGGACTGGAGCATTGACTGCATTGCTGGGGGCCTCCATTGCCATGACTCAGAATGACATCAAGAAAGGGCTGGCCTATTCCACCATTTCTCAGTTGGGCTACATGGTTATGGCGATGGGGATTGGAGCCTATTCTGCAGGTCTTTTCCATCTGATGACGCATGCCTACTTTAAGGCGATGTTGTTCCTGGGTTCTGGCTCCGTTATTCACGGTATGGAAGACGTGGTTGGTCATGATCCCGCCCTTGCTCAAGATATGCGCTTGATGGGCGGATTGCGGAAGTACATGCCAGCCACGGCGATCACTTTTTTGATTGGATGTCTTGCTATCTCTGGCATTCCCCCCTTCGCAGGTTTTTGGTCTAAAGATGAGATCTTGGGAGCCGCTTTTGAGGCGAATCCAGCTTTGTGGTTCATTGGGTGGGCCACGGCAGGGATTACGGCCTTCTATATGTTCCGGATGTATTTTTCAACCTTTGAAGGCGAGTTTCGCGGTAACCAGCAAGAACTGCGTACCCAAATTAAGCAGCTTTCTCTGCCTGCTTTTGGTCCTGGGGCGATGGACCCGCATGAGCTAGAGGCTCATGACTCCCATGAGCATGGTCACCATGCTAGTGAACCCCATGAATCTCCGATTACGATGACGCTACCGCTCATGGTTTTGGCCGTTCCTTCATTAGCGATTGGACTATTAGGGACACCCTTCGCGAATTACTTTGAAGGTTTCGTTTATGCTCCAGGAGAGCCGGTCCCTGATATTGCGGAAATTGCGGCTGAATTTGAGTGGTCTGAGTTCCTGCCGATGGCGGGAAGCTCCATTGGCATTGCTCTGATTGGGATTACCCTTGCTTCGTTGATGTACATCAGCCGTAAGATTGATGCCGGTGCTATTGCATCCCAAATTCGTCCCCTATACGAGTTCTCACTCAACAAATGGTATTTGGACGATTTTTATGATCGTGTCTTTGTCCGTGGTTGTCGGAGACTGGCCCGTCAAGTCCTTGAGGTTGACTATAACGTCGTTGATGGAGTCGTTAACTTCACTGGCTTTGTGGCCGTGATTAGCGGCGAAGGGTTGAAGTATTTTGAGAATGGTCGTGCCCAGTTCTATGCTCTGATTGTTTTCTTTGCCGTGCTTGGGTTTGTGATTCTATCTGTCTAGGGCGATCTTGTCCACGCTGTCAATTTCTGTAAGGTAAATTCTTGCAAGTTCAGAGGTTATACGGTTTATGAATTTAGCCACCTTTCCTTGGCTAACCACAGTTATTTTGTTCCCGCTGGTGGCCTCTGCTGCGATTCCACTGATTCCTGATCCCGATGGCAAAGGGCGGCCCATTCGCTGGTACGCTCTCACGATTGGCCTGATCAACTTTGTGATGTTGGTCTATGGTTTCTATACTCAGTACGATATCTCCAGCGCGGAGATGCAGTTAGTTGAGCGCTACGACTGGATTCCGCAAATCGGTCTTCAGTGGTCGGTTGGAGCCGATGGCCTGTCCATGTCGCTCATTCTGCTGACAGGTTTCATCACAACTCTTGCGATTTTGGCGTCTTGGCCGGTTACCTTTAAGCCTCGTCTTTTTTACTTTTTGATCCTGGCGATGTACGGCGGTCAGATTGCTGTCTTCGCAGTGCAGGATTTGTTGGTGTTCTTCTTGGCTTGGGAGCTTGAATTGCTACCGGTTTACCTGCTTCTGTCGATTTGGGGCGGTTACAAGCGTCAGTATGCAGCGACAAAGTTTATTTTGTATACCGCTGGTAGCTCTCTCTTTATTCTGGTTGCAGCTTTGGCGATGGCTTTCTTTGGCGATGTGGTCACGTTTGACATGCGATCGCTGATGGCTAAGGACTACCCGCTAACTTTTCAGCTCTTGGTATATGCTGCCTTTTTAATTGCCTACGCTGTTAAGCTTCCTATCGTTCCCCTCCATACGTGGCTACCGGATGCCCACGGTGAAGCGACCGCCCCGGTCCATATGCTGTTGGCAGGTATTCTGCTCAAAATGGGTGGTTATGCCATGATTCGTATGAACGTGGAGATGTTGCCCGATGCCCATGCAAAATTTGCCCCTGCGCTCATTATCCTGGGGGTTGTCAACATTATCTATGCCGCCCTTACCTCTTTTGCCCAACGCAACCTCAAAAGGAAAATTGCATATTCCTCAATCTCCCATATGGGCTTTGTCTTGATCGGGATTGCCTGTTTCACCGATTTAGGGATGAGCGGTGCTGTCCTTCAGATGGTGTCTCATGGTTTGATTGGTGCTAGCTTGTTCTTTTTAGTTGGGGCAACCTATGACCGAACCCATACATTGATTCTCGAAGAGATGGGGGGGGTTGGCCAGCAGATGCCTAAAATCTTCGCCATGTTTACTGCCTGCAGTATGGCATCTTTGGCACTGCCAGGCATGAGCGGCTTTGTTGCTGAGTTGATGGTATTTGTCGGATTTGCGACGAGTGATGCTTACAGCTTTAGCTTTCGTCTAATCGTGGTTTGCTTGGCTGCGATTGGGGTGATCCTAACGCCAATATATTTGCTCTCAATGTTGCGAGAAATCTTTTATGGGAATGAGAATAAAGAGTTGACCTCTCATGAGGCTTTAATTGATGCAGAGCCCCGTGAAGTGTTTATTATTGCTTGTTTATTGATCCCCATTATTGGGATTGGTCTATATCCCAAAATCATGACGCAAGTTTATGACGTTAAAACATCCCAGCTAATTGCTCGGATCCGCACTTCGGTGCCGTCACTTGTCCAAACCACTGCAACAGTTCCTGTTGATCAGACTGTTCTGGCTCCCACAGCCATGCAAGCCCCTGAGTTAAAGCTCAGTTAAGTGCAGTTTGCGTTAGCCTAAATTGATGTTTGCGTCTGACTCGATTGGGAAAATGTAGACTTTTTCTGCGGCGCGCAAAAAAAACGTTAGCACAGACTGCCTGCTGCTAATGCCGAGCTCATGGCAGTTCAGATATTTAGTGGGTCTATCATATAGAAACGCTATGAGGTGCATCGTTGCTTCTCTAAATAGCGTCTCTATATGATGGTCTTGATTTTCTTTTGACTCGTGAGTCTAGCTAAAAATTCAATAATTCATTATTTAGCCACAAATTGTCTGCAGCTCTTTCCATTAGTTAGAAGGCATTCATTAAGAATATTCGCCACGACGGTTACGTGAGGTTCTGCTAAGAGTCCCGTATGACCACCGGGTACATCGAAAGTCTGTACTTCTTGTGAGATTTGAAGCCATTGTGATGATAGCCAATTAGGGTCATCATATTGATCCGCCTGATCTATTGCGTTAAATAGAGTTACTTTACCTGAATAGAATTGGGGCGTATAAGGATCAAAGATACGAACCTCTTGGTCCCAGTTAACATGAGGTGTGTATTCACCTTTATATTTGCG
>CALFCG010000337.1 GCA_937951315.1 uncultured cyanobacterium
TCTATCGCATTTGCACTACCCGTCAACAATTGGAACGCCAAGAAGACTGTAGCCACCGCCAGCAACATGTATCTTTTCAGCATGGTTCTCCTTTCAATTTTGCTTCTGTAATCAGGCTCTCATCAACACAGATCAATCAACGCGTCTAAACGAAACAGCTCCCATGGGCGCAAACCATAACTCAATGTTGACCAAGAAGAGTGAGGGTGTAATGAGATTCATTAGGCTGCTAGGCCAAAAAAATCCAGCATTACTGCTTTTGTCTCTTCAAGCTGTAATCGAGTCTGGGATGCCGGATAGGCAATCCCTCGGTGATTGCATGGACCCATAACCTCTTCTTCTGAGAAGTGGTTATCTGTCGCTATTTCTGAAATCGACAGGTCTGCAAACCCCATAATGATGAGCTTGATTGATTCCCCTAATATCATGCCATTGAGAGGTCCCTTTCCCAAATCCAGGCTCAATATAGTTTGAACCGGCGTTCGTCAAAATCAAGGACTAACATGCTCTGCCGCCGGATTTATCTGACTCGTGGGCATATCTGAAACCTTCGGTAAAGGCTGATGAATTCGAATCAGTCGTGCCAGCGTTGCCTTGAGTTGAGGGCGCGGAACAATGGCATCGACAAAGCCATGATCGAGCAAGTATTCAGCGGTCTGAAAGTCGTCAGGTAGCTTTTCTCGCAAGGTTTGTTCTACGACTCTACGACCAGCAAAGCCGATGGTTGCCCTAGGCTCAGCCAGAATCATGTCTCCTAGCATGGCAAAACTGGCTGTTACCCCTCCTGTGGTGGGATGGGTCAGGATAGGGATATATAGAAAGTTATGGGCGCGGTGTCGCTCTAATGCTGCAGACGTTTTTGCCATCTGCATCAAGCTCAGCATTCCTTCCTGCATGCGCGCGCCCCCCGAGGCGCAAACAATAATGACAGGGCAGCGTTCTTGGGTCCCTTTCTCAATGAGGCGGGTGAGCTTCTCTCCCACCACAGATCCCATACTGCCTCCCATAAACCGGAAGTCCATAACCCCCAGTGCTAAAGGTAGCCCTTCTATAAGACCTGTGCCGGTCTGGACTGCATCCCTTAGTCCGGTTTTCTCTTGATAGTCTTGAAGTCTCTCGCAGTATGCTTTGCGATCCTTGAATTTAAGGGGATCACAAGCGACTAAGTCTTCATCGAGGCCAGACCATGTGCCGTCATCAATGAGTTGATGAATGCGCTCATCACTGAAAACCCGCATGTGATGATCGCATTCTAGGCAGACCATGAGATTGGTCTGTAAATCTTTGGTGTAAGTCAATGCCCCGCAGGATTCACATTTTGTCCACAGCCCATCGGCAATATCTCGTTCGGGTTGAGCCTGCGGGGCAGGACTGGACTTTTGACGATTGGCAAACCAGTCAAATAAGGACATGGGACTTATGAATTCCTCTATAGCAAGGCCAATGGTAATCAAGCCAGATAAGCGGCTACATGAATGCAACCCTTCTATCGTCCGGCCTTCGATAGATTCAAGGGAGCGGAATCGTTAATAGATTATTAACTTTGTCTACGATTCTAGCGAGCATCTTGACCTTTTCGTAAAGGAATTTATCGAAAACGAGGGATAGTACGACAACTCTGGCTTTAATGGAACGCTTACCCGTTCAATGGCTAGATGATTGCTGCGAGTGAAAAACGGTAAAAAATAATACCAAATTACAGGACTCACCTTTAAAGAAGAAAAGCTGAGCTGGGTACTCTGATCATAGAGACAGATTTAGACCTTGTTCACTCCAACGCACTTCCAGTCATCATGTTAAGCCAGCCTAATTCGAACCGATTCCCAATGTGGCAGTATCTTAATCAGCCACTTTTTCATCCGGATGTTCAGCTTACGTTACGTCCTGGCCAATTCTGGCGTCAGCATCGTATTAAGTTTCTCCATCGTTGCTGGAGTCGGGACTGTGCGCACCATAATCATCCCCACCAATAATCTTGGATGCTCTAGCAATGAGCGAGCTGTTCCTTGCATATTTTCTTGACATGGGCCTGTTTGGCTCTGAGCTTTTCTCCCTTCTCATCAATGTTGCATCGGTTTGCCTGAACGGTAGTAGGGGAATCTGATTCCCAGGGCAAAAACCTTTGCTTCCATTTCATAAATTATGATTGTCCCCACCCTTCGCGAACAGGAAGGGTGGGGGACTTTGTTTCATGATCCAGTGAATAGAAGCTTAGACAATCTAATGCCTCACATTTGTCTAAACTTTATTAAAGTTTGGTGACTCTCTTGCCGGCTCTCATCCCCTTCAGAGAACGGGCAATGTACAATTAGTCTAAATTCATCTCAATCCCGACCGGTTTACCGGACAATCATTTTTAGTTAACTTGCCACAGTCCTTCGTGACTGTTTAATCGCCTCACTTTTTACGAGGTGATTTTCTGTCTTTAAGTCTATTTCTCTGCGCCTGTACACATGGTTAATGCTCCTTCCGCTCCTTCTCTTGGTAAGCCCTCTAAACTTGAGGGGATTAAGGAGAACAGTAATTTTCTGCGTGCTCCTCTGCTTCGGGAACTGCAGACACCGACTTCTTTCTTGCCTGAGGATGCGATTCAAATCCTCAAGTTTCACGGATCCTATCAGCAGGATAATCGGGATAACCGAGTTCGTGGACAAGAAAAAGACTATCAATTTATGCTGCGGACCCGTTGTCCGGGTGGCTTTATACCGCCTGAGCTTTATTTAACGCTCGATCAGCTTTCCGAGACCTATGGCAATCAGACTTTGCGAGCAACCACTCGGCAGGCCTTTCAGGTTCACGGGATTCTGAAGAAAAATTTGAAGACGGTGATGGCGAGCATCATCAAAAATATGGGGTCGACCCTAGGTGCCTGTGGTGACCTCAACCGCAATGTGATGGCACCGCCAGTGCCTTACACTAATCGGGCCGATTATGCCTATGCCCAGGACTATGCCAATCGGGTTGCTGATCTCCTGACGCCACAGACAGGTGCTTACTATGAGATTTGGCTTGATGGTGAGAAAGTTGTTTCTGGTGAAGAGCACCCTGAGGTGAAGGTCGCTCGACAGGAAAATAGTCACAACACCAATATTGAAGGCAAAGAAGAGCCAATTTATGGGGAGCATTATATGCCCCGTAAGTTCAAAATTGCGGTGACGGTGCCTGGGGATAACTCCATTGACCTCTATACCCAGGATCTGGGTTTGGTGGTGATCACCAACGAGCATGGTGAGCTAGAGGGCTTTAACGTTCTCGTGGGCGGGGGAATGGGGCGCACCCATAATAAAGAAGAAACCTTCGCTCGGATTTCTGACCCTTTGGGGTTTGTGGCGAAGGAGGATGTTTACGGTCTTGTTAAGGCGGTTGTGGCAACCCAGCGTGACTATGGAGACCGTCATCAGCGTCGTCATGCTCGCATGAAGTATTTAGTGAATGACTGGGGAATTGAAAAATTTAAGCAAGTTGTTGAGCAGTATTTTGGTAAGTCTGTCGATGCGTTTCGCGAGCTGCCAGAGTTTAAGTATGAGGACTACCTGGGTTGGCATGAGCAAGGAGATGGACAGCTTTTCTTTGGCTTATCGATCGTCAATGGACGGGTCCATGATCAGGGTGAGTTACGTCTGAAAACTGCTTTGAGAAAGCTGGTGAAGACTTACCAGTTACCCATGCGAATGACGGGGAATCAGAATTTGATTCTGTACAATATTCAGCCCAGTCAACGCTCAGAAATTCAGCAGATCTTGCAAAGCCATGGCATCAAGATGGTAGAGGCGATTGATCCGCTGGTTCGTTATGCGATGGCTTGTCCCGCAATGCCGACCTGTGGATTGGCGATTACAGAGTCTGAACGGGCCATCCCCAGCATCGTAGATCGAATCCGAGTGTTGTTGGATCGCCTGGGGCTCAAGCAGGAGCATTTTGTGATTCGGATGACCGGTTGTCCGAATGGTTGCGCCCGTCCCTATATGGCGGAGGTTGGGTTTGTGGGGATTCGGCCAGAAACCTATCAGCTTTGGCTCGGCGGTAGTCCGAATCAGACTCGTTTAGCTCACGTCTATCAAGAGTTGCTGCCTATTCAAGAGCTGGAGGCAACGCTGGAGCCGCTGCTGATGTATTTCAAGCAGTCTCGCAGTAGCCAGTCGGAGAGCTTTGGAGACTTTTGCGATCGCATCACCTTTGAATCCCTCCGTCAGTTTGCGCAAACCTATGATCCCAAGAAGGTGACGAAAACTAGGGCTCGCCATCGCGTCAATTTGCGTCAAGATGTCTATGCTCGCCTCAAAGCGAAGGCGCAAGCAGAAGGCCGAACCTTGACGGAGTTGGCCTCAGAGGTGCTGGATTCCTATCTTCAGTCCTAATAAGCTGACTCGCTGCCCATGAAAATTGTGGTGGTGGGCGGCGGTGCCGCGGGTTTCTTTGGGGCCATTGCCTGTGCGGAAGCCTATCCGCAGGCTCAAGTCCTGCTCCTGGAGGCGGGGAAGACGCTGTTGTCAAAGGTCCGGATCTCAGGCGGGGGGCGCTGTAACGTTACCCATGCTTGCTTTGATCCGGCAGTGCTGGTGCATCATTATCCGCGAGGAGGGAAAGCCTTGCGGGGGGCTTTTAGTCGTTTCCAGCCGCAAGATACTGTGGCTTGGTATGCCCAGCATCAGGTAAAGCTGAAAACAGAGGCTGATGGCCGGATGTTCCCGGTCACGGATGACTCCGATACGGTGGTGCAATGCTTGCTGCAAACCGCCCGGCGTTTGGGAGTAGAGATTGTGACAGGGGCAGCGGTTTCTAGCATCGAAAAGCCTGCGACTCAGTTTCAGGTCACGCTGGTGTCAGGGCGAAATGTGAGATGCGATCGCATCCTGCTGGCAACTGGCAGCAGTCCCCAGGGTTGGCGAATTGCAAAATCTCTGGGCCACAAAATTATTGCGCCAGTGCCGTCGTTGTTCACCTTTAAAATCAAAGATTCCCGTCTGGAAAATCTAGCCGGTGTTTCAGTGACCCCGGTGCATGCACGTCTGAAAACGCTGGGTGAAAATGGCAAGTCCTCTTCGATTGAACAAACGGGGCCGCTGTTGATCACCCATTGGGGCGTGAGCGGTCCTGCTGTTTTGAAGCTCTCGGCTTGGGGGGCACGAGCCCTACATACGACCCAATATCGAGGACAATTGATTGTCAATTGGTTGCCAGAAACGCAGCTAGAAGAGATCAGGAGCGTTTTGCTGGCGGCTAAGGAAAGAGCGGCTAAGCGCGTGATCTCAACCCACAACCCTGTCAAACTGCCGCAGCGTCTTTGGCAAAGACTCGTGGATGCCGCTTCCGTGCCCCCCGAAAAGCGCTGGGCAGACCTCTCCAAAAAAGAGCTAAACCGTCTCCTGAGCCATCTCACCCAGGATAGCTATAACATCCAGGGGAAAGGGGTTTTTAAAGATGAGTTTGTCACCTGCGGTGGTGTTGCCCTCAAAGAAGTCAACTTTAAGACCCTCGAAAGTCGCCGATGTCCTGGCCTCTTCTTAGCTGGAGAAGTGCTAGATATTGACGGCGTCACGGGCGGATTCAACTTTCAAAGTGCCTGGACCACCGCTTGGCTGGCCGGACAATCTTTGGGTCTTCCCTCTATTTAGCCCCCTGTCGTGCCTGTTTGAGCATTGCAATTAATGTTTGGTGGGCATCTTCAGAATCCTGGAGGGCGTGATCAAACTCCACCCGGACGGGAACCGCTTCTCCGTTCACCTGGGCCGTGAGATTCATGCCTTGAGTGTCAATGCTCTTCATCTCTGCGGCTGTGGCATCCGGTGTGTTGCCATAGACCTGGACATAGACCGCGACTGCTTCGCCATGATCGTCGTTCATGTGTTTGCAGATGCGATCACTCACTGCAGGGGACAAAGCATCAGACATCAGACCGTATCCTTAAAAACAAAACTTTTTGATACCTTACCAAAAACTGAAATCCTTAAGAGATACCTCCTGGCCGACAGATCAACATTCGGCATGGACCGCAGAGCGGTAAAATAAATTGCCGATTGTTCTAAACCAGCCATAATGATCTCCACTAATGACTTTCGTACCGGCACCAGTATTGAAATGGATGGCTCTGTGTGGCGGGTAGTTGAATTCCTGCACGTTAAGCCGGGGAAAGGGTCTGCCTTTGTTCGGACCAAGCTGAAAAATGTCCGAGGCGGCAACGTCATGGAGAAAACTTTCCGCGCAGGTGAAATGCTGCCCCAAGCCAATCTGGAAAAATGCGATATGCAGCATACCTATAAAGATGGTGACCAGTACGTCTTCATGAATATGGAGACCTATGAAGAGACCAACATGAGCAAAGAGCAAATTGGTGAGGCGGGGGTTAAGTACATTAAGGAGGGGATGGATCTTAAAGTGATTCTCTGGAATGAGCAGGTGCTTGAGGTTGAACTGCCGACCTCTGTTGTTCTAGAAATTACTGAAACAGATCCGGGTGTTAAGGGGGATACCGCCACTGGTGGCACGAAGCCAGCCACTCTTGAGACGGGTGCTCAAGTAATGGTGCCGCTCTTTATTGCTAAAGGAGAGCGCATCAAGATTGATACGCGCACAGACTCCTATCTCGGACGCGAATAGGAGGTGTATCGTGGACTTTGATCTCAACCAATTACATGAATTGTTAGCTATTCTCAATCAAACTGATATTGAGGAGCTAACGCTCAAAAGTTCGGACTTTGAGCTAAATATCCGCAAGGGGAATACCCCTGCTGGCACGACCGTTGTTTCAACCGCGACACCACTGCCTCTAGAACCTAAGCTAGAAATTGTTCCGGATGCAGAACCGGCGCCTCCCCCTGGACCGGATAAGAAGTGGGTCAAGGTGACCTCGCCGATGGTGGGGACGTTCTATCGGGCACCGGCTCCTGAAGAACCGGCCTTTGTTGAAACGGGAGACCGGGTTCAGAAGAACCAAACGCTCTGCATTATTGAGGCCATGAAGCTGATGAATGAGCTAGAGGCTGAACTGAGTGGTGAGGTGATGGAAATCTTGGTCGAAAACGGTGAGCCCGTCGAATTTGGTCAAACTTTGATGTACATCAACCCTCCAAAGTGAAGACTGCTGGGTTGATTTAGACTCCTGTTTGAGGTAGGCCGAGGGATGGGTTGCGATCGCAACCCATCCCTGATCATTGCTCTTGGGATTTGTGTCACCATTGTGGGCTGTGAGGGTCCCGAGCAAAACATACAGCGATACGGATCTCTCATCCCCCGTAACTCGCGAGAGTAGATTATTTTTGACTATCATCGGGCTCTTCAAGATAAAAGGTTTGAAGAGGCCTATCAGTTTGTGCGTGGATCTGAATTTTTTAAGGATCAGAGCCAATTTGTTTCAAGTCGGGAGGCTGACCATCAACAGTTGCCAACATTGATTGCGATTGGAGAAGAATATAGGCACGAGGAATCGGACCCTTGTCACACTACCTATGAGGTCTTTTATATTGGACCCAATCGTAGGCAAGTCGGGAGTGGCTATGTTCAGTTGCACGCTCACCCGCAGATCCCAGGCAAGTGCAAGATTTTAGCTTACAAAGCAATTTTCTAGATTGCGGCCATCCCAGTGGTTGAAATCTACTGTCTGAGGGGACTTGCGTTTAGATAATCTCTGCAGAATCTAAAACACTTCCGTCTGGCATCACCGTGTCTTCTAGAATTGCTGTTGCCAAATCTGTCCCAGATAAATCGGCACCGAAAAGGTCTGCCCCACGCAGATCTGCACCGTCTACATTAACGTTTCTCAAATCAGCATATTGGAGCTGAGTCCCTCGCAATATGCAGTCGTTGAGGGATGCGCCCCGCAATTTTGCTCGCTTGAGGTTCGCCCCCGCCAAAATCGCATGACTTAAAAATGCGTTTTCAAGGTTGGCCCCTGTTAGGTCTGCCCCACTCAGGTCGGCTCCAAACAGCTTTGCACTGTCCAAATCAGCGTGATTGAGCTGGGCCAATATTAGATCGGCTCCATGTAAGGAGGCTTTCTTGAAGTTAGCACCCTGAAAAATTCCGTGACTTAGAACCGCCAGACTCAATGGCGCCTGCGGGAGTTGAATTCCATGAAAATTTCGCTCCCCTTTGGCATAGCTATACAGCAGCTTCTTCAGCGTTATGCGTAAGGAGAGAGCTGATTCTTGTTGGACCCTTGGACCTTGTGAGATTAAGCTAACCACTTCTCCTGCCTCCAGTTTGATGGGATATCAGTCCCTGTGTGAGTCTTAACTCTTTCTCTAAATAATAAGGGCGAGATGCTGAGATTGAGGTTAATTTACCCTAAGCGGATCTAACCAGCGCACAACGGTGTTTTCGAGCTGACTGAGTTCTCGATAGACACCCTGTCGGATCCATTGGCCCACTGCATCAAAAGGCGTAAAGTTCTCGCCTGCTTTCCAATTGAAATCGGGGCCCATGGGGGTTAGGTGATTCCCTGACAGGCGCTGAACGACGACCATGCCAGGAAAACGCTGTTCAAGCAAAGAGGCGAGCTTGGGGGTCTGATCAAGGTTGTCGTTGGAAAATTTAACCAGCAAATTACGGCGTATTGGGTAATGTTCCTCTACTAGGCGCTGTGTTTCATCCGGTGATGGCTTAAAGGTTAGGGGGGCTTCAGGGCTGAGAAACTCAGCAAACGGGATTGCCTGTTCAGCGCGCTCGTTATTAAATGAGATCAAGATATTGCCGGCTCGTTCCATTCTGTAGAGACTGCCCAGCATTAGATGTAGTTTGCAGCCCATGCTATGTCCGATGCCGTAAACGGGTAGAAATCGCTTGAGGCGGTTTGTTTTATGAAGCTCAGTTTGGGCAGCTGCAAATTTAGTGGCGATGTCATGAACCACCCCGAAATGATCCACAACGGTATCGAAAGTGGTGGCAATTACGGCGTAGCCCTGTTCGCACAAAGACTCTAGGAAGCGTCGATAGGTTGTTTGGGGGGCACCACCAATAAAGGCTCCCCCCAAGAAATGAATCACGGCTATGGGGCGACGGGGTAAGAGGACCCAGTTGCCGGCAATCTGTTGCCAGTTCATGGGGTGTCTCTTTGTGAGAGTTCTGTGGGAGGGCGATCGCAACTCCAGGCCCACCAAGCTTGCCCACAATGACATTGGTAAAATTCTTGCCATCGCCGCTTTAATTCGGCATTGACCACAGGAGCGCGGCGGTTAATCCAGACCTGTTCGGCTTCTAGACAGGTTGCTTGACACTGCGGACAGCTAAAACGATGGGCATGAACTGAATCCTGGGTCCAGCTGGGGGGAACGGGGTCAAATGCATTCATAAATAATATTGTAAAAACGATTGCCCACGGGAGCGATTGCAAGATCGATTCCGCATCTGTCCATTGATAATTTTGTACATTGTACAGATGGAGACACCGCTTGATCTTTATACACAGATTGTTCTTCTTAACCGTTGCTCAACGCTGGATTTCTCTAGGCTGGATTCGCTTTGACAGCCATGCCTTCGGCGAGAATACCGTCCCTTGCTCACTGAAGGGGGGCACTAGCCCAGTATGATTGAGGCTGTTTCTAATCGTCTACTTTTTGGATATTCCATCCCTTCGCTCTATGTCTAATTTTGCCCTGCGCCCCAACACTAGTGATGCGATTATCCGACAGTATATTTGGGAACACAATGAATATCGGATTCCAGACACCTTAAGCTCTACGGATTTAATTGTTGATATTGGGGCGCATATCGGTTCCTTTTCCCACCTGTGTTGGCAGAGAGGTGCGCGACAAATTTTTGCTTTTGAACCTTTCCCTGAGAACTTTGAGTTGTGCCGTTCTAACCTGTCTTCCACCTCTGTGACGTTGGCGAATAAGGCCGTATGGCGACTGGATGAGGCACCGATATTTCTGACGGGCTTTTCTCCGATGCATCCTGATGGCCCTGACCCCATTTCACCCGGTGCCATTAATACGGGGACACCCTCTGTGTTTGGTGATACGGGCAACGCCGTTGAGACCATTGCCTTGGATGACATTATTGGCGACCAAAAGGTTCGGATTCTCAAGGTGGATTGCGAAGGGAGCGAATTCCCAATTCTCTTGACGGCCCAGCGGTTGAAACAGGTGCAATATATTACCGGCGAATATCATTTGCTGGAAAATTGGCCTGCCCCTGCTCTCATGCCTGGCTATACAAAATATTCTCTGGGAGATTTAGCGGACCGCCTTACAGCCTTGAGATTTCGCGTGGAGTTTGTGCCCTTTAAAGATCCAGGGTTTAAAGACCGTGTGGGGAATTTCTACGCCTACAACCTCGATGCATAGTTGCTTTTGACAGGTGCCGTGGAAATGGGGGGCGCGTGAACAAGCATATGCGCCAGGTTTTTGTTTGTCGTTCATCAAGACCGATGCTTTACCAATAACAACAAAGCCCTAGAACCCTTTTATGTAGTGCTTTGTAGGTCTGACGTTAGTTTCCCTCCGGTACGGTTCTTTATCTGGCCCTTCTACAATAGGAAAAAATCACTAAGGGCAACCATTGGAGGGCTTATCGAAACGATTTACGGCAATCTAAAGGGTCTAAAATCAAACCAGATTAAGCAACTGAAGCGTCTCTATCATCAACGGCTTCCGGGGGATTGTTTAACGACACCGGAGTTTGCCCAGCGATTGGCAGCCATTAGCAGTGAGATTCACCAGCCCATTTGTAGCTATCTGAATCGACGGGGACAGGTGATTCGGGTGGGGGTGGGATCGCCGCATCAAACCCAAATCCCACCGTTGGAATTGCCGCGCTATGGTGCTGAGCGTCTATGCGGTATTCGTTGTGTGGCGACTCAATTACAGCGAGAAGCCCCCCGCGAATCTTCTTTGACGGCGATGGCCTTACAGCGGCTCGATGCCCTGGCGGTTTTGACTTTGACGGGAGAAGGTTTTGAGCGTCGAGGAGGGGGTGCCACTGGGTATGTGAAGTCGGCCTATCTGGCCCATTTGATTCCCCATCCCGAAATGCCCTGGACCCTCTCACCCGCGCTGAGTTTAGAGCAACTGAGCGAACAGGATTTTTTGGCGTTAGTTGACAGTTTAGAAAATGAGTTTCGGCAAGCGGTTGCCCAACAAAACCAGGCGAAGGGCGATCGCGTTCTCCTGGTGGGGCTAATGGTGCAGAAGGATACAGTGGTGCGCTTCCAGGAGGGGCTAGAGGAGCTGGCGATGCTGGTGGATAGTGCCGGGGGAACGGTGTTAGAAACCCTTCGGCAGAAGCGGACTCAACCCCATCCCCAGACTGTGGTGGGTCAAGGCAAGGTGGAAGAGATGGCGCTGCGGGCCCAGACCTTGGGGGCAGATCTGATCGTCTTTGATCGAGATTTATCTCCGGCCCAGGTGCGGAATTTAGAGACTCAAATCGGGATTCGGATTTGCGATCGCACCGAGGTCATCCTCGATATTTTTGCTCAGCGCGCCCAATCTCAGGCGGGTAAGTTGCAAGTTGAACTGGCTCAGCTTGAGTATCAACTGCCGCGATTGTCGGGTCGAGGACAAGCGATGTCTCGATTGGGGGGTGGAATCGGCACCCGTGGTCCGGGTGAAACCAAGTTAGAGACTGAACGACGGGGGATTCAACGCAGACTTAGTCGTCTGCAGAAAGAAGTGACTCAACTCCAGGCCCATCGCTCACGGATGCGTCAGCGTCGCCAGCATCAGGGCGTGCCCTCGATTGCGGTGGTGGGCTATACCAATGCGGGCAAGTCCACTTTGCTCAATGCGTTGACCAATGCAGAGGTGTATACGGCGGATCAGTTGTTTGCCACCTTGGACCCGACGACGCGGCGGCTGATGCTCACAGAACCCACTACCCATGAGCCTTTGCCCCTGTTGTTAATTGATACGGTGGGTTTTATCCATGAGCTGCCGCCCCCTTTGGTGGATGCCTTTAGGGCCACCTTGGAAGAGGTGACTGAGGCTGAGGCCCTGTTGCATGTGGTGGATTTGTCCCATCCTGCTTGGGAGCATCATATTCAATCGGTGATGGAAATTTTGACGACAATGCCGGTGACGCCGGGGCCGATTCTGATTGCCTTCAATAAGATTGATCAGGTGGATGGGGAAACCCTGAATTATGCGAAGGAAGAGTTCCCGCAGGCGGTGTTTATTGGGGCTTGCGATCGCATCGGCTTTGAAACCTTGCGTCAGCGTATGGCCCAATTGGTCACCTATGCTGTTTCTCTCTAAATCTAAAGCGGTTGCGTTTTTTGTAACTGATGCGGGGTGACGAAGCTTTCAATTTAGGATGACGGTAGTGATAAGTGAGCGGTCATGCCTTGGAATAAGCGTTTGAATGTTGCGATCGCAACGACGGTTGTGGCTGTAACGGGGTCTCTCCTCTTAGAGCCAATATTACGGGTGAACTCGCAGGCTTTTGGGCAAGTTTCAAATTCAGACAAAAATAGGGCTGTATTCCTGTTTGTGCAGGGACTCGAACTTTCACAGCAGAGACAGTACCCAGCTGCGTTGAAGACCCTAAAGCAGGCATTGTCCTTATATCAGGCACAGGAGGATCTGCAGGGCCAAGAGAGTAGCTGGGCTGCGATCGGTGAAGTGTATTTAGAGCAATCACAGTATCGTCAGGCATTGGAGCCGTACCAAAATTCTCTCGCTGTGCAACAAGATATCCCCAGCCCCAGTCCGGCCGATCGTACAAAACAGGCTGTCACTCTCAATAAGCTAGGATTCATCAACTCCGCCTTGGGCGATCAGGAGAATGCCCTGTCGTATTTCAACCAAGCGCTACCGATCCGCAAAGAAGTGGGTGATCGCAGTGGTGAGGCTGTCACGCTCAACGATATTGGCCGTGTTTACTCTGCCTTGGGCGAGCAGAAGAAGGCTCTAGCGTACTACAGCCAAGCACTACAAATCCGCAAAGATATCGGTGATCGCAGTGGCGAAGCCACCACACTCAATAATTTTGGCCGTGTATACTCTGCCCTGGGCCAGAAGGAAAAGGCCCTGACATTTTATAATCAAGCGCTACTGATTTTCAGAGATGTTGGCAATCCCCGTATTGAGGCGATCACTCTCAACAATATGGGTGGTGTTTACGATGCCCTGGGCCAGAAGACGAAGGCCCTAGATTTCTATAACCAAGCGTTACCGATTTTCAGAGATGTGGGCAATCGCAGTGGTGAAGCCACCGCCCTCAATAATATTGGCCGTGTTTACTTCGCCTTGGGGCAGAAGGCGAAGGCCCTAGATTTTTATAACCAAGCGCTGCCGATCCTCCGGGATGTTGGTAATCGTAGTGTCGAGGCCACCATTCTCAATAATATTGGCCGTGTTTACGCTGCCTTGGGCGAGCAGGAGCAAGCCTTGGCATATTACAATCAGGCGCTACCGATTCTCCGGGAGGTTGGCAATCGTAGTGGTGAGGCTGGCACCCTCAATAATATTGGCTTTGTTTACGATGACCTGGGCGAGCAGGAGAAGGCCCTGGCGTATTACAACCAAGCGCTACCGATTTTCAAGGCTGTTGGCAATCGTAGTGGCGAAGCAACCACCCTCAATAATATTGCGGCCTTGCTCTCCCAGCAAAATCAACCTGAGCTAGCCATTGTTTTCTACAAACAATCGGTCAACCTTATCGAATCTCTCCGAGATGAGATTCGAACGCTTCCCCCTGAGGTCCAACAGTCCTATGCCCAAACGGTGGCCTTTACCTATCGCGCATTGGCCAATTTACTCCTGCAGCAGGATCGCGTTTTAGAAGCCCAGCAGATTTTAGATTTACTCAAAGTCCAAGAGCTAGAGGACTATCTCAGCCAGGTCCGAGGCAATACTGAAACGCGAAAAGGGGTTGTTGTTCTCAAGGCAGAACGCGCCATTTTGGACAAATTTAACGCGTCTCAAAAGAATGTGATTCAACTGGGGCAAGAACTCACTCAACTGCGCCAACTTCGGCAAGGCGAGCGGACCCTAGCTCAGCAGAAACGCATTGATCAGCTTGTCAAACTGCAGAATAATCTCAATCAAGACTTCAACCAATTTATTGATAATGCTGAAGTCCAAACGGCTCTGGAACAACTGAGTAGAACTGCCCAACGACAGTCTGTCGATCTGGCTGATCTAGATGCCCTCAGAGATAACCTCAAACAACTCAACGCTGTCCTGCTCTACCCGCTGATTCTTGAAGATCGCCTAGAGCTGGTGATCACCACACCCGATAGCATCCCCATCCGCCGCACCGTTGATGTTTCTCGACGAGACCTCAATCAAACCATCGTCGATTTTCGACGTGCGCTTCAAGATCGTCGCAGTACTGAGGTTAAGCCCCTGGCCCAAAAGCTTCATGCTTGGCTGATCCAACCCCTTGAGACCGAGCTCCAGCAGGCTAATGCTGAAACCATCATCTACGCACCGGATGGCCAACTTCGTTATATTCCCCTAGCCGCTCTCCATGATGGTGATCAATGGCTCGTTCAACGCCTGCGGGTCAATAATATTACCGCTAAATCCTTCAGTAACCTCAATGCTCAAACCCAAGGCCCCTTGAGTGTCCTTGCCGGAGCCTTCGTCAATGGGCAATATAACTTTCAGATTGGGGCAGAACAGTTTGCTTTTGCCGGTTTACCCTTTGCGGGCAAAGAGATTTCCCAACTTGTCGCTTCTATTCCAGGAACAACGTCTTTGCTGGATAAAAACTTTAGTGTGGC
>CALFCG010000338.1 GCA_937951315.1 uncultured cyanobacterium
AGCGCCCCAGCTACTCCGTCCTCGACAACAGTAAAATACGGCTGCTGCTGCAAGATCACCCACCCCATTGGCGAGAAGCATTACGCAAAATGCTCAAGACCTTGAAAGTCCGTTCCTAATCATTGATGCACTCTCTAGCAAAAAACCTTGATTTCTTACGAATCAAGCAAGCTTAATACGAAGAATTCAAGGTTTACCTTTACTCCGGCATTCAATTGCCGTAGAAGCAGTCGTTAATACTTATTTGTCTCAGCTCGAATCTCTGCTACCGAAATTTCCTGCTTGTCACCTGCGAAGGGATTATCTTCCGTAAGGAACAGCATACAGTGGCATTCATGGCGTTCGCGCATGGGCACACAGGGACAATTCCAATAGGTCGACTTGACCTCAGCTTCTTTATCTTCATAGAAGCGACAGGGGCAAAGAGGCGCACCTAAATCTTCTTTATGCTTAGCCAACCCTTCCAGGACGACTGCTGTTGTGCCTAAATCGGAACAGAAATAAGTCCCTGAGCGCTGGGCGTAAGTTTGGGCAAACTTACGCATTGTGTCAAGACTTTTCTCGTCAGCCTGATGAGCGCCGTCAGCTGCTGGATTCATAGGGGATTTGCCTCCGCTCGTTGATCTAAATTCTTTCGGAATCAGCCTGTAGACTCACCCTACCATTTTCTCGAGTGCCAGGTATAGAGAAGCTTTTGACCTACCTTCCCCGTTCACTTTGAGCAATATCGATAGCCTGAGCCATGAATTTGCAGGGGACCGTGAGTCAAATAAAGTTCACCGTCGAAAACGCACAACTCAGTCTAATCCTACTTAGTAAGCATCCTGCAGTTCGTAGAAATCAGGACTGATATAGTCTTTTCGCATTGGCCAGCCCACCCAGTCTTCTGGCATGAGCAGCCGCTTCAGATTGGGATGTCCTTCATAAACAATGCCGTACATATCGTACGTCTCACGTTCTTGCCAGTCGGCTGTTTTCCAGAGCCAATAGACAGAGGGAACGCGGGGATCTGTGCGGGGCAAAAAGACCTTGATGCGAATTTCCTCTGGCCGCACAACGTCGTTATCCACCTTCAGTAGATGGTACATACTGACCAGGTCTTCCCCTGGACCAGCGTCGTATCCAGCCTGACACTGAAGATAGTTGAAACCATCCTCTTTTAGGGCTGCAGACAAAGTTAGTAAACCATCGCGGTCAACTTTGATGATCTCAGTTCCCAGGTGGTCAACCCCAAGAGATTCATGTTCAACACCCATCTGAGCTATTCGCTTGGAAATGGGGCCTGCTTTGACAATGGGGGCCTCTTGCGTTGAGGATTCTTTGCTTTCTGGTGAAGAGTCTGCCACGTCCGCTCCTTTAAGCGCGTTTACAAGAAATTAGAAAAGTCTGAACCAATGTGCCATGGTCTAGGACCATTCCAAGGCACCCTTTCGCCACGCGTAGACTAGGCCAACAATCAAGATGGCAATGAAAATAAGGGCTTCCACAAAACCAAGGACGCCCAATTTATGAAATGCGACGGCCCAAGGATAGAGAAAGACGGTTTCGACATCAAAGACGACGAACACCAGAGCAAACATGTAGTAGCGGATGTTGAACTGAATCCAAGCCCCACCTACAGGCTCCATACCTGATTCGTAGGTGGTCCTTCGCTCTGGGCCTCGATTGCTAGGTCGCAGAACCTTAGATGCACTGAGGGCCAATGCCGGAACGAGGCTGCATAGAATGAGAAAACCGAGAAGATATTCGTAGCCGCTGAGAGCAAACACAGGCAGATGCTTTTTAAAAACTGAATGGATGCCCACTTATTATAGAGGGAGTTCTGACCGGACGTTCAATACAAAACTCAAAAGCCTCTGATAAATAAGGAAAAATGCACTATCGAGGCGTTCCCCGCTTTGATGTACCTCTGCTCGCATTGGGATTTCAGCCAAGACCTTGGGAAGGCGCAACGAGCCTCAAGATATGAGTTGTTTGCTTCAGAATCTCGGGGGAATGATTCTAGCGTTGCGGGGGTGACCATTCACTCCGAGATTTCATCGAGAGTGGCAAACCTTGAAAAAAGCCTGATTATTCTGACGCGATTGCCAATCCTATTTCAGAGTTGTGAAAAAAGGGGACTGCGGGTCGTGCGGTTCTGCCAAAAAGCTCGCTAACTTTGTGATTGGGGAGCAATGGAGCACACTTTTTTTGCCGTTGGAAAGAGACTCGCGTTTGAATAGCGCGTTCCATGGGTGGAATGTCGAGACAGACATTTAGGGACTTTACTTTGCGAGTGCTGAGATGATTCTGTCTTTGGGAAGCATGCCGAGTGTATTGTCCACTCAATCTTGAGATTGCTCGCTAGCTATCTGTGCCCTTGACACCTAAAGCGATGTCAGCACACAAAAACTTCCTCTTCAAATGCGTGGCTGCCATGATGACTGAACCACGCATTTGAAGAGCGATGTATATGCAGACGTGTTGGTCTCTATCTTCGGATATGAGGCTACCGCAACCGGCAAATCTCGGCCAAGTCAAGATGCAACAACGGATGGATCTTTTCATGAAAGATGTCAGTACCGTCTACATAGTCAACCAATCGGCAAACGACATAGTCATCTGAAAGATCTGCATGCTCATGCCCCTGATGCAGGACCTCAAAGTCCACACTAATGTCTCCGCTGCGGCGGGTGACCACAAGCATGAGTTCATCGTCGTGGAAACTATACTGGTCTGCCTTATGCATTTTGACTTGGTAGTTGACGGCAGCTAGAACCAACTCATGGTTGTTCTTTTCTATGTAGTTGGCAGCCCACGCGATCGTCTCAAAACTGCTGATGATCAGATCATGCTTCTTGCGCTCAGTTAACCACTGCCTCAGATCCTCCATGTCGGCTGGGTTGTCAATTAAAATCGGCTTGGACTCCATCTGCTTGTCCATTTTCCGCTCCGTTTACTATTCCCCTGCAATATGCAGATAATAGATGCTCAGCCGAACTATTTCAAGTTCCCCAGAGAAAAATTAAAATATCAGGATATCTTGTCCAAATCACCTGCATTGTTGCAATATTTCGACATGTTACCCTCTTAGGCTGATGGGCCCTCTCAATAATTTTTTAACAGTGCAGGTCCTGGACCGTCTTTCCATAAGACAAGAGGCATTCTCTGGGCATTTGTCAGGCACGATTCGAGAGACCGAAGTCCCTCAATCTCTCAAATTATGATGGGTTTTTTGTGAGCTGAAGCAGTTCTTCGAGCCGCGAACAGTAGTTACCTAAACCAAAGGTGGCAGGGCTGATGGGATCTGGGTAGCTGAAATGGCGATAATCGAGACAAAATCGATCCCAATCTGCCATTTGGATATTGAAGAGCTTAATGATGAGATGGGTCAGCATTGGTGAGAGATTGATTTTGAAGCTGGAGCTTTTGTTGCTAAATTCACAAACGGCTTCAATAAACTCATTTACCGTCATGCTTCTATTGCCTAAGACCAACTGATCGCTAGGGGCAACCTCTGGGTGTTGTACAAGGTGACAGATGACCTGGGCGATGTCTCGACCATGAATAAAGTGGAAGCTGCCTTCCATCTTGAAGAAGCGAAGTAAGGTCGCCCAGCGTAGCACTTCGGGTAAACCGCCAGATAGATGGGATTGGGGTTTAGATTGATCGCCTCCAAACACAAGGGTTGGAAAGACGGTCACAACTTTGGGGATAGATCCCAGTTGCTGCAGTTGTTCAAAGCATTGATACTTCGTGCGAATATAATCTGTCCCAATGTCTTTGGCTTGGGGGAGCAGTTCTTGTTCTCGACTCAGAATGCTGGCGGTTGAAAAGTATAAAATCTGCTGGCACACCTGCGGATCTAGGTGCTGAATCAGCTCTACGGTTTTTGTGACATTAAGCTCAAAAGTCTCTGTTGGATCACCCCAAGCGGTTGCTGTGAGGACGGCCTGGTTAATGGTCTGCAGTAACTCTTGAAGTGGGAGTAAGTCTCGCAGATTGGCTGTTAGGACGTGAATACCCGGACGAACCGTTGCATCAATTTTTAGCTTAGACGGATCACGAACGATCAGAAATAGCTCGTGATCCGTCTGCTGAATCAATGCTTCACAAATATAGTGACCAATACAGCCACTGGCTCCGGTAACTAAGACCCGCATGGGGTGTTAATAGCTCATTTGCTTCACGGTTTCAAAGAAGAACGCCACGTTCTCCTCAGGTGTTGTCGGTAAGACTCCATGCCCCAAGTTCATGATGTGGCCTTTGTTACCCGCTTTTTTGACCGTATCGTAGATGCGATCACGAATGAAATCCTGAGACCCATAAAGTACACCCGGATCCATGTTGCCCTGAACCATCATGTCTGGTCCGAGGCGTTTGCGGGCATCTGCCATATCAACCGTCCAGTCTACGCTGATGATATCAACGCCGGATGTTGCCATCCGTTCTAAAATCCCTGCGCTTCCGCTGGCTAAGGAAATGAGCGGTGTATCTGGGTGGGTCTGGCGTACCTGGTCAACGACTTGCTTCTGGTAGGGCAGAGCAATTGTTTCGAAGTCTTGGGGGCTGAGTTGACCGGCCCAAGAATCAAACATCTGCACCACTTGGGCGCCACAATCGATTTGGTGGCGAACATAGGTTGCGATCGCATCTGCAATTTTACTGAGCAAAGCATGGAGAACTTTGGGTTCATTGAACGCCATACTCTTAATAATCGAGTAATTCTTCGACCCTTTGCCTTCTACGGCGTAGGCCGCTAAGGTCCAGGGGGCACCCACAAAACCTAAGACGGTAGAGCGATCGCCAACTTCTTCGCGCAATGCCTTGAGAATAGGGCGAATAAAAGAGACTGACTCATCTGGCTCGAGATCATGGAGCTGATTCACCTGTTCCATTGTGCGGATCGGATCCGCGATAATGGGGCCCTTGCCCTCCGCAATATCCATTTCAATGCCCATCCCAGGGAGCGGGGTCACAATGTCAGAGAACAAAATCACACCGTCGGGCTGAAATGACTTCCAGGGCTGAAGAGAGACTTGAATGGCTACTTCTGGAATCTCAGAACGTTCTCGAAAAGTCGGATACTTTTCCCGGAGGTCCCGATAGGCCTTCATATAGCGACCCGCCTGTCGCATCATCCAAACAGGGGGACGGTCAACAGATTCACCACGGGCAGCCCGCAGCAGTAAGGGGACATTTTGGGAAGAGCCGGACATGTCGGTGAGTTCTCCTTCTAGAAAAATGGTCAGTAAACAATAACTTCAGAATCGCCGGAAGTCACCACAACAAGAACGGCTGGGACTGACCCAGTCTAGTTTAGGATTATTTGCCTACCTTTGTGCTTATCTCAAACAAACAAAGCCGAAACCACCAGGGCTATTCCTGAAACTGCTCTCGCAGAATAAGTCTTCTTTCAGGTGCATAGCTCGGGAAAGAATTTAACCTCGGGTTAATATTAAGTTAAGTTTTGTCCAAACTGTTTGCCGAAATGCCTGGTAAAGCACTGAGAGCTGTCTTCCTATGACCCTGATTTGGCTGAGCATTGCGAGTGCCGTGGGGTGGTTCATCAGCTCATTAGCTGGTGGAGGCAGTTCCCTCATCCTAATTCCCATGATCAGTTTATTCTTGGGGACTGCAGCCTTGGCACCTGTGATCACGATTGGCGGTATTTTTGGCAACACCGAGCGGGCCTATACCTATCGCCAGCACGTGGATTGGCAGGTTCTACGGTGGGATATTCCGGGTGCTGTGCTAGGCGCCTGCCTGGGTGCCTTTACCTTCACAAGACTCCATGTGGAGTGGCTTGGGATTTTAGTGGCTGTGTTCCTGCTTGTTTCAGCCTGTAGTTATGCTTTCAACGGTGAATCCAAGACCTTCCCTGTGAAGGCATGGTATTTTCTGCCAGCAAGCTTTGTTTATGCGTTTCTATCCGGTGTTATCGGCAGCATGGGGCCGCTGCTTGTGCCGTTTTACCTCAACTATGGCTTGAAGAAGGAATCGCTTTTAGCAACTCTATCGTCCACGCGTGTCTTAATTCATGTTGTGAAGCTGATTTCCTACACCGTTTTTGGTGCAATGACTCAGGACTATCTGAAATTTGGCGTTTTGGTTGGCCTGTCAGCCTTTCCGGGGAATTGGCTGGCCCATATCGTTCTAGAGCGGATCAGCGAGCAACGTTTCCGGCAGCTTGTGATCTCGTTTGTCATGATTAGTGGCGTACTTTTGTTATGGCAGCAGCGGACCTTAATTAGTAGCAATCTGATGATAGCTAGGATGGCGTTGGGTTACGGATAGTCAGTCCCTACAGCACAGGATTGCAACGATAAATCCTTTGGCAGAAAATATTGTTCTATGCCGGTTGCTGACTTGTTGTATACCAGAAGCCTATGTTAGTGGGGCTTCCCTCTGGCATTGGCGGGACTCAATGAAGTTGCCCATCGCTTTCCTGGGTCAGATCACAGCATCTAATGCGGATGACGAAGTACAGGGTGATAGAACACGTCTATCCCCATTGCCGAAATAAAATTCATGCAAAGTTTGCCCCTGTGAGATGTTGTCTGAGGCTTTATCGCTAGGGATAGCTGGCTCGCCAAGGATGAGGAACGATGCTTTTAACGAATGAAGATAGATAACCCAGCGCTGTTCAAGCTTGGGACTGAGAATGGGTTATCTGTCTGTTTGTTCGAGATATACAGTTTTTAGAGAGGTCTTTACAAAAGGTTGTGTGAACCCAGCCACTGCCCATAAAGGTTTTGCGCATGAATTAACTGAGTCGCCCAACATACGTCGAAATCTAACAACTTTTTCCTCTTCCAACTGCTAAAGTTGCCCCGTGTTGTGTTCGGAGAATGCCATTTTGCTGAGGCGAAATGTTGAAGGAAATATGGATTTATCTTGCTAATGGCCATCAAATCCATGTTTTTTATTGTCGCAATTCTCAATAGCTGTCACAATTCGAATTCTGTATGTTAATAAGCAACCGATATCTGATGAAAGAACAAGATCAGTACTCCATTGCACCCACGCGCAATATGGAGGGCATTCAGCAAAACTACAGCAATGATGCCCAAAAAATGCGTGCTAAGTCTGCCCAGCTCCGTCTCGCAGCTAAGCGGAGAGCCGAGAGAGATGCTCGACAGAGGGCTGCTCTAGAGCAAGTTCCTCCCGAACATCGTATTTGAGTTTTGCGCTGTTGAGCAGCCATTGAATCAGCAGGGGACGTTCTCTTATCGGTACCCGAAATTAAAGGATGAGTGCGATGCGTAAAGTGGTTTTGCTCCTAGGGCTGCTTTCAATGGCTGCTCTGCCGTTGGTTGCATTGTCATCTTCTGTTCCTAAGCCCCCTCCTGGTTGGCAGGTGAATGGCAATCGTCTTGATTGCACTTACAAGCTGGCCAATTTTGTTGAGTCGGTGGCCTTTGTGCAGCAGCTTGTTGCCCCTGCTGAGGTATTAGGGCATCACCCAGATATCGGCATTGCCTATGATCGGGTGTCACTGTCGCTGACAACCCATGATGCGGGTGGATTAACCGATCTCGATTGGCAACTGGCCCAGGAAATAGATGCGATCTCAACTCAACAAACTCCACCCCTCAGCTGCTTACAGAACCCTTGATGGATACTCTAAGTAGAGGAGCGTGAAGAGTGGACAGCACTGCTGAGGCCGCTCAATCCTCCCCTGCTCATTTGGTTGTAAATGGCCTGCGTTGGCGCTAGCCAAACTCGTCCTGTTCCTCGGAAGGTTTGCAATAGACCCTCGCCGCTGGTCATGCTGCCAAACATTCCCTTGGAAGACTTCTCTACGCTGAAATCAATTTGGCCTGACCGCATCAGGGCAAAGTTGCCATCGACTTGGAGGGTCTCGTTATTGAGATGCACGCATCGCACCTCACTGGCGGGCACCGGCAGTTCAAAAACGGCAAGGCCTGACCCTCGTACTTGGGTTTGAAACAGTCCCTCGCCCCCGAGGAGAGCTGAAGATACATTCTTTTGCATGGCGACCCCGACCGATAGCGAGGCTTCACTGCAGTAAAACAGGCCGCGATCCGCAATAATCTCTTCATTCCTGAGGTTGTAAATTAAGAAATCACCGAAGGATGGCTCTAAGTAAACAGAGCCACTGCCCTGATAGCGAGGCATAAAGGCTGTTTCGTTGGTGAGCATTTTTTTAAACATGGCCTTCCCTAAGCCCCCGACCCCGCCAACTGGATTCTGCAACGTAATGTGACCATGCAGATAATGGAGGGCTCCGGCCTCAACAATAGCCTCGCTTTGATTCAATGTGAGGCGGACTTGCTTGAGTCTGAGATCGGTCTGATTGGCAAAATAAACGGCTTGAGCCGTCCTCGGATCATTGCTACCTGCTAGGGTTTTGTACCCCAAGATCTCGACCTTAAAGCCTTGGTTCTCAGCGGAATCGATCAAGAGCATGTTCTGCTTTTTGCTCGTTGCAGGTGCAGAGGAGCTGGCAGCCGTCGAGATGTGATCTTGCATGGTGTGTTTTAAGTGCAGCGGTAGGTCAAGAATGGCCTTAGGGTACCCAACTTGGATGGCAGCCTAAAATGCATTTGATTCTTGACGTGTTGATGTTGTTCTTAATTGCTGCGAGACTTTTTTGCGTCTGCTTCGCGGGAAATCACCTCGCCCACATCCTGGGCTGCCTCTTCTGCCACATCCCAATTGATGACCTGTGAAAAATGAGTCCAGAGGGGGACGCCTGCATGGGTCACAAAGGACGCCGCTACGGCCCCGAGTCCAAAATAGAAAATATTTCTGATCATGTTGGTTGTTCCTCAATCGTTGTCAATGTCAATCATCTGGCGGCTCGCTGACGCGAGTGACCTCTATCGATTGCACCCTAGCTTCCTGTCATAAAACAGTTGAAGTCTGAGGACATAAATTCTGACGAGAGAGAAGACTCAACCGTTCCCTAGGGATGGAATGCTGGCATGACATCATGGCTAAGGTAAGGTAGGTTGGGGTATTTTGCTAGGGCAAATATTGAAACCTTGTAGGACGTGGGGCAACTGTCCTGCTTTCTACTGTTGTCAGGGAGATATCGTTTTTGAGTCAATCGTTATTTGAACCATTTCAGCCGCTGGTTGCGATCGCAACAACGCCGCAGGCTGTCGCTACGCTTCAGCCTCTCTGTCAGTTCACGGGCGCAACGCTGTGGGTGCCTGAAACGCTAGCCTCTCTGTCCAACGCCCAAGTCTACTCAGGGTCTTTAAAAGATCATTTACAACATTTGTGGCCCCAACATCGAGGCTTTATTTTTGGCCTCGCCACTGGAGCCGTTGTGCGCTTGATTGCGCCGCTGCTACAGCATAAATCTCAAGATCCGGCAGTTTTGGTGGTGGATGAACAGGGGCAGTCGGTTATTAGTCTCTGCAGTGGTCATTTAGGACATGCGGATCAGCTGACGCGATTAATCGCTGCACAGATTGGTGCAACACCGATTATTACGGGCACCTCAACACGCAGTCAGTTACCGAGCTTAGATTTATTGGGTCACCCCTTTGGTTGGCAGCGAGGGGCTGGAGACTGGAATCAAGTGAGTGGTGAAATTGCTCGCCAACAGGCTGTTGCTGTGATTCAGGATGCGGGATCTAAACTCTGGCAGTCCCATTTGCCTGTTGAGCATCCCTATGTGTTTGCCGATTGGCCTGAAGAGGCTCCGCAAATCCGTATTACCCATTGCGCCTTACCTGACTCAGATGTACCCACGGTTGCTTGGCATCCTCGAGTGTTGTGGGTCGGGATTGGGTGTGAAAGAGGCACCTCCCGCCAACTGATCGAGCAGGGGATCGAGCAGGTTTTTCGGGAAAATGGCTTGGCGATAGATGCGATCGCATCTATCACCACTCTTGATCTCAAAGCTGATGAAGTTGGATTGTTAGAGCTTTGCCAGGATCGGGATTGGCCACTCCAGTGTTTTTCCTCTGAGATGCTGCGGACCGTAGAAGTGCCCACGCCTTCGGACATTGTTGCCGCCGAGGTGGGGACGCCCAGCGTTGCCGAGGCAGCAGCGTTGTATGCCGCTCAGATTCAGTCAGATGTGTTAGCGGCGGGACCCGCCACGCTCATTGCGCCGAAATGTATCATTCGTAATGCCGGGGAGCCGGGGGCGATGACGGTGGCCATTGCTTTGTCGCCCCTAGAATTCACGGGACGACAGGGGAAGCTCTATCTCGTGGGCACAGGCCCCGGTTCCCTGGACCAGATGACGCCCGCGGCCCAGACTGCGATTGTTCAGGCGGATTCTGTGATTGGCTATTCTCTCTATATTGATTTAGTCCAATCTCGCCTCCGCCCGGGTCAGGTTATTGAGACCTACCCGATTACCCAAGAACGCCAACGGGCCCAGCGAGCTATTGCGCTTGCCCATTGGGGACTGACCGTGGCCATGATCTCTTCGGGGGATGCAGGTATCTATGGGATGGCGGGCCTGGTGCTGGAAGAACTAGAGCATCAGGGCTGGAATGGAGAAGCCCCTGCCGTTCAGATTTTCCCTGGGGTGTCAGCGCTGCAGGCTTCGGCCTCGCGCGTGGGGACACCACTGATGCATGATTTTTGTGCCATTAGTCTCAGCGATCGCCTAACGCCCTGGGAGGTGATTGAAAAACGTCTGCAGGCCGCAGCTGCGGCTGATTTCGTGACGGCGCTGTATAACCCGCGCTCGCAACTGCGTGTCGAACATTTAACCATTGCCCAAGCGATCATGCTGGAGTACCGAGATGCGAACACCCCCGTGGCCGTGGTGCGGTCAGCCTATCGGGAAGATGAAGCAACACAGCTGACGACCTTGGGACAGCTGCATACAGTTACGGTTGATATGTTGACCACCGTTTTAATCGGTAATGGAAGTACCCATACCTATCAAAACTGGATGATTACGCCACGGGGCTATTTGAGCTCTTCTCCATCTGCTTCGGTTGCATCTTCCTGAGTTCATCACTTTCAAACTGTAAAGTTAAGCTTTATATCAAATTTGATTGTTAAGCTCATAGGCTGATCACTTCTTGGGGTGCCATTTTAGGCTCGTTGTGATTTTGCCCTTGTATTCCCGGGCGACGGCCCTATAACAATATTGCTGTTTTCGGAGAGAGTCCATGATGTCCGTTATTCGTTGTTTCCCCCCATCGCTTCGGTGTCTTGTGCTGGGGATGGCTGCTGTGACGGTGTCCGGTTTAGCGGGCTGTGACAGCACATCAAATTCCCTCACCAGTAGTCCTGAAGGCGGTACGGCTGGACGTCCCAATAGCCAGCTCAGTCCCAATCGCAACCCGGCCATCGGCCCGCGTCTACCGGGCAATACCGCTATCGGTCCTTTATCTTCCCCGTTACCTGTTCCTGCCAATGGTGCCCAGCCAGGTTCTCTGCCAAGGGCTAAGACCCTGCCTGTGCCAGGGGGGACGACCGCCTCGAAAGATATCCTAGGCCGCGGACCGTTAGGCTCTAACAAAACACCGATTCCTGGTGGGATTCCCGCCAATATTCCGCAGCTTCCCACGGGCGGAGCTGAGCTTCCTTCGCTTGGATCTGGCTCATCGCTTCCCGCGAGTGGCCCTCCGCTGCCATCGCCATCGGTGGGTACCCAACCCTCTGCACCTTCGACGGCTGTGTCAGATGAACTGGCTAAAGCGAAGTCTGAATTAGCAAAGGCTCTTCAGGCCCCTCAGACTCCTGCGCAAGCTTCTCTGTCTGCACCCGCGCCGACGGAAGCTGCTCAACCTAATCCGGCTGCTGCTGTCCCATCTCAATCTGCGGCACTGCCCCCTGTGCCCTCCCCCTCGGAGATAGGAGCTTTAGGAGAACTTAACGGTGCCGATGATGGTTTGACTGAGGAGGGGAGAGCTCTCCTCAGTCGGCCGGTGAGTCCTGCGGCGCCGTCTGCTGCACCCTCTTCTCCTTCAACATCTCTCCCCTCAGTGCGTTCTACTTCCCTGCCCTCACTTGGCTTTAGTTCGTCTAGGCCTTCTACTCCTAGAGGGGGACGTTCGAACACAAGTGCTGTCTCTAATCGTTCGGGGTTGCGGACGGCGACATATGAGTACAACCCTGCGACTGGGGGCTACGACTAAGGCCGCTAGAGATGCTTATTAATGTTTTTTAGTGTTGGTTGCTTTGAAGGGCGGCTTTGATTTGTTGCGATCGCAACGAATACTCTGGCTGCGTGAGCACGGGCTTTGCCCTATTAATCTCAATCCCCTGCTCCACCTCTATCCAAGAGCGACAGCCGCTGTATCTCCGAAGACACGGGATCTTTGCGGGGGGCTGGAGGGTATAGGCGCGCAAGAGTAAGACAGACAGCGGCTGTTTAGGCTTCCATTTCAAACGTTCGCTGGCGAACGTTTCTGTCCAAATATGATGCGGCATTAGCGCCTCAAGCTGTTCAGTCTCACTGATTGGCAGCACGTCTGTGATGTGTCCCCAGAGGGCGAGCGTCACCTGATCGGGAGATGGGGGCTGCCGTTCTTTTATGGAACCAGACTTTAAGAGTTCTGATTTCTGATGTTCATAGGTGGGATAGAGTAGGACCTGATGGTGGGTCACCCTAAAGTCTGCCTCTCGGATTCCTCCCTTCCGCAGCAACAGGATTGTGTTTCCTGCTGACAGGGCTTCAATCGCTTCGGCCCACTCTTTTAATGCAGTTTTGATGACGGTCATGCCGTTGTTCCTATACCAATCTTGACGAGTTTACGCATGCTGCCGCGCACGGACATTCTGTTCAACAGATTTAGATAAGTGCAATCCCTTGTCAAAGGATGCCTTAATTTCGCTACTTTGGGAGAGACCCACGAAACATCTTTGATATGGCAACCTATCTGATTACGGGGACAAATCGAGGCATTGGTCTAGAGTACTGTCGACAACTGCAGCAACGCGGTGACAGCGTCATCGCCGTCTGTCGCAGCACCTCCTCTGAGCTAGAAGCACTTGGTGTGCAGGTAGAGGCAGATGTGGATATTACCTCAGAGACATCCATTGCCCAGTTAGTTCAATGCCTGGGGGGGCGACCGATTGATGTGTTGATCAACAACGCTGCCATTGTTGAACGCATGACCCTAGAAACCCTTGATACGGATAGCATTCGTCGGCAATTTGAGGTGAATGCTATTGGTCCGCTATCTGTGACCCGTGCCCTATTGCCCAACCTCAAGTCAGGGGCCAAGGTGGCTTTAATGACCAGCCGCATGGGATCTATCGATGACAATACCTCCGGCGGATCCTACGGTTACCGAATGTCTAAGGTCTCTCTCTGTATGGCAGGCAAGTCTCTCGCCCATGATCTTCAGCCGAAGGGGATTGCTGTCGCGATTCTCCATCCGGGGCTTGTGCAGACTCGGATGACCAACTTCACTGCCAATGGTATAACGCCCCAAACCGCTGTTCAGGGACTGCTGGAGCGAATTGATCAGTTAAATCTCGACAATACTGGTACGTTTTGGCATGCCAACGGAGAGCAATTACCCTGGTGAATGGGCCATCATTAACCCTGTGTTGTGTTTAAGTCTTTGATTTAATCACGTCTTTAAAGACTAGTATTCGTGTAAACTACAGCCGTAGAATAATCGTTTGTGGTGTCATGAATCTTGTTGACTTCAATCTAGAGAATCAGTGGAATGGGGGATTCCAAGGATCTATCTCTATTGAAAATAACAGCCAAAACGTATTAGATGACTGGACGCTCGAATTTGAGGCTCCTTTTGAAATTTCACAGATTTGGAATGCAGAAATTGTCAGCCGAAACGGCAATCGCTACGTTGTTCGATATTTAGACTGGAACCAAGATATTGCACCTGGTGGTACAGCCTCATTTGGCTTTACTGCCAATGGTCAAGCTGGGGGTGGGCCGAGCCGCTTCTCGCTCAATGGTGTCGATATCGATGCCTCCGATACACCCACTACGCCTGCACCGCCTGTCACATCCGACCCTCAAATCTCGATCGGCGATGTCACTGTTTCTGAGGGTGACGATGCTGCTGTGTTTAGGGTAGAGCTTTCAGAGGCTAGCAGTGAGCGGGTGACGGTTCAGTATGCCACCCGCAATAATACCGCCACCACAGCGGGTGATTTGATTCGCACCAATGGCAACTTGGTTTTTAATCCCGGGCAAACCTCTCGACTCGTTCGGGTCAACCTCTTGGATGACAACGTCAGTGAATCAACCGAGGATTTTTCCTTGAGGCTCAAACGTCCTAGTAATGCCACGTTGGCGGATACGTTTGGGGTTGCCACGATTCTGGATGATGATGCTCCAGTCTCCGACCCTCAAATCACGATCGGGGATGTCACTGTTTCTGAGGGGGATGATGCCGCTGTATTCAGGGTGGAACTTTCAGAGGCTAGCAGTGAGCAGGTTACGGTTCAGTACGCCACCCGAAATAACACCGCCACCACAGCGGGCGACCTGATTCGCACCAATGGCACCTTGGTTTTTAATGCTGGGCAAACCTCTCGACTCGTTCGGGTCAACCTTTTGGATGACAACGTTAGTGAGTCAACCGAGAATTTTTCCTTAAGACTCACGCGCCCTAGCAATGCTACGTTGGCTGATACGTTTGGGGTTGCAACAATCCTAGATGATGATGCGACGGCACCACCCCCTCCCCCGCCACAGTCTGGTGACATTAACTATGGTGAGGCGCTGCAAAAGTCCTTTCTGTTTTATGAGGCCCAGCGTTCGGGTCCACTCCCCCGAGATAATCGCATTGCTTGGCGAGGCGACTCAACCCTTCAAGACGGTAGTGACGTCGGCCGTGATCTAACCGGTGGTTATTTTGATGCGGGTGACCATGTCAAGTTTGGCTTCCCGATGGCGGGGGCTATGACTGTTCTGGGGTGGGGCGTCAACGAATATCGAGGGGCTTATCAACAAAGTGG
>CALFCG010000339.1 GCA_937951315.1 uncultured cyanobacterium
CTACTCACGCTGATCCTGTAACGGAATCGGCTCCCCATATGGAAGCTCATATGGAAGCTCATATTGATGCATTGAAGGCGTTAGCGCAGTCGATGCCTGAGGATCGACGCTCTCAAATCATGGCAATTCTTAATTACCTCAGTGACACGGTGGAGTCTCCGGCGCAACGATGTGCCTAACGAGGAGTAAACAGTCCCCCCATCTCTCATTCTTGGATGATGTAGCTCAACCGAACCCACATTTTCGTTGTCAGCAGAATTAGAGGAAATTTTGAAGAGAAAGCCTCCTCTTTTTACAGAAGCAAAATACAACAAACCTTCAAGGCAAAGGCTCTGGGAGGGCTTATGGGTATATCTGGATATTGCTCCCTCAGGATTCAGATATCTTGAGAGGGACGATCAATCTGATGACTCCCCTGCTTCAGTGCATAAGAATGCTGATCAAGCGTCCCCCTACATCTTGCTGAGGCAGCATAGACTTCAATACCGATATATTTTCTCACGTCCCTGTAGCACAGAATCAGAAGTGGGCATTAGCGTACCTAGCCCTTTAGGGGAAGGTATGCTGAAGCAAAAACTGTGGAGAACGATCTTGGACCAACAACCTAACACCGCAGAAGCTTTCTATGAAAGGGGCTTCAGATTGCACCAACAGGAAGACGTTGAAGCTGCGATCTCATCCTACGAAAAAGCGATTGCACTCGACCCCCATTACGATACGCCGTATATCAATTTAGGCTTGGCTTTTATTGAGTTGATGCAGTACGACAAAGCCACCACAGCCTTTGAAAAGGCTCTAACCTTTCCTGATCAGCCTGAAACACCGGCCTCAACCCACGCACTCGCCCATTACAACCTCGCAATTATCCACAATCGTCAAGACGATCTCGAGACGGCTAAGAAACACACTCGGAACGCCCTAACCCTTGCGCCATATTTCCAAGCAGCTCAGATCTTACTGCAGCAACTAGAAATGCCTCAGCCAGAAGCCTATTGATGAGATTGCAGCTATGACTGCCGAGCTGCTCGCTGCCGTAGTCGCACCAACACCCGCACCCGACGCCTAAAATTCTCTACATCTGACGTACTGAGCTGAGTTTCTTGCCAAGGGGCACGGTCCATCAAGCGATGCTGCCATTGTTGGAGATTGGCATGGGCATCGAGGGGCACACCCAAGGAGACGGCTAGCTGGATGGCAATCCCCGAGACAATATCCCCCAGACTGAGAGAGGCCCCTCCCATATAGGAATGCTCTCCCAGCAATTCAGCCATAAAGGCCAGCGGGAGATCTTCCTGGGCTTGCTGACGCTTAGGAGAGTCATCTTTCTCACAAACCAAGGGAATCATCTTAGGGAAGAATTCGTTGGCTGTCACAAGCTGAGCCATGCGAACCTTTGCGATCTCATCCGGCTCTGATGGCATAAGCGCCGGGTCAGGATACTTTGCTTCTAGATAGTCCATGATGGCAATGGATTCAACAATGCGGAACCCATCATCAACCAAAACAGGAATGTGATGGAAGGGATTGATGGCCAGGAATTCAGACTGATATTGATCACCATCCATCTTGATGACCACCGGGTCAAAGGGAATTTGCTTTTCGAGCAAGGTCAACCAAACTCTTCGAGCGTTAGGGGATAGAGGATTGTAGTAAAACGTCAGCATTTACGACTCCGTTAATCGATAAACAGACCGATTGGTCTTTTTATGGTCAAAAAAATATCGGGCCCAGAGATATACACAGATGCACTTTTTATATACGTAGTTGGTCATTAATGTAGGTCGTGAGATGTGTGATCGCACGGTCCAAATGCGTTGAATCGTCATACAGCTTACTCATCATGATGGCTCCCTCAACCGTAGAGATCAGAATAGTGGCAAAGACATCGGCATCAACAGCGGGCTGTAATTCCCCCTTAGCAATGCCAGTATTGACAATATGGCAAAGGAGTCGCCGCAGATTCGTCATGGCCTGCTGGGCATGCGTCTTTAAGGCGGGATGGGCATCATCAGCCTCAATCGCGGTATTCATCAACGGACAGCCGCCAATGACGGGGGGCTGATCGACAAAACTGCCAAAGACGGACAGAATCCCAAAGAGTCGTTCGACCGCATGAGGGCTTTGACGCAGGACCGCTCGATGGTGTTGGCCCATGGTTGCGATCGCATACTCAAAGGCAGCCAGCGCTAACTCATCTTTACTCTTGAAGTGATTATAAATACCTCCCTTCTTGAGTCCTGTAACAGCCATAACATCAGACATAGAAGACCCTGCATAACCTTGCTGATTAAAGAGTTCAGCAGCCTGATGCAAAATTCGAGCTTTAGTAATTTGACCCTTGGGCATTTGAGAGACCGATCAGTCTTTTTTTAGAATACGAAGGTGTTCCAGCTCTGTCAAGATCGCTCTCCTGCTTTCAATGCAGCAATCTCAAAATCGCCATTAAAAATGCGGCACTGAAACCAGTACCGCATTGAACCGATGATACTAAACCGATGGAATGGAAGAGATTATGCGATCGCTGCCATCTTCACATCGTTGTTGCTGAGAATGACTTGGAGTTCTTCGGAATCCACTGTTTCTTTCTCAATTAACTGATTTGCGATCGCATCCAGAGTTGAATGGTTCGTCACCAAGACATCCTTCGCGCGACGATAAGCTTGCTCTACTAGATTGCGCACTTCATCATCAATCGTGGCTGCAGTCTCTTCAGAGAAGTCACGATCCGAAGAAATATCACGTCCCAGGAACGGATTTCCTTGAGAGCGTCCCAAAGCGACTGGACCCAAACGATCGCTCATCCCAAACCGCATCACCATTTGGCGAGCGACTCGAGCCACCTGCTGCAGGTCATTGGATGCACCAGTCGTAACTTCCTCTTCACCAAAGATCAGTTCTTCAGCAATGCGACCACCCAGGGCAACCGCCATCTGATTTTGCAGATAGCTGCGGCTATAGAGACCAGAATCCATCGCATCTTCATTAGGCGTGAACCAAGTCAGTCCACCCGCACGTCCACGGGGAATGATGCTGATTTTTTGAACGGGGTCATAGTCAGGCATTAACGCACCCACGAGGGCATGTCCCGCTTCGTGGTATGCCACTAACGTCTTGCGCTTGTCGCTCATGACGCGATCTTTCTTTTCTGGACCGGCTAAAACCCGATCAATCGCGTCATTGACCTCATCCATTGGGATTTCAGTCAGGCTGCGACGAGCGGCCAAAATCGCGGCTTCATTGAGAAGGTTTGAAAGGTCCGCACCTGTAAAACCAGGCGTCCGTCGGGCAATCCGCTCTAGATCAACATCCTTGGCGAGGGTCTTGCCACGGGCATGAACATTGAGAATTTCCGCACGTCCTTTATAGTCAGGGCGATCCACAACAACCTGGCGGTCAAAACGACCGGGGCGCATGAGGGCGGAGTCTAAGACATCAGGGCGGTTTGTCGCCGCGATGATGATAAT
>CALFCG010000340.1 GCA_937951315.1 uncultured cyanobacterium
CTCATAAAATTCATAGGGCGCATCCATCACCTCAGAGTTCGGTAGAGAGAACCCTGCAATGGGTTTAAAGATAGGCTCAACCAATGGCCTTAGAGCCACAGAAACCGCTTGGAAGGGCTTATAGAAGCGACGCATGTACCATCCACTGACCTCCGGCAGACTCAGCAAACGAAGTGCTGTTCCCGTAGGGGCAGAGTCAATGATTAGGACATCGTAGGTACCTTCATCATAGTGACGCTTCATCCGCACCAGACTAAAAATTTCATCCATGCCAGGTAAAATCGCGAGTTCTTCGGCTTGAACCCCGTCTAAACCTCTGGCCTGGAGAACTTGAGTAATGTAGCGTTTGACCGCCCCCCAGTTTCCCTCTAACTCCATTAGGGCATCTAACTCAGCTCCCCAGAGATTGGGACGAACCTCTACGGCTTCATGGCCAAGGTCCATATCATAACTATCAGCAAGGGAGTGGGCTGGGTCCGTGCTTAGCACGAGTGTTTTGTAACCCAACTCCGCACAACGAAGTCCAGTGGCTGCGGCAACAGAGGTTTTACCAACGCCACCTTTGCCGGTCATTAATATTACGCGCATGGGTTACTCAGAATGTTTAAGATGGACAAGGCTGAAAGCCAGCTAGAATAGGCTTTACCTTTTTTTACAATAACGTAAAGGGCGAGTTCAGTGTTTCGCCAGTCCAAATTCCTCGAAACGAACCCTTGCAGAGGGTAGCCCCTTAATGCTGATGTGGGTTCGGCCCTATTTCTTAAACAATGAGACCAAACCCCTTATTCTTGTTTTTCATCCTGCTCTTTTGCGCCAGCTGCAGCAGTAGAAATGAGATCGAGACAGTTTCAAGCATCGTCAAACAGCTCGATGAAAATCCCAAGGGTGTGATTGATCTGACCTCCCTTGGACCAGCCACTTGGGACAAAATCTGTGTGGTGTCCCCTTACATGGGCAATAGTGAAGCTGCAAAAAGAATTGGCTTTGAATGGGATGTCGAAAAGAAGACATCTATTTACTACAGCGACCACATTAGTCTGCTTGTGTTTATTAAGGGAGAAGAGGTTATTGCCTTCTCGGAACATCCAAGGGATAAAGGGGACTTCACGCAACTGCAACCTCCCTGCCTCCCTCGCACAGAAGCGAAAGTTATACCGACATCATCGGCCCCCGGTGGTTTCGTTGTCTTCCGTAAGCAGACTTAACGTGAAGTTACAACCTTAGGCCTATTTTGGAGGCGTAATGCCATGGGACTGATGGAAGTCGTCTTGAACCTTGGCCGTCAAAGAAGTTGAAATCGTTTTAACCACCTGATTTAAGACGCGGTCCCCAGTCCGTTGAATCAGTTGTGCGGGGAGTCGATTGATAAATCGCGGAAAAAAGAGGGTAACCCCGAGATCAAGAACCCACTCTACTTTTGTTAGAACCCCCTGCTGAGCGTTAGGCATGACTTCGGGCTCATCCACCAGCTGCAAGGCAGCCTGAAAGTCGACAAGATAGGTTTGTTCAGCTTCATCAGGCAGGGTAATGGTCTCGATGCGGTAAACCCCCTCGTCCTGAGGCAGCAAATTAAGACCAATTTTGGGCTCTACCTCAAATCCAAAAGAACCATAGCGCCCGATAGAAAGAATATATCCATTATCTCCTTCAGGGATCGCTTGAATAGGCGCTGCACACCGCACGAACCACTCAGGATGTTGATCAAGATACTCAGCCACCAGTTTAGGATCGGCATGCAGCTCCATACAGCCCACAAACTCACTTTGAAAGAGTGTCGGCTTCCGGGATACAAGTTCTAACTTAGTTGAAGAAGACAAACGGCGAACAAATCCAGGGAGAAAACGTCTGGGACCTTTGGATGGCATATCTGCCGCTGGCTGGTCCTGAGTAAATGATTGTTGTGACTGCATTAATGATAGTGTTCCCCGTGGATAATTTGTCCTTACTCTTAGGACTCCCCATCCGGAGGGTAACTCTGCCATTATGTGGAGCTGATTACAAGCGATAGAAACTTTTTGACCTACAATAAAGTCAAATTTCTCATACCTATCCACTCCAAGAAGGTGTGGTCGATATCAGGTCTACACTTCAAGAAGGGACTTTTACTCCCTTAGGTTCAGGTTAACGCCGAACCATCCCCAATGTCTCGAGAACATCGTAATGCGCTCTAAACTGGCTCCTTTCATTATCCTACTCTGTAGCTTCAGTCTGGGTACTATCGGCAAGGCTGTTGCTCAGAATTCTATTAACATTCAGTCACCACAACAACCACAGCAGATTTTTCAACAAGATAACCCCAATGATGGTAGTGAGTTATTCACAGATCGGGCGACGGGGTCCTCACTGATTAATCTACTGAATCGCCTTCAACAGGTGAATGGCCGTAGCCCTAGTGATTTTGCTGAAGAGCAGACAGAAAGCTTCGATAATGCTGTTGATGCTTTTCGTCAGCAACAGCAACAAAAAATCGGCGAGCCAGAGGCAACTCCAGAAACACCTGATTCTACTGAGCAATAGCGGCTTGCGGCCAGCGATTCATCACTTTACCCAACACGCTCAAATCCTGCGTTAGAAGATCAAACTGCTCTGGGGTTAAAGACTGGGGACCATCAGACAACGCTTGGGAGGGGTTTGGATGCACTTCAATCATCAAGGAATCTGTGCCGGCTGCAATCGCAGCTTTTGCCATCGAGGGGACTAAATCAGCCCAACCCGTTCCGTGACTGGGGTCAATCATGATGGGTAAATGGGTTTGCGTTCGCAACACCGGCACCACCGCCAGATCGAGTGTATTTCGAGTGTACTGACGATCAAAAGAGCGAATCCCCCGTTCGCAGAGAATGACATTAGGATTCCCCGCCGCCAGAATGTACTCCGCAGCCATTAACCATTCCTCAATTGTGGCTGAGATACCGCGCTTCAGAAGAACAGGCTTATCTTGAGCACCAACCTTTTTCAGCAGCGCAAAATTATGCATATTGCGGGCTCCCACCTGCACAACATCTGCCACCTCTGCCACCACCTCGAGATCGGCAGTATCCATGACCTCAGTCATAATCCCTAAACCGGTCGCCTCACGTGCCGCAGCCAATAATCCTAGAGCACTTTCGCCATGGCCCTGAAAAGAATATGGAGACGTGCGCGGCTTATAGGCACCCCCACGCAAAAAGGAGGCCCCAGCAGCTTTGACACGGTGGGCAACCTCCACAATCATGGTCTCATTCTCCACAGAGCAGGGACCTGCCACCAGCACTAGGGGATGGTGCTCTCCGAAATAAACAGTTCCATTGGGGGTAGGAACAGCAACTTCACTCGCTTCACCATGCCTAAACTCGCGACTCACGCGCTTATAGGGTTTCTCTACCCGTAAAACCTTCTCAATCCACGGACTCAAATCCTGCAAATGATCCGGATCGAGTTCCCTGGTTTCACCTACTAACCCAATCACAACCTTATGACGACCAATAATCGGCTCAGGCGTCAGCCCCCGATCGTTCATCTCTTGCTCAATGCGTTGAATCTCCGGCTGCGGGGTACCAGACTTCATGACAATAATCATCGAACATACTCCAAAGACTAAGGATGATTCCCCTAGTCTAAGAGCTTTTTAATTTCTTCGTTGACGGCTCAGCCTACCCCTTCGAAGCCTTGCGGGTCTCTCTAAGGCGTCCAAAGTTAAGTTTAAATTCTTCAAATCCAACAAGACTTCCTTCAATCCCTTCATCCCAGGACGCCGACAAAACACCATAGCTGATGCCACCTAAGCCTAAGGCGAGACACGTTACGCTTGCCGCTAGCGTCACAAAAGGAGGAAGAGAAACCCAACCTTTCAGAGAAGCATAATAACTGACGGGGAACACTCCAAAGGCCAGTACAGAAGGGACACCCGAGATGATTAACACGCGCTTCACCATGCGATCGCTCACCTCTTTAGGAATTGCCGACTTAGCATTTTCTGCCTTACGAGTCGGCAAGCGCCTTGGAGACTTCTTGGCTTTCTTTTTAGAACTATCTACAGGTTGCTTCTTTTTTTTCTCAGCCGCAGTACCCTGATCAGAATCTGCAGCGAAACCTGTCGCTGAACTGCTTTCCTTTGAGTTAGCCGCCATGAGAGAACCTTCCCTTCGTTATCCTCGAATACCCAAACGCTTAATCAGTTCAC
>CALFCG010000341.1 GCA_937951315.1 uncultured cyanobacterium
TTGCTCTGCTGCATTGATGTGGGATTCAATAACGCCTGCGATTTGGAGCGCACGGGTTACGAGCTCTGAGCAAAATAGAGCCTTGTCGTCTGGGGTATTCTCTAGTCCCAAGTTATCGCACATGTCTAGCGCTGCCCCGGCTACCTGTTCAAAGTCATAGGGAACTTGCTTGGCCTCAATCTCTTGGAGCCAATGTTGTAGACGCAGTCGCTGATCCTTTGCCAAAGGTGCCTTGAGCGGTACCCACCAAGCCTGCCCTTCGTTCTTCAGCCGATGTTCCAGCCATTGGTGTTGGGCACCCATAATTTTTTCGCCAGTGCCTAGGCTGGGCAGATTTGTATCAACATGCGATTCCGCAATAATGACAGATCCCTCTGAGGGGTGTTCTTGATGCGCGAATAGGACAATCGCGGCATGAACATATTGAGAGCGGGTCGCAACTTTAACCACCGTAGAGGGTAAATCCGCAGCGGAGAAAATGATGACGTCTCCCGTTTTCATCTTGTGATGGCAAGTATGGTAGGGAACAACGGAGTCAGTGTTCACGAAATATTTAAACGTCAGGATAGTTTCTAGCCTACCGTCAGATTCTGTCCTACGCTGTATCGAGAAGACTAAGGGGGATTGAACTACATGGCTAATCGAGGAGCTGGGGGGACCAAGGGAGGCGTGGGGCGCTTCTTTTTGGGACTGGCGATGATGATCGCAGGAGGCTATTTATTCCTGAGTTCGATCAAAATTGTGAATAACTTTTCGATGGGTTATAGCCTGTATCGGGTTGGAAATTTGAGTTTAACCAGTGGCATGGTTTTAGTCCCGTTTATTTTTGGAGTGGGTCTGATTTTCTATAACTCGAAAAATTTCCTGGGCTGGTTGTTGGCAACGGCGTCTCTGATTATGTTGTTGTTTGGGGTGATTGCTAGCATTAATTTCCGCTTGGCACCTATCTCTGCTTTTGAGTTGATTACCATGTTGGTGCTGGCTGTGGGTGGTGTCGGTGTCTTTCTCAGTTCATTACGTGAGCTTCAGTAATACCCATTACTCCTAGAAATGAACGAGATGATTTTTGAGAAGGACCATAAAACAAGGATTTTGGTCTTATCTATCGTGCATTTTGCTGAGTAATGAGTATCGGGCTTAACGTTGTACTTCGCTGCATCAAGTGGCTGGCGTGACATCCTGTAAAGGCTGAAAATCCATATCGAATTAAGCGCTCCGTAAATGTTAGAGGCCAATCGAGACTCTTGGGTTCGTGCCTATTGTTGTGGTTTGGGGAGTCCTTTGGTTAAGGCAAGGATGTGTATTTCTCACACAAAAGGTGAGTTCTCTTAGGAACGTCGTGCCGTTATGAGTCTCAATCCCTGAATGATGATAAGAGCATTGGCCTACTTCACAGCCCATCCACAAAAACCATGATTGAGGAAAAGATGTGTGTAGAAAAAACGATACTCTCTAAAGGAGATCTTGGGTTCGTTGTTGCTCTTTGCCTGATGAACAACAAACTTAATTGCGATGGGAATTGTAAACAATATGTTGGTGCATGTTGACAACAGGCTCCATAATCTAGGAAACCTACTAATCTCGTAAAACGTTAAAGTCTGCCAAAAGACGCCACCATAGCCTTTACCGTCTGGCAAAAATAGCTTGTGTTTACTGAAGGACTTCAATATTCGGTTGACTTCTGAAAAGGTGAAGCGATGAAAATCCATTTGGTCGTGGAAACACCAAGCAAAGGGGACATAAATGAAGAGTTCTCCACCTGGCTTCAAAATCCTGTGAATATTGCTAATCGCTGCCTCGTAATCTTTTACATGCTCAAGAACGGCATTGCAATAAATGGCATCGTAAGTTTCTGAGCCGACGTTAGAACTACAGATATCATCCACAATATCTGGGTGGTAGTCATCGATGATATCGGTCGATACTATCTTGGCCTTTGAATTAGTTGAAAGTTGACGTAATCGCTGATTACTTTTTGATTGTTCGTTTCTTCCACCAATATCAAGAATTGTGTCCTTTGAAGCGATTCTCGATTCGTACTCAACTCTTGCATTTAACCGAGTATCAATACTGTTTCGGATACCTTGAAATAAATCCATACCGATCCCTATACAGTTGCTGACTTCAGTAATATTAAGCGCTGTTCCCGCATCATGACTTAGGTGCCTAGTACTGTCAATCTAGTGTCATGTATTCTTGAATTTATAGCCGCCAGAGCCACTTACTTACAAGACTTAGGTTCATACATTACGTTATGCATTTCTTATCCAAGTATTGCTTTCTGTCTCAATCGATATTGCAGGGAGATTTAATTGTCGCAGTAGAAAAATAAATCACTTCTACTGTGATTGTGGAATAATTTATGTTGTGTCTATTTGAATACCTCATTCTGTCGTTGGTCTTTGCTACTCGTGAAATACCTTGATCTATTCTGTTGGCCACCAGTGGTCGTGGATCAGAAATTTAGTCTCTGATTTCATTGTGAGCAAGGTTCGACAGCGGTCTTTGAGAGTATTTCCCTTTGGCTATTGATCTGGGACAGAATTAGCCATGAGGTCTTGCCCGTCGCTGGGTGAACCAATCCATACAGATAGGTCTAATACATTTGAGCCAGACAGAATGATTGATCGATGACATTATCAATCATTCTGTTTGGTCGGTTCGATCTACCGTCGATTTGCGGTTCAGAGTTGAGCTGGCCCACACAACGTAGACCTAATATTTCTTAGAATGCTTACTGTAAGCATTGGTGGTGGGCAGTTCTGTAGCTGAAGGAGGTAACAATGCTCTGTATTGAGGGACTGTTTGCTTGTGGGCGTTAGTTTAGTCAAGACGATTTGAAAAATCTTTTGCCGCAGTAGAGGCATCGATAAGGTTTTAAGCCAAAGCGTGAAAAGAGCCAATGCAGGAAGCCTTTTGTGCGTGAAGGCCGGACCATCCTGCTTTTACAGTTTTTGCAGCGGAGTTGTGGCTTCGTGGTGGTTGTGCGGATCTGGGTTTTAATCATGATTCAGTGCGGGGCTGCACGACAGCTTAAATATGTTGTTCTAGTGCTGTCGTCCAAGAGGTTTAAATTGCCGGGATTACTTTTTTGCAGAGCGTATTAAGCAGGGCGTTAATCAAGACGGTGATGCTGCATTGCTGAATAAGATTTAATTATAGAGCGATGATCGTGAAGGTCTTGTATCAATAAGGTCGTTTTTTGCGATGACTTGTGTTGGTATTTTTGAAAATTTGACTTGTTTTGGACTGGAATGCATTGAATTACAAACCATTCCCAGTTCTCCTGATGCGTTGGTGACCTTGATGTTGCTGGCGATGATGGGGGCGATGTGAGATCTGCTGTGGAGGGACAGGGCGATCTGCTGGAATGCAGTTGCTGTATGGTGTGAATCCGTGCTGCTGCTGTACCCATGATGATCGATGAGATTGAAGCATAACAGTGGACATTGAAGTTGTTTGATATGACTGTACGGGGGATTTGCGATCGCAACCATCATTTCTCCTCTTGAGCACCTTTGTTTGGACTGTTTGACAGCAGATTGCACTAGGGCACGAGAAAGAACGGAATATCTTTGAGGAGATGGGGCGTTATTTACGATGCAATCACTTCTATTCATCGACTTGTTTTCTCCATCTGCAAATAATTTTGAGCTTCTTTTATAGAAAACGAGAATCAGAAAGATACGACCGTTTAGAGGCTTTGTCGATAGATTCGGCTAACCGTATACGGTCTATTCGGTGTAGTACTACGACTAAAGGATAAGGAATCAACACCTGACGCATCCAGATAAAACTGAGATTATGAGATTGTTGATGAGCTGGAACTGAGATGAAAAACCAATCCCTTTGGCAAAGTTTTCAAGAAGGTTATCGTAATGCAATTCGACATACCAAATACCGCTGGGTGATCATTTTTGGAACACTTTTTTATCTCGTCAGTCCTCTTGATATTGCACCTGATTTCTTGCCAGGTCTCGGTTGGATTGATGATGGTTTACTGGCGTCACTTCTGATTGCAGAGGTCTCTCAAATCATGATGGAGAGAGTGAAGGATAAGAAGGCCACCAAGGCGAGTGTTGCTGCAACCGATAGTGTTGTTGAGGTTGAGGCCGTGCCCGTTAGCTAGAGAAACTTTGAGTGACGAGTGTTCAGGAGAATGGTTATGTAGTGTGTGCAAAATTTATCGTCTGACATGAAAGACAAAGTGGAAATCTACCTTTTCTTTGGAGAATGAATCTAATGATGGCTACTAATAGCACCCCACAAATGACTGACTCTCAAGTTCAAACTCAGGCTCAAACTATGGATAATACTGCAGCTACAACTGATAATTGGAAGCAGCTTAGAATGGAGGGCAGTGCGCGTTTAGATCGCATTGGCACGATTCTTAAAACGGCTTTTGTAGAAACGAAAACAGAATTTCAGTCTGGTACAGAAGTGATGAAACCTCTGGCACAAGAGTTGTCATCAACGGTGGTCGAGAATCTTAAAGAGACAGGGACAAAGATTAATGATGCCTGGACGGATAAACCGGGTAGCCCTGATGTGCCCACAACGCTGAAGTCACTGCTATCTTCTTTTGCCGCAACGGTTAAGGCAAAGCTATTCCCTTGGCTGAAGTCTGAGGCCGAGACGCTCGATGCCAAGTTGATGAAAAACTATGGTGAGCGTTATGGTGCGGCGAAGCACAAAGTAATGGTTGCAAAGGCCTGGTACGCCCAAGCAACAGCACCTGTCGATGTGCCGATGGAACCGCCCGTCACGGTTGATGTTGTTGCAACTGAGGCTGGAGCATCTCAAGCGGCTACGACTCATCAATAGTCTTAGACTTGACTAGAAAAGGGCCCGGAGTTTCAACTCCGGGCCCTTTTCAGTGTGTTGCTGAGTCTGAAGGGAATGGGGGACATCAGATGGTTCAGGCAGTGTTCAGTGTCTTGTGCTGGAAAGATTCAACTGTAAAAACGCTAGAGATGACGATTCCTGCTGTGACTCAATCCCCAGATATAGCGACCGAGGTATTGGTTAGGATATTTTGTGATTTAAAACCATTGCTGGGTGGAGGTCCGTTGTCCGAACCAGCCACTCTGTTGCTATATGCCCGACCTGCTTGGCGGTTTCTCTGTACCTGTCCCTAGGGTTGCAACTATTGCAAGCTGATGGGTGTTGGAGCGTTTAACTCCGTGCACCTTCGTGTTATGTGCCACTTCTGGCAAATGTCTCCACCATAAATTCAGCACTCACTGTGATCGAGAGCGTTGTTGTATGCGACAGCTCCAAACTATCCAGCGCGGCTGTTTTGGCTTTGCGGGCGCGCATCGGATAGCTCGATGCGTCTGGAACGCGGAGTGCGGTGTCTAGGCCAGATAGGTCGTAGGACAGTTTGTGAATGCCGAGTAATGTAACCTCTAGTGAATCGGCCACAGCGTGAGCCGTCTCTTTGGCAGCACGAACGGCTGTTTGGATGAGATCACGTTTGGTTTTTTCAAGACCAGGATATTGCCATGCTATTGCGGAAAGTTTTGAGTTCTTTTGTGATGAGATGGCTGCCAGAACGCGACCAAGCATAGTGATCGATTGGCAATTAACCAGCAGATGATAGGTCGCGGTTGATGTCTTGGTCAGGATGCCGCTCTCGACTTCTGTTGAGACGTTCAGTAGATGAATATCGTCTTCGGAGAGGCCCAGTTCTTGGAGGGCGGAGACGAGGCTTTTGACCTCAGTCGCTTTCTTGAACGCTTCGTTGCCGGTGAAGAAAGATTGTCCGGCGATTTTTACCGTGAGTTTTGCTCCTGATGCATAAATGTCAGAAGCTGAGGTCTCGCGAATGCTGATGAGATGTAGTGTTTCCGTCATGGTTTGAACGCGCATTTTGGTATACAATCCCCGCTTCTTGTGGCGATTTGGAGCGGAGTGGCTAATCCATCTGACATCCTGTGCTCGTTAGGTGATGAAACCGTTGTGGATAAAATTCCCCTCTATATCGTAGACACTTTCGTAAGGAAAAAGGGATTGAACGAATGCTTGGAAGCTATGGGCTACAACAAGGCTATTGGATGTATCAGACTCAATCACGATAACCTTGGGATTTTTTGCCGACTCTCTGTAATCTAAGGCTAGCCAAGTATGGCCGTCTCCGTCGATAAGAATTAGTTTCTCGGGTAACCCCCACGTTTCTACTAGGCTTGCACTATGAAAGATTGATCTGTCCTCTTCAGGATCCAGGCCAGAAAACTCACCAATGTCATAGAAACCTGCACCAAAATAATATTGTGTTGTCTCGGAGGTGCAGGGTGGTAGTTTGACGACCCAAGATTGCTTTGTGTCGATATAGGTTATGTACTCTTCTGGCAACTTTATGCCGTACTCTTTCTCAAAGATCTCTATTCTTTCTGCTTTTGTATAGACGTGGTAGTCTTTTTCTTCTTGGACATGGCCACATTTGGAGCAGACAAAATATGCAATGCCATCAATAATATCCGGCTGAGGATAATCACTTTGACAACTCTTGCATTTCATCTGAGTTTTCCTCGCTGTCTCGCTTGATCTAGCGACTGCATTTAGTGAGATGTGGCCAGTGTTTCTCTCAGTGCAACGTAACTGCTGAGCGCAGAAACGCGGCGCTCAGCAGTTACGTTGAAGATGTCGTCGAACCCTATAGACGACCACCGCCATTAAACTGACCTGGCCAAAGTTCTTTGCTGTTTGCTGTTTGGGCACTGGGGATAGGCGTGGAAACGGCTACATGACTTTGGTGGGGTTGTTTGCGAGTGGAACTCACAAGTTGCTCAAGATTGATATATTGGCGAGCTTCAGTTTCTTGAATCGCAGTGCCTGTCCCTGAATTCGTAAAGTTTACCAACTGAGCCAGCGCCCTGCCGGGATTGTCATGGTTGGGGGAGCTGGGTGAAATGGTAAAGAGGATATTGTCTTTACTACACCCTGCGCCTTCGCTGCGTACGTAGCAAATGACGGGGAGTTGCTCCTGCCGACCTGATGTTAACCAAAGGTTGCTCAGCTTACCATTGCCATATTTAGTTGCTGCGATATTTAGGCGCCTGGTGACCTCTTGACAGCGAGTTGATGGGGTATAGCCTGAGGCGTTAAAGTCTGTTCTTTCCCATTCAATCATCGGATCTGTGGGGCCGTCCGATGTCATGGCAATTGTGGCATAGCCCTTGGTACCGCTCTGGGTACATTGAAAAGTTGTGTCTGTTGATATTGGTGGACTGATTGGTGCTTGAGGGGTGGAGAGTGAGGCGCTTTCTACAGGTATTTCTGCTTGAATCTCAACTGGAGGCGCTCCAGGGCCAGAGACTAGAGTTGGCTGGGACTCGACGGGTGTTGCCTCAGCGGGAGGAGTTGCGATCTGTGGTGGCTGAGATGACGCATTCGTCGATGATGTTGAGGGAAGTGCTTGACCTAGTTGTCTGGCTCGGAGGTGAATGATTTGTGCCAGTCGCTGCTGCGTTTCCATGCCAATGGAGTCATTCTGTGTTGCAAAGCTTTGATAGTTTTCACGAACGTACTGTAGCTCAGTGAGCAATTCCTGAGGAGATGAATATCGCATGATGCGACTTTCAATTGGATTGGTCATCCGGGGCTGTTGTGCCGGTGGTTGTGTTTCGCTGGGGATTAAAGTCAACACGTTCACAGTTTCGGAGGGACGTGGACTCCATGCTAGATTGTTGATGCCTTGGTCGTTGGTTTGCTGGGCGTTGCTTCCAATTGTGTTCCAGTTTGTTGAGGTTGGGGCGTTGCCCGTATTCGCAACAGCAGGCATCATTGTTGATCCAATGATTAAAAGTGTTGACAGAGCTGTTGAAAACTTTTTCATGATCTATTCCTCTTCGTTGTTGAGAAGCCTCTTGTGGGGTAGAGGACTTTTCATGACCTCTGTCTCACGCACTTATATTCGCTCGATGAAAAATTATAGACAGTGATCTCTGCGATCTACGGGATGTGATTCCTCGCACATAAAATCTGTAATCGCCCCGATGGTTCAGCCTAAGCAACTTGTTCTGTAAGCCGCATTCAATATGTAGATTACATAGTAGAGGTGCGATCTGAGAATGCCAGAGAAGTGATGCAGGATGCCTGAGGTTTACTGTTCGTGCATTGGGCTGTGCTTGATCTGATGGTGCATGCTGCTGCAGAAGTGGGAATCGCGCGGTTGAAGTTAAGTTTCTACTAGCCAGTGTTCGGATCGCCCGCAGAGCTATTCTTCAGTTTCAATCGCTATTCATCTGACAGCTTCAGGATGGGGAGGAATGGTTATTGATTGAGCTATTGACTGGAGTCTGGGAAGGGGCAAGGAATCTTGCCCCAGAGTTGTGAAGAAGCTACGGTCAAAATTCTCACCTAAGAGTATGAAGTCAAAACTAAAGCCAAGGAAGCAAATACCATCACCAATGCTATTAACATCAATGGCTACAGCTGAAGTGAACAACAGCATTCGGCCAAATCTAGGCATTGAGGAGGTGAAGAGCACGTGACTAGAAACGACTCAAATTGGACGGAGTTTCTTGGGGAACTCTTATTTGAGATTTTTGCTGAGATGGGGCTGATGCTCCCTGGAATTTATCTACTAAGCATCCAGAATACTCAATTGAGCATTTAGTGTTTTCTACTACCTCCCACCATTTTTTATTGCCAAGACAGTCATTATATTGTTGTGTACAAGTTTGTGTCGGCTTATTTTGTTTTGGTGCATCTTGCTTCTTTTCCGCTTTGGCGATAGAAGACGATCCTAGAACAGCGATCAGCATTATTGGGTATAGCAAGTTAGTAATCTTCATTGTGTTCCTCTAAGATGTATATGTGTTTTCAAAGCCAGGCGATTCTTCCGAATTAATATTGATTGATGAATAGTCTTTGTTGTTTCTTCTCTTGTTGAGAAGTTCGCTTTGAGTCCATCTCTTTTTCAATCCTACGGGTCTTGCTTAGGGGTGTTAATTCCTCATTTGGTTTTTCCCATGGGAGTGGAAGATTTTGTCCTCCTGGGAGTGGATCCAATGAGCAAGGATGTCCGGGTGGTAATCCATAAGGGCTGAATGGGCATGTTGTACCTCCGTAGCCTGGACCACTTATTGGACCATTTAAGACATCTTTTGACCGTTGTCCGGCAGATGCAAAGTCCACACATAAACCTAATACTGATGAAGCAATAAAACCTGCGATTAATGTCTTTCTGATTGCTGAATTTTTCATTTTTCGCCTCTGTTTTTCTCGATTGAAATTATAGTAGGGCGCAGAGATTTAATAATATGTGAGAAGGATCATATGTGCTGGTGTTCATGATCAAGCCCCGTAAGTGACTCAAATAATGTGATACCAAGTGAGGCTGTCAAAAAGGCTAGGTTTGAGCACAGCGTTTTTCTGTATTAAGGGTTTCGTTGCAACACTTTGAGAGGCTATAAGAAAGCTAGGATGGCTTTGATCCTTTTGCAACAACCTCAAATTTTTAAGAGCATTAATGATTCTGAGACCGAATGTCTCTTTGCTCAATGCCGATGATCTGCCCCTTCCAAATGGAATTCATCGTCGCGTTGGATGTGTCGCGAAGATAGG
>CALFCG010000342.1 GCA_937951315.1 uncultured cyanobacterium
GGCCCTGTAGTTTGCGAAAAGGGGTTCCACTCCAGTCAGCAGCGCGCAGAACAATGGGGATGACCTGTGCTTCACCATTATCATGGCGCTCCATTGCCCGTGTAGCTTCAATCTCGTAGCAATAGTCTGAAGCGATAAAGTCGGCACTGAGTAGAAGCAGAATGATGTCAGCGCGGTTTAGATTATCGTCAATTTCTTTACCCCATGTTTCTCCGGCAATAATGCGGCGATCGTGCCAAGGTTGAATTAACCCTTGTCGCTGTAGCAATTTGAGGTGAACATCAAGTTCATCCCGTAAACTTTCATCTTTGTGAGAATAGCTATAGAACAGTTGGAGAGCTTCTATGTGGCGAGCCATATTTACGATTGAGGATTGACGGCTACCCTCTAAATCTACTCCGTTGAGCAAATCCTGGACGTTGAGATCGAGTAGATCGTCGTCTCCAAGTTCCACTTCAAAGGTTTTGCGGCCTTTCTTCTCTCGGGTCAGTAACCCTTTATAGCTAACCGTCACCGTAGGATGTCCTGGTACGGGGACTAATTCTTTGGGTTTAAATTTAAAGCTGTTATGAATGCGCTCAAAATCAGAGCGAATGACAGCCAAAAGACGCCGACGGCTGGCTAGGGGGCCATTGATGCTAATGGTCACACAGCGGTCTTGAGTATCAGCCTTGACTAGAGCCTGATTGCCTTCGAATGCGAGGATAACTCCTGTACGCCAGCGTAGTGCTTGCTCGCTTAAGACGTAGGTACGGACAATGAAGCGGGGAAGTAATCCTTCAAGAAAAATAGGGTACTCATAGCGAAAGTTGAGGCATGTTTCTAATTCAAAATTATCGGCTTCGATAGGCTGCTGTTTATCAAGGAGGTCAGGAATTAAATAGCGGTTTTCATCTTCTTGAAAACGGAAGCATAGTTCGAATTTACGCATAAGTTCTAAAAGAAACCCATGCCGCTCAGGAGGGTAGTCCTTAGCATCCAGGATTGTTGTGAGACAGGATAGTTCTAATTCACCTTTGGTTGTTGTGACTTCATGGGCGTTTAGCAGGGCATAGATACCCTTAGTCACCCAATGGGGATTAAGAATGTTGGTATCACGGAGACGTGAGTCATCTTTGTAATTGAGGGCAATCCCTAAGTTATGGAGATGAACTGCGAGAGAGTCTTGGGCACTGTAATCGGTCTCACCGTCTTGTTGGCAAATGGCTCGATATTTCTCGAAAGAGATGTAGTTCTCTGATATGGCGGACAGACGCTTTTTGCTGTCGAACCAACTGGCAGGGAAGGGATCACGAAGGTGTTCAAGGCGATTTGTTTCGCGTTCAATGGCTACCTGTAGTTGGGCGATGCCCTGTTTGGTTTTACAGTCGGTTTGAATAAACTCACGAATTGTGGGGAACTTCTGCAGTAAGGCTCTGCGGTTGACATCAAAAGGATGTTCTTTAACTTTATTCAACACAACAATAACTGGGGAATCGCCACCAAAGCTTTGGATTAGCTCTAACCAATATTCAGCATCGGCATCTTCATGACCTTGGCGACCATTGAGGACCAGTAGGTAAAGACTACGTTCGGTCAGAAAAAACTGGTGCGTAGAGTGCATGATCTCTTGGCCACCAAAGTCCCACACATTGAGTTTGATATCTTCAATCTCATTGAGGAGCAGCGGCCATTGGGTAATTTGGATCCCCTTTGTTTTCTGAGAGTTGTGATCAAATTTTTGATGGATCAGACGATTAACAAGGGAGGTTTTGCCCACAGTGCCAAAGCCAACCAGAATTAGTTTTGCTTCATTCAACGGTTGCTGTTTGAGCTGTATACGGCCCAAGTAATTGAGAATGTCCTTGGGATTAGCCGGGGTTTCACCTATTATTTTCACCTTTAGCCATTCAGGTCCAAGAATTTCGGTTGGCAGCTTAAGACTGTCATTCTTATGTAGATAAAGCTCCGTCAGATTGGTGAGTTGGCCCAGTTCCATCGGCACCATCGTCAGTTGATTTGCGTGGAGGTCAAGCAAACTCAGATTGGTGAGTTGGCACAGTTCCGTCGGCACCGTCGTCAGTTGATTTGCGCTGAGATAAAGCTCCGTCAGATTGGTGAGTTGGCCCAGTTCCGTCGGCACCGTCGTCAGTTGATTGTCGTGGAGGTAAAGCAAACTCAGATTGGTTAGTTGGCCCAGTTCCGTCGGCACCGTCGTCAGTTGATTTTCGCTGAGGTCAAGCTCCGTCAGATTGGTGAGTTGGCCGAGTTCCGTCGGCACCGTCGTCAGTTGATTTTCGCTGAGGTCAAGCCCCGTCAGATTGGTGAGTTGGCCAATTTGACTTGGCAAAGCTGTGAGATTGCGAAAGGATAAGTCCAATTTAGTAGCACATTCGCTTAGTGCTTTTTGAATCAGCTTTTCCACTTCAAGCAGGCTCTTATCTATAGTTTCGCTCTCAAATTCATGTGAGTGAGATGACATTTGCTTTCTCTATTTCACCTTCGACTTTTGACCATAAAGTATTTGATTTGAAAAAGACACCTACCTTATCGAAAAATTTGTAACCCACCCAATATTTTTGTTGACAGATTAAATTTAATTGATTAGCGTAGTAACACGTCTTCGGAGAGAAGACATTACTTTTCCTAGGGAGTCTGGGATGAATTATAAATATAGCCACTGTGTCTACATTGGTAGATTTCAGCCGTTCCACTTAGGACATCTGTACACCGTCGAAAAGGCGCTTCAGTTGTCAGAGGTGGTTATTATCGTTTTAGGGAGCCATCAGGTTGCTCCAAACATCAAAAACCCATGGAGTTCCGAGCATCGGCAATCGATCATCACGGGTTGCTTTGATACCGTAGACCAAGATCGAATCATCTTTGCCTACGCCCGAGATCGCCTCTACAGCGACAACCTTTGGGTCTCCGACATTCAAAAACAGGTTGAGATGATCACCGACGCCTCCGATAACGTCGCCATCATCGGTCACCAAAAGGACAACAGCTCCTACTACCTCGATCTGTTTCCCCAATGGGACTATGTTCCTGTTGATAACTACCAAGAACTCAACGCCACCGCCATCCGAACCCTTTACTTCAACGGCAGCGATGAATGGAAGCAGTCTTCACAGCTTCCGCCCTCAGTCATTCAAGACCTCAAGACCTTTCAGTCGGATCCTGAATACCAGCGGCTCAGCGAAGAATGGCGGTTCATTCAAAAGTACAAAGAGTCTTGGGCGGTCGCGCCTTATCCCCCGATTCACGTCACGGTTGATGCGGTCGTCGTCCAGTCCGGCCATGTACTGATGGTGCGGCGGAAAGCCTCTCCGGGCAAAGGGTTAGTCGCACTACCAGGCGGCTTTATTAATCCGACAGAAACGCTGGAGCGGGCCATGCTCCGCGAGTTAAAGGAAGAAACCGGCATCAAAGTCCCGACGCCTGTCCTCAAAGGATCAATTGTGGGACGGCAGGTCTTCGATAATCCCGATCGGTCTCAGCGGGGCCGGACGATCACCCACGCTTTTTTCATTCAGCTCAAGTCAGGGCCCTTACCCCGCGTCAAAGGCAGTGATGATGCCGACAAAGCCTGGTGGATGTCGCTCTCAAGCTTAGAAAAGAATGAACCTCGTTTTTATGAGGATCACTTCCATATCATCCAGCACTTCATTAGCCAGATTTAGGTACTTCCCCAGTAGAGATAACTGCTCTGATCGAAAGGTCTCCTGCATTAGCCCCCCCCAGCCCCCCAATTCTGGGGGGAGAGTGTACAGAGATTCCGAGCAATTGCAAAGACCCTGAGTTATCTCGCTCCCGAACAGTTTATTGCTTAAAGCTTGTTCCGACTTGAGACAGGAGCTACAGATACAAAAAACATCACCATCACTAAGGAATGCAAGGGCGGGGGATATTTCCCCAGAATTGGAGGGCTAGGGGGGCCAGTACAAAATCTTCGCTTATTCCCAGGTCAAGCATTACCCAAAAGCAAAAACCACAAGTTTCAATTTCCCCTCATCACTAGAAACCAAACCCTCGGATAGACCGAGCGTTCACATATCTGTCGCGGAGCGCGACAAAGGAATAAATAATGTACAACGTACTTTTAGACACAGATTCTTACAAAGCCAGCCACTGGTTGCAGTACCCGCCCGGTACCGAGAGCATGTTCTCCTATGTCGAGAGCCGAGGCGGACGATACCCAGCCACCGTTTTCTTTGGCCTGCAATACATTCTCAAAACCTACCTCAGCCAGCCCCTTGAGCAATGGATGGTAGATGAAGCCCAAGCCTTTTACCAAGCCCACGGTGTCCCCTTCAATGCCGAAGGCTTCACCGATATTGTGCAACGGTTAGACGGCAGATTGCCCGTCCGCATCCGCGCCGTCCCCGAAGGCTCTGTGGTGCCCGTACACAATGTTTTGATGACGGTGGAATCCACCGACCCCAAATGTTTTTGGCTGGTCTCTTGGCTAGAAACAATGCTGCTGCGGGTGTGGTATCCGACCACAGTAGCCACCCAAAGTTATTATCTCCGGCAGCTGATCTACGATTATTTGGTCAAAACAGCCGATCAGCCCAACGCGGAAATTGATTTTAAACTGCATGATTTCGGGGCCAGAGGCGTCTCTAGCTGTGAGTCTTCTGGCATTGGCGGCATGGCACACCTCGTTAATTTCAAGGGCAGCGATACGGTACAGGGGATTTTATACGCCAATCGTTATTACAACACTCCGATGGCAGGGTTCTCGATTCCCGCAGCCGAACATTCCACAATGACGGCCTGGGGCAGATCTCGGGAGGTTGATGCCTATCGGAATATGCTGCAGCGCTTTGCCCAGCCCGGAGCCACCGTAGCCGTGGTGTCGGATTCCTATGATATTTGGGGTGCGATCGCAAATCTTTGGGGCCAACAACTGCGCCAACAGGTGATCGACTCTGGCGCCACCGTCGTAATCCGTCCGGACTCGGGCGATCCAAAAACCGTCGTGATGCGGTGCCTCCACCTCCTCGAAGAGTCCTTTGGCACCGTCAAAAATACCAAAGGCTACAAAGTCCTCAAGCACGTTCGCCTAATTCAAGGGGACGGCATGAATCCGCAAAGTATTGCAGAGGTTCTAGATGCCATGATGCAGCAGGGATATAGCGCTTCCAATGTGGCCTTTGGCATGGGCGGCGCACTCTTACAGCGCGTGGATCGGGATACGCAGCGTTTTGCCTACAAGTGCAGCAGCATCAATATTAATGGTCAAGCCACCCCTGTTTTCAAAGATCCCGCCACCGATCCAGGCAAGCGCAGCAAAGCTGGCCATCTCGACCTGATCGCAGACGACAGAGGTTACCGTACTGTCGTCTTAAAAGAAGGTCAGCAAGAAAATCACAGCATCCTGGAAACAGTCTATGAGAATGGAAAACAAATGAAAAACTATTCTCTAAACGAGGTCAGAGCCTTAACCCACCAAGGAACCGGCTCGATGCAATAGTCCTCTCCCCAACGGACATCCTCTGCACCCAAGCAACTTTAAGCTCTCTAGTTTTCCTCTCCCATCATGGGGTGGAAAACGGGGAGTCTCAAGCTTCAGAGCATTAGAGCGATTTCAAGAGATTGACATGCGATCGCAAGCGAAGCCTTTCTTCCCAAAGAGAAACATGAATAACCTCAGTTCGGGATAAACGACCGACGGGAATGACTAAAGCTTAAAGATGGCCTGAAGCAAGCTGACGCTTAATCAGCCTCAGAATCCTGCAGCAGCGCTAACGGTTGCTGGAAAAACTCTTGAGCCATATGGGGTGGCATCGGCTTAGAGAACAGATAGCCTTGAGCATAGTCACACCCCAGAAACAGAAGACGATCAAGGTGGGCCTGAATCTCCACCCCCTCAGCAATCACATCCAACCCCAAGTCATGGGCCAGATTAATCGTTGCCCTCAAGATCGCTGTACTACCGGGATTCATCGCTTGGGTCAACGAGCGATCTATTTTTAGGATATCAATTGGCAATTGATGCAGATAATTCAGCGAAGAATAGCCTGTACCAAAGTCGTCCATGCAAATATGAACACCGAACGCCTTAATTCTCTCCAGCTGTTCCACCGTTGCATCCAAATTCTGATGCACCATGCTTTCCGTAATTTCTAGCTTCAGATATTTCGGTAACACAGGGGTGTGTTGAACAATCGTCTGGACCGTTTCCAGCAAGTTTGCCTCAGATAACTGTCGCGCCGATAAATTGACCTGCACTGCTAACGAACGGTTAAAATCTTGATTCCATTGGGCAACCTGCGTGCAGGCTTGCTCGAGCATCCACTCCCCCAACGGGACGACAAAACCATTCTCTTCCGCCAGCGGAATAAAACTGCCTGGCGCCAAGAGGCCATAGGTGGGATGATGCCAACGCACCAGTGCTTCAAACCCAGTAACAGCCTTTTCCTTCAAGGACACCACTGGCTCATAGTAGGCCAATAACTGCTGCTGGCGAATGGCCTGAGGCAAATCACGTTCCAATCCAGCCTGCCGAATCACCTGCAAATGCATGGCAGAATTGAACACCGCATAGGGCCGACCATGATGCTTGGCATAGCCCATGGCAATGCTGGCATGATCCAGAACTTCCTCCGGTTGTTCATGAAATCCAGTCTCTAGAGAGAGCCCCAGACTAAAGCGAGCGGCGACTTCATGAGGGCCAAGCTGATAGGGCAAGGCCAGAGACTGCAACATTGACTCAATCAAAGGCTCTACATTTTGTGCATTCAGCCCCCAATGAAGCAACACAAAACTATCTTCACTAAACCGCGCTAACAGATCTTTGGGCGCTAAGATTTGCCGAATGCGATCAATCACCTGCTCTAGGAGCTGTTCCACACCCGCCTGTCCGTAGCGCCGCCGCAGCACCTTCAAGGGTTCAACACTCAATAAGCTCAGCACAAAGGGTGAACATTTCCCCTGCTTCAAGCGCTCCAGAGCCTGCACCAAATGCACCCGTAGGAATAGTTGATTCGGAAGCCCCGTCGACAAGTCATAGAACGTACTCTGCTGCAGTTGCACCGCATTTTCTTTACGCTCTTGAATCATCTCTAGCGCTGCCTCCCGCCCCTTCTGCAAGACAGCAACTTTTTGATGATAGGCAGCCTGGGATTGTCGAATGAGCAGCAGTGGCAGAGAATCAACGATAAGCGCAGAGGCGGCAAGCGGCACTTCTTCTCGCTCAGGATTAAACTCGACCCAAAGTCCTGACTCTAAAATACCTTCCTTCTGAGATTGCCAATGGGATTGGGCTTCGCTGAGAAAACCAGAAAGAAAAGGAAATAGTTCAACTAAATTGAGTTGACCGGGCCTATTGTCAGGGTAGAAAGAATGAAACCAAGTCGGAGCTTGCCCAATCAGCACAAAAGTTCCGTCCGCTTGCCCCTGCAGAATGACGATTTCCAGACGTTCAAAGAGTCCTATAAAAACAGAACGCGCCTGGGCTGACCCACTACTTTCTCGCACAGGATAGTTACCCCCACTATCACTAAACGAAAATCTGAATGAATCCAAGTCAAGATTAGATTGTTTTTCTAGCACTTGGGATGAACAAATGGAAAATACTCGTACCCATATTTAGGATACCCATGCTATTCACCACCTTAACAACTCAAACAAGCAATCAATCGTTTTCTTATCCTTAGTTGATGTATAAACAGCGAGAAAAATTTACTCCCCAGGCAAGATTAGCATTTAATATTCCCCCACATTAAATCCATAAAGCCTGCGAAAGATTCATGCAGCTCTTGCATTACAGTCGGCAAGATCTATGCTCTATTGCTGTCGAGTTCCGCACGAGGGAGAAAAATATTACGTTTTATGTCTTGAATGGATAGCCCCAGATATCCTGCCATGCATCTCATGCTGTCGGTAGAGCAAACGCTTCATAGGTTTGGATATCCATTCCAGCAACTTTACCTGCAATGGCATCCTGGAAAGCAGCCATATGAGGCATTTTGAAATGTTGTTCTAGCGCATTTTGATCCTGCCACAGCTCATAGATGTGGAAACAGGAGGCATCCAATAGTGAAGCCGTGATGTCATAGGCAAGGCATCCTGGCTCAGTTCTAGACGCTTGCATCATCTGTTCGGCAGCATCGATGAGAACCACTCTTTCGTTTAAGTCAATTTTGACGGTTCCAGAAACAATCAGCATCTGCGGTACACGTATTGATTCGGATATAGAAATAGCTGCACCCCCTGTCTGAGAAGGAAGGGCGGTCCTAACTCAGCCGAGTATTGTTATACCTACCCATCATTAATCTCATAACCATCCTTTCACATTGAAAGGCGTCCCCCGAAGAGAACGCCTTTCAATGGGCTTTAGAGAATGAACCAGAATTAGAAGTTCATTTCTGCAGCTTGAACTTTCTCGACCTGCTTCTTCTTCAAGACCAGCATGGCCTGGGAGATCATGATCGCCGCGAAAAATGCCATCAGCCACTTAATCCGCGTTGGATTCTGCAGCACGATTTCAGTATCTTTCTGACCAAAGCCACCCACATTAGGATCGTTGGTTAGAGGAGCACCGGCCTCAACAGCATCACCTTTAGAAACAACAACCTGGGGTCCTTTGGGAATTGTTTCAGTGATGGTATCGCCATCGGCTGCCGTGATGGTGACCGTCGCACCTGAATCACCGGTCGAGATATCAGCAATTTTACCCGCAACAGAAGCCGTGTAAATTGCGTTGTTAGTCTTATCGCCCGTTGGCTGAACTTGACCTCGGCCCCGGTTGCCGCCGACATGAACAGAATACTTACCAAAGTGAATATTTGGATCAGTCTTAGGATCAGGGGACAGGATAGGGAAGACAATTTCTTGGTGATCAGCACCCGGAATCGGGCCAATCACATAAGTGCCCTCTTCATCTGCTTTATAGGGCTGGAAGAATAGACCTGCTGTCTCTTCCTTCAACTCTTCAGAGAGACGGTCGGCGGGTGCAAGCTTGAACCCTTCAGGCAGATCAATCACGGCACCCACATTCAAGGGGCCGGGGTCGCCATTACCAAGCACTTGCTGTACGTCAGTATCGTAGGGAATTTCAACCACTGCCTTAAACACAGAGTCAGGCAGAACGGCTTGAGGAACTTCAACCTTAGTGGGCTTCGAGCCGAGGTGACAGTTGGCACACACGATGCGGCCAGTGGGTTCGCGCGGACTATCGTAAGCCTGCTGCGCGTAGATGGGATAGGCCTGAGCTACGTTCGGGAGTGCAACAATGCCACCGAGGCAAATAAGAAGGGCACTCAAAAAACTAAGGCCAGTCCGAGTGATTATGGGTAAAAAGCTTCGCTTCATTATCAGTCAAACTCAAATCAAAGGAATCAGCAGAGAAGGCAGGAAGGCAGAATCAAGGTTACACATATGATTCTGTTTTCCCAAGGCACCTAAGCCCACCAGGGATCTTCATCGGTGCGGAAGTCGGTCTCGGTCCAGGTGCTAAAGACAAGCTTGTCATCAACAACATCAGCATGGGCCAAGGCCAAGGAACGAGGTGCTGGTCCCCGTACAACCTTGCCCGTCTCGTCATACTGAGAACCATGACAGGGGCACATATATTTGTTTTGACCCGCATTCCAGGGCACCACACAGCCCAGGTGAGTACAAATGGCGTTAAGACCATAGTTACGGACAGATTCATCATCAACGATGACGTAGGTGGGGTCACCCTTCAGACCCTGCGCCAGGTTACGGTCACCTGAAGGGTGAGAGGTCAAGTACTCGCTGACGACGATGTCATTACCAAGGGCATCTTTTGCATTGACGCCGCCACCGCCACCACCGCTGGAGGGAGGGATAAAGTACCGGACGACCGGATACAGGCCACCAATAGCCGTACCGGTCACAGCACCAAATGCTAAAAAGTTCATAAATTGACGACGCCCCATACCGGGCACGTCAGCGGATCCAGAGACTTGAGCCATGATTTACGATGATCTTAATGTGGGTATCAACAGCTTTGAACGGTCCCCTAAGGATTGGATGCTGACTTCATTAGCTAACAGCTTGAATGCTGTAAACAAGACCATCAGACAAAGTGAAGATAGAGATGTCACAACCAAAGTTTGCGGGGGATCATTACATTTCTTGACATCATTATCCCATTTGTTGAGACTCAATTCCAGCCGAAACCGAAATTAGACGGATTTAGTGACGGCTAAACCTGTCGCAACGTCTCAGAATCTGGTATAGCCTGAGAAAACGCTCTTGTTCAAGAAGGACTGACCTATGACTGGCTCAGAGTTACACCAGTTGTTACTGGAGAAATGGGGCCGTTCCTATGATGTGCAACTGCGGCGAACCCAGGGCAAAGTTTTTGTCCAGGTGATGTGGCGCTACCGAGAACAAGCGTCTTTCCCCATGACGGAGGAGGAGTACCAAGAACATTTAGATGCGATCGCAACCTACATCAAGGGTTGGGGTGCCGCACAACAAATAGAAGAATATGTAGACAAGACAAAAGAACGTCCACGGTTGGGTAAAGCCGTCAGCATCCCGGTTGAGTTAGGGGGCAGAGCCTCAGAATGGATGCTGGAAGACTTCTAGCTCAATGCAACGTTGGAACCATCAGAGCTGAAGCATTGCTTTGAAAACAGATCCACTATTTCATTTACATTTCTTAATAGAAATAGGCAGAACATAGGGTCGGTTGCGACCGATCAGCAGGCAGCCAATCCACACAAAAGCGTCGCTGATTGTCGCCACTTTCGCAGATTTTCCAGTTGATGCTAAGGTTTGCTTTGATGTGATTGATGTTCTGTGCCGTCCTGCCCGTTCGCACTTCCTGTTGAGCCCATGAAGCTACCTGAATTTTCTGAAGCAGACCATCCAGTCGTGCAGTCTTGCCTAGAACAAAGCGATCTGGAGCTGACTCAGGGCTTCCAATCACAACCTGATCAGGGACGTTTTTTTGTCGCCATTTTCTGCCGGTATGGGGTGCTGACTTACTCCCTATTACGGAATAAAGCCAGAGTCGCAATGCAAGTGGATTATCTATTTGCCCGCCTTTGGCGCAACGTCTTTTATGAACTCAGACATCTACAGATTGCCCCCGACAGTACATCTGAAGACTTTTCACTTCAGAGTTGGGTCGTCAATAAGATTGCGCTCTGCATCAATCAAGATGAAGTCCCTGCCATCGAAACCATTCAATACTCTCTAGAAGCAGCCTCTCCACCCTTATGGTGTTACCTGCAAACAGCACTAGAAGAGTTACCGCCGCTCTCTCGTTTATTACTGACCCTCTCCCAAGTCTTTCGCTGGCAAGATGCTCGCATTGTCGCCGTTCTCCAGGCTGAGGGGGAAGAGATCGATGTGTCAGAAATACAGCCCCAGCTCCAGGAAGCTTATCAATGTCTGCAGAACTCTTTACCCAAGGATATTCGCGACATTTATATGCCTGAGGGAGAGACAGATGAGACTCCAACACTCTCGGAGACATAGCCGCTCAGAACTAGAGTACCCCTGGGGATATAACGACCAGAAGACAGAAATCTCAAGCTTTTTCTAGAGGTGGCGGATCTGAATGTCTAAACTTCCAGGTGATGCTGGAGATTAAGTTAGTCATAATATGTGCCACAACGGGAATCAGGAGATTGCCTGTCACCATGACGCTGTACCCCAAAAGCATTCCTACGGCAGTGGCCCAGATGACATAGGGCCAGTGGCTACGGCCGCTCATGTGCAGCACACCAAAGCAAACACTAGAGATCACCAAACCCGTCACATCGAGTCCAAAGGCGGGGAGCATAACGCCTCGGAACAGAAGTTCTTCGCTGAGGCCAGGTAGCAGTCCCAGCCAGATCAGGTCAGGCCATAGGAGGGGCGACAGAATCAGCTGAAGATAAACATCTGCCGATTCACGATATTTGGGCCACAGTTGATAGACGACAGCACTTGCCAGCGTAATCCCGATGCCAAGACCGATGCCCATCGTCACCTGCGTCACATCCCACACGAAGGGAAGGGTGGGAACGGGGTCAAAATATCGCCAAACCTTGGCGACAAACAGCAATAGGATGGCCGTCACGCCCATGGCAATGAGCACTTGACTCCGGCTCATGGGTTCGAGTTCAGGCGTTTCAGGTCTTGAGTTAATCGGTTTACTCACAGGCATCGCAGACA
>CALFCG010000343.1 GCA_937951315.1 uncultured cyanobacterium
TGTTTGACGGAATTGGAACATTGCGATTTATTCCGTATAGGTTAACCATGAAGGCCCCCCCTCACCGAGGTTAACGGAGACCCCACCGTTACTCTCCTTATAAATCAGCAAACCGAACGATAAAATCATCTCAACATCGACCAGTTCTGAAGCCAGACTTAGCTGCAAAAGCTGTGCAAGAAATTTAGAAAAATACGACCAAACAGAATCAAAAAAGGTCGGATCTAGCCCCCTTGATCCGCGATACAAACCCAGGCCAATACACTCCTGGATGAAACCCACACCATTACTCGACAAGCGATGCCTCACCAAGCACAATCGATGGAAAATAGCGACATTTTAAGGCCGTAAGTGTCGCAAACCATCGGAAAGAGGCGTGGAATGAAGATCTCCGTGTAAATGCTGAGACTTCGAGAAAATAGAGACAGAAAGTTCAGTATTTTAACGATGTTGTGGAAAAAGCCATACCCCCATAATGATTTCTCATAGGGCGTTATCTACATTTCTCCAAACACTATGGCTTACCAAACTACGCTTCAATCTCAGTCCATGGAGCTTCTTGTCTCCTACCAGCAAGAGCCTTCGGTCCGCCTCAGAAACCGACTCGTTCGACTCAATATGGGATTGGTGCGCAAGGTGGCACACCGCTTAGCAAACCAATGTGCTGAGCCCTACGAAGATCTCGAACAGTGCGGTTACATGGGTTTGATTACAGCGATTGAGCGTTTTGACCCCACCCAAGGATATGCCTTCAGTTCATTCGCCGTTCCCTACATTCGCGGTGAAATCCTTCACTTCTTGCGAGACCGCGCTAACACCGTCCGTGTCCCCCGTCGCTGGCAACAGCTCAGCCGCGAAGGCGCCAAGGTCCGTCAAGCGTTAATCATGGAGCTGGGACGTCAGCCCAGTGACCAAGAAATTGCAGATGCCCTAGACCTTTCCATGAATGAGTGGCGCTCTGTCAAACTGGCCGCATCCAACCGCACACCGTTGAGCCTTAATGCTCGGGTTTCCTCCAGTCACCACCAACAATCTGAGTCTGCAATGACGTTGGGTGACATGCTAACCGACACTAACTATGAGATTTTGCAGGTCAACGAAGAAGACCGCATGGAGTTACAACATGCCCTCAACCAACTAGAAGACAAGACCCGTGAAATGATTGAGTCAGTGTTCTTTCAGCAGCTCTCTCGCCAGGAAGTGGCCAAGCGGATTGGGGTCAGCCCAGTGACTGTTACTCGCCGCATTAAGAAGGGCATTGATGAGCTAGTTATTCTGCTGCAAAGCCAAGCGCAGGTTCAGCCCACAGCCTCTTAAGATCCAGTCTTCAAACCTCTCCTCTAGGGTTAAAGCCCTAGTTCAACGTTTTACAGTAGGCAATGCCCAGATAAACACCCTGAGCTAAAGTCAGCTTAGGGTGTTTTTATGCCAAGATAAATGCCTCTCCAACAGATATGACTCAAATTAATTACCAAGGGACATATACTCGATCATTATTTGAAATGACCGTCTCATAAGGATCCTAGGCTTAGATGTAGATCATTACGCTGGGTCGTTGGTCACACAGGAGATCGTTGATTGATCAGCCACATCGGAGAGCTGAGAATCCTGAATAGACAGAGCATCTAGCGAGTGCAAGCGTCCACAGCCTGACTGAACACCGCGATACCTGAGGGATACAGAGTTTACGGACCAGGCAACAGGAGCCAAGACTCATGGACCTATCCCCCAAACATCACACAGAACAGCGAGGGACGTAGGTACAGGATCAAACCCAATTGGAACATGTTTTGGGCTGCTCGGCTGACTTCTGCATGAGAGATATGGGACGGAATATAAGCGTGATTTTTTAAAGGAGGCAGCGCATTGTCAAGGCCAGTGCAGCATCCGACGACTAGCGGATAGCTCTCAAGTGTTAACAGCCTCGAAAACGGCAATGGACAAAGCGGGTTGTACTCATGCCAATAAAGCAATCATTTAAGGGATCAAGAGTCAGATTAATGCGATTATGCTCCTGTCCGGTGATAGAGCTAAATGGAGAAGTGAGCCTGAAGACGTGGGCATCCTAAGCACAGAAATCAAGGATTGTTCATGGATTTGTCGCCACTCCACACGCAGGACTTATCAGGACAAGAGATATATCGTCGCCTTTCCGACAACATCGAGACTGTTGTCAAAGGACAGTCCGGTGCTATTCGGAAACTGCTCGCGGCCTTTGTCAGCGACGGACATGTGCTACTCGAAGACTATCCCGGCACAGGTAAAACAACATTAGCGAAAGCCCTTGCATTATCTGTCGACGTCTCGTTCAAACGCATTCAATTTACGCCAGATCTACTGCCGTCCGATATCCTAGGTGTCTCTATTTTGGACCCCGTGGAGCGCTCCTTCCACTTCCATGCAGGACCGATTTTTGCCAATATTGTTCTAGCTGATGAAATTAATCGAGCCTCCCCTCGGACCCAATCCGCGCTCTTAGAAGCAATGGCCGAATCTCAAGTGAGCATTGATGGAGATTTGAAAAAGCTATATGCCCCCTTTTTTGTGATCGCAACCCAGAACCCAGTGGATTCACGAGGCACCTATCCCCTGCCTGAAGCCCAAATGGATCGATTTGCCCTGCAGTTCAGTTTGGGATATCTTTCTCCTGAGGCTGAGGTTGAAATTTTATCGCAGCAGATTCAGCAGCATCCCATTGAAGAACTGCAGCCTTGCCTAACTCTGGAAAATATTTTGACCCTAAAAGAGCAAGTAAGGCAGGTGAGAGTGAGTCCAGAGCTGAAGCGCTATGTTGTGGATATTGTGAATGCGACCCGCCATGTCGAGGGGGTTCAACTCGGGGCAAGTCCGAGAGGGTCGATTGCATTGATGAAGATTGCGCAAGCCCTGGCCCTCTTTGATGGCTATGAATTCGTGACACCAGAGCAAATTCAGGAAATTGCGGCACCTGTGATCGCGCATCGGTTAGTGATGGAAAACCAAGCTAAATTTTCAGGGCAAACCGCAGAGAGCGTTGTGAAAGAGATTGTGCAAGCAATTCCCGTGCCGGTGTAAGGAATGACTCGCTTGTTCTATCGGCTACTGCGATTGAACCATACAGCACGAAAGTGGCTGACCCGACGATTTACCCCGGCTGGATTGGGTGTTCTGGCAGGCTTGATTGTCTGTGCCATCATTGGTCTCGATACCAACCAAAGTTTGTCGTACCAGATATATACGCTGTTGACCGCTCTGCTCATGGTGTCCATTACAGCCACCTTATTTTCACGCTATCGGTTCAGCGCCACCCGTATTTTGCCTCGGTTTGGCACGATCGGCACCCCTCTGAAATATAGAATTGTCCTCCATAACCGAATGCATAAGCAGCAGAAGGGATGGAAACTATTAGACTCTATCGCTGATGCCTTTCCAAGCTTGAAGGATTACCAGCGAATTGCCCATCACCGCAAACCCTGGCACGTTCGACGGCAACAATGGAAAAGGCTAGTCGCCCAGAAACAGCAGGCCCTCGTATCAGCAGTCGAGGTCCCCCCCCTCCCCATTAATCATGAAGTTGACGTGATGGGGGAAGTCATACCACTGCGACGTGGACTCCTACAGTTCAAGGCATTGACAATCACTTGCCCTGATCCACTGGGTTTATTTAATGCCTGCGTGACTCAAGTCCTGCCACAATCGATTTTGATTTTACCGAAACGCTATCATCTACCCCCCATCCAACTACCTGGCGCACGGCGCTACCAATCGGGTGGGCTAGCCCTAGCATCATCGGTAGGAGACTCAGAAGAATTTCGGGGTCTGCGAGAATATCGGCCCGGCGATCCGCAACGCAAGATTCATTGGAAAAGTTGGGCAAAGGTCGGTAAACCTATTGTGAAGGAAGAACAGGAAGAATATTTTGTTCGCCATGCCCTCATTCTCGATACTTTTCAGACGGAGGCCTATAGCGAGCGACTGGAAGAAGGAGTTGCGATCGCATCATCCCTAGCCTGTGAAATCCAAACCCAAGAATCCCTCTTAGATCTCATGTTCGTGGGTCTAGAAGCCCACCGCTTTACCGTCGGTCGCGGCTTAGGCCAAACCGAGCGCATGCTGGAACTATTAGCATCTGTCGTTCCCTGTCAGGATCAATCCTTCGAATCCATACTGCCCGTGATCCAAAGTCGCCTAGAACTTCTCAGTGGCTGTATCTGTATCCTTCTCGCCTGGGATGAAGCCCGCCAAGCCTTAGTGGAACAGCTCCAGCATTTCGGCATTCCGACCCTTGTCCTCGTGATTTCCGATGAACAGGGCTTACAAAAAACGCCTAACCTCAAAGATTTCAAGAGTTCACAGAGTAACCTACATGTCTTGAAAATCGGCCAGATCCAACAGGGACTCAGGCTGTTATGAAACGGCACCTCGCCAGTCTATGTAGTCTAGCCCTTGCCCTATGGGGATTCCAGACCGGATTGTTGCTGTGTGCCATCCCCATGATCCTGCTGCTTGAGGGCCGTCACTTCATTCGGCGACGCTGGGATGTGCCGCTGCAAGACCTTAAACGACTCGCTCAGCTCTGCAGTCTCATTTTCACCGTCTTTCTCATTTTCCTATTCATTACTCAGCTCTCCTTCTCGCTCATCTATCGTTTGCTGCAGTGGCTCCCGATTTGTGTTTTCCCCTTTGTCGCAGCCCAAACCTATGCCACGCATTTTTCAACCCCCTTCCGCCGTCTATTCTCTAATTGCTTTACAGCGCGAGCGAGGCATTCTCCCAAGTCCATTAATCTTTACTATCCCTATTTTGCACTTTGCCTGTTAGCCGCCAGCGCCACCAACTGGAATAGCTTGTTTTTTTATGGCGCTGCAACGGCCCTGATCGCCTTGCTGCTCTGGTCATTGCGCCCCCAACATTCCGCTCCCATCCTTTGGGTTTGTTTGCTCCTGCTTGCTAGCGGCATCGGTTTTCTGGGACATCTCCAACTCCATCAGCTCCAGACCCAACTTGAAAAGCAAACCGCACCCTGGCTGCAGGGATTAATCGGTGAATCCGTAGATCCCTACCAAGCCATCACCGAAATCGGTAGCATGGGCTCCTTGAAACAGTCCAATGCCATTGTATTTAGGGTTGCAGGCGATCGCAGTTCTTTCCCTCTACTCTTACAGGAAGCCACCTATAACCAATATGGTTCTGGTTCTTGGGTTGCCCTGAAATCTCAATTTAAATCAGTCCGTGCGCAATCAGATGGAACCTGGCCTCTCGGAAAGACCAACCTTCAATCCTCTGCGATCAGGGTTACGGCCCATCTCAATGAAGGCCAAGGGATTCTCCGGTTACCCGCCGGAACATCTGAAATTAAACAGCTCCCCGTTCAGCAACTGAAGCAAAATCAATATGGCACCGTCAAAGCAGCAGGGAAATCAGGCACCATCGGCTATCAGGCACAGTTTAATCCGGCCCAGTCATTTGCAGTACCCCCAACAGCAGCCGATTTATACATCCCCAAAACTGAGCAAGCCGCCATTGAGCAAACGCTCCAAACCCTCGCCATAACTGAAAAATCTGAAGCAGAGGTAGTACAACAGATTTCCTCGTTCTTCCAAAACAATTTTCAATATTCCCTGGAGTTTGCTCAACCCCAGACCTCCACCACCCCACTGTCTGCTTTTCTTCTTGACCAACGTTCAGGACACTGCGAATATTTTGCGTCCGCAACAACCCTTTTACTACGAGGTGCAGGAATTCCAGCTCGCTATTCAGTGGGCTATTCTGTCCATGAATTTAGCCCCATGGAGCAGCAATATA
>CALFCG010000344.1 GCA_937951315.1 uncultured cyanobacterium
AATGCCCGCTGATCTAGAGCAACAGCAGCGGGCAGCAAGGCCGCATCTAAAAACTGCAAGTTTAGGTCTGGGGATTGCACAATGCGCTGAAAAGATCAGTCCTAAAGCACAATAGCCCAGAATATGAATTGCGATTTTCCCCGGAGCGAACGACTCAATCGACGCCTTACGACTTAAGCCAAGCGCTGCTTCCGTTTGAGCACCACCACCCCACCCACGAGAAGCGCTAAGGCGCCCGCTGTCCAAGGCGATTCCGGCACAGCAGCGGGCTTTGGTTGAGCCGTAAACAACCAATCTGATGAATAAAGATGAGGACTAAGGCTTGGATCGGAAGGCGCAGGCGCATGATTCAGCCAGCCCCAGCCAGAAATGCCTTGATGACCACGGTAACCTTGATTCTTATCACCGTCCCCTAAACGGAAGCTATAGGCATTGGCTCCCGAAAAATCAGCCAAGTTATAGACGTCACCAGAAGCTTGACGGGTGATGGTACCGGTGCTCTTTCCCGCATTTCGGCCGTCCACCCAGACATCATCATCTCCGGCCACCTGTTGGACATTGTGATAGGTAAAATCAATCGAAAACAGTTCAGGGGAATCGTATGAATCACCCTGGTCCAGACCTCCATAGGCTGTCCCTGAAATGTTAATCGTGTTGCTGGTGACGTCGTAATTGAGACCGACACTGGCCCCACCTTCAGTAAAGTTGAAGGTATAAATATCTTTTGAATTACCTGACAGCAGCCCATCCAAGCGCAAGCCATAAAACGGAGAACTGGCCGCGCCGTCAGGGTGATTATCTAGGGTGTAGTTTCCGCCTGTAATCCCAACAGCACCTGCTTCTGAGGCTATTCCTAACGAAGCTACTCCCACTAGGGCCGCACCAACGGTAGCGACGAGTTGTTGTATGCGTTGATTCTTATTCATGCTCAAAGTAGCTCCGCCAATGTTCTAAATCTGTTGCTGGATTTGCTACCCCCCTTACCTCACTGACTGCAGCTTAATTTTGCCGGTCTCTCGATGCTCAAGACCCAATCCTGCAGCTAACCCTAGCGAAGTCACTCCAATCTAGCCTACAGATCCAGAATTGCAAAGGGGATAATGTTTTTTTTGTCAAGGAACCTAAAAAGCGACGAACAATCAATGTTCTGATGGAAGGAGTAAAAAAGATGCGACATCTAGAGGCAAGATATTCTGGCTCCCCATGACCCCGTAAAGTGAGAGAGATTCTGTTCAACACAGCCACCGTGAGCCACCCAGACTACCTTGAGCGTATTTTGACAGCCCGCGTCTATGACGTGGCCCAAGAAACTCCCCTTGAAACGGCACCGCGTCTTTCGCAAAGACTACAAAATAAAATGCTGCTGAAACGGGAAGATATGCAATCTGTCTTCTCATTTAAGCTGCGGGGCGCCTACAACAAAATGGCACAACTCTCCGCAGAGGCCCTTACCAAAGGCGTCATCGCAGCTTCGGCGGGGAATCATGCTCAAGGAGTGGCCTTAGGGGCCAAAGAGCTAGGGACAAACGCCACCATTGTGATGCCCGTGACAACCCCCCAAGTCAAAATTGAGGCGGTGGCTGCACGGGGCGGCACAGTGGTGCTCCATGGTGATACCTATGATGAAGCCTATATTCATGCTCGAGAACTCTCCAAGACGCAGGGACTCGCTTTCATCCACCCCTTTGATGATCCGGATGTGATTGCTGGCCAGGGAACTATTGGGATGGAGATCCTGCGTCAGTATCAAAAACCGATCCATGCCATCTTTGTGGCCATTGGGGGCGGTGGACTCATTGCAGGGATTGCGGCCTACATCAAACGACTCCGACCTGAGATTAAAGTCATTGGCGTCGAACCTGAAGATGCTGATGCAATGCGTCGATCTTTAGAAGCTGGGCAAAGAATTGGATTAACACAGGTGGGCTTATTTGCGGATGGCGTTGCTGTCAGGGAAGTGGGTCAAGAAACCTTCCGACTTTGTCAGCAGTATGTCGACGACATCATATTGGTGAGCACTGACGATACTTGTGCTGCGATTAAGGATGTCTTTCAAGATACTCGCTCCATTTTGGAACCTGCAGGGGCACTTGCGATCGCAGGTGCGAAAGCCTACGTCGAAAGGGAGCAAATCACAGATCAAACCCTAGTCGCAATCGCCTGCGGCGCCAACATGAACTTTGACCGTCTCCGATTCGTAGCTGAACGCGCCGAACTGGGGGAACGTCGGGAAGCCATCCTTGCAGTCACGATCCCAGAGGAGCGGGGCAGTTTTCGGCGCTTGTGTCGCTGCATGGGCAAAAACGGCATCACAGAATTTAGCTATCGGTTCACCGATGAGAGAGAAGCCCATATCTTTGTGGGTGTCAAAATTCAAAACAGAGCGGATGCTGCACAGATTATTTCAGTGCTAGAAGAACAGGGGTTTCGTACCTTAGACCTCACCGATGACGAACTCGCCAAACTCCACCTTCGCTACATGGTGGGAGGCCGCTCTCCCTCAGCAGAGAACGAACTGCTGTATCGATTTGAGTTCCCTGAACGCCCCGGTGCCCTCATGAAATTTCTCCGATGCATGAGTCCCAATTGGAACATTAGCCTCTTTCACTATCGCAATCATGGTGCAGACTATGGCCGTATTGCCGTCGGGATGCAAGTCCCGCCCAATGACATGCAAGATTTTAATGCCTTCTTAGATACTCTTGGTTACCGATATTGGGATGAGAGCCAGAACCCAACCTACCAGCTATTCCTAGGACAACAGAAATCATCTTCAACCTCTGCCCCTTGAGTTTTCAGTAACATTCAGCTCCCCTTTTAGAAATTAAAAGTCATTGTTTGAGTTAGGTTCTCCAGCGTAAAGACAACGAAACAATGTCTTATCGGTTCAAGCAAACTCAGCAGCAAAGAAAAAAAACTTAAAGAATAGCGTAAATCATTGTTTTAGAGATGATGTTACAAACAGGATCGTGATTAGTTTTAAATTCTAGACATTGAAACTATTAACGTCTTTACAGTTTAAGTTCCGATCACCAGGAGGACAAAATGGCCGGTGTTGATTCCCTACCGATCGAACAGAAAGTTGCCTTCCGTAGGCAATCTATTAGAGTCATGCGAGAACTCTTAGAACTATCAGAAATCATGGTTCGAGCAGAAGATAATCCAAGAGGAAGGGATACCTTTTTCGTCCCTGCTCGCAGGATATGGTTCATGTTTGGAGGCACAATTAAGCGATTTGACTCTGATCTAGGAAATGGGATTGAGAATAGATTCAATTCCATTAACACAACTCTCAGTCAGCAATCTCCAGACCAATCTTCTTTAGTCGCAAATCTAGCTGAGCTCCATCAGGCAATGGCAACGGCAGTCAAGATCAGTGAAGAAAGGCTATAACTCTTACACATTTTTTTGGCGTAAGCAGATAAATACAGTTTCAAATAGATCTAATTTTTATTCTATAAAAATCAATCTAAATTCCTTCATTATCTCATTAACCGAGAGTGATACCCATCACCCGAATCTACATACTGAATATCACTCAATTAAAAGTTTTCAGAACTAATTTCCAGTGAACAGAATCAGAAAAAGACTCTTCTCTCACCATTAATCCAACTGCCATATATTCTCGAGCTAAAAATTCGTAAACGTTAGGTTAATCGACTATGGATAGTAAGGATCCACGAACTCAGGGTATAGATGACGAGTTCAAAAAACTGATTTCCAATATTGCCCGAGCCTTTGGTCGCACCGCTGAGATTAAGGGACGTCGAGCGACACACTCCTACGGCACAGTGGCCAAAGGTGTTCTCAAAATCCTTAGCACCCTAGATATTCCCAGTCATAAAATATTCTGCGCCGACCGGGAATATCCCGTCCTGCTTCGCCATGCCAACATCAAAGGATTTCGTGATGATGCCATCCTAGATGGGCGGGGGGCCACCGTCAGAATTCTAGAGGGGAATGCCCATGCTCCTCTATCCGAGTTAAAGCTCCATCAGGGAATCGTTGATATTCTCATGAGCACAGGGCGCTCCTTTATTTTGAGTGATGCTGCCTCCTTTGCCCGTTGGGCAGCAGGGTCCCTGAAAGGACGGGCCGCGATGCTCAAGGAATTTCCTAAAATTGAGCCGATCTTTCACGAAATTATTCGTGATCCTGATTCCTATACTCAGCTTCACTATTATTCTGAGACAACCTACAGCTTTACGAGCCTTGATCAACAATCTTTCTTCCTAAGATATCGCCTGATCAGTCGTCAGAATCCCTCAGCAGATGAGGGTTGGCTTGATCCAAAGGATGTCAAACTCCCTCTAGATTATTTGCCTCGCGTCGCCAGCGATACGCGCCCCGAGACCTACCTCCAGGATGAATTTCGCCAGCAGGTTAAAAGTAAAGGCGTCAGCTATCTACTGCAGATTCAACTACTGCCCGTCACCACAGATGCAACTTTGAACGAACGAGCAAAGGACTGCACGATCCCTTGGGAAGAGGTCGATTGTCCCTTCCATGATGTTGCGGTGCTAGATCTAGACAGTATTTTGCCTGACGAACTGGCTGAATCCCTAGAATTCAATCCTTATCATGCACCAGCCGAACTCGCACTGATCTTGGCAAAGTCAGCCCGTGAAACAGCTTCTGTAAATCATCTACGTTCTGTGGTTTACCAAATTTCTGCCAATATGCGTAAATATCAGACACCCAGTTCAAGCCTTGTGGAATGGGGGACGGATCACATCCCTTCTCTGGCAGAACAATACCCCTATGGAAATGGGAAAACCCCTAGTTTTGATAACACCAAACCCCTGCCAGCCAGAGTTCAACCGAAGCCGCGCTTTACCGCCAATTTTGGCCTTAACCTGATTAATCAGCCCAATCTTGATCCACCACCGCAACTGGGAATTGTTGGGGTCATAGAAACGATGGGGTTAAGTGTGCCCGCATATATGCCTCCCAATCTGACCCGTACCCGCTTAGATAAATTCAGCGATGATTTCTTTGTAGAACGTCGCCTCAATGGTTTTAATCCAGGGAAGTTAAACCGAGTTTATCATCAGCCCTGGCAGTATCAAATCCGCTACGACTGTGGTCGACACCAGGTAGAACCAGCCGGTATTTTGCCGTCTTTGATTACAGCCCGATTTAATTTCTGTGGGCAGTATTTACATCCCCATTCCATTGAATTCACCCTCAACGGGAAAACAGAAATCCAGCATCCAGGGGATGAACAGTGGGAATGGAGTAAGCGCCTGTTTCGCTGCGCTGAATTTGTCTTTCAGGAGATTCAATCTCATCTGGGACGTACGCATATGAATCTCGATCAGTATGCCATGGCGTACTACAGAAATGTGGTGAACAATCCCATTCAGTTACTGCTGGAACCGCATTTGGATGGTCTTCTCAACATCAATAAGTTGGGTGCCAGCTTAATTATGGGTCAGACCGGATTTATACCTGAAGCTTCCGCTCTCACACCCGAGGGGGTTGATGATGTCCTCAGAGAGGAGGTCAGTTGGCTCAGCTACCGCTGGAGTCCCCGCTGCCAGGCACTCCCGGATCGCATCCTGAACAATCACTTTGATCAGGCGGCCCTGACAATATGGGGCATTTTGGAACAATACGTTGGCCAGTTTTTCACAGAGCATCAAGCTGGCATTGAAGCCCACTGGTCTGAGATCGAAGGGCTGTCTAGAGATCTTGTCAAACACTCAATCCTAAGACCGGAGCGCGGAACGCTGGCCGTTGAGAATCTTGCTGACCTGAAGCAGCTTTGCGTCTACGTCATTTATTTCAGTAGCTTTTTCCATTCTTGGGTGAACAACAAGCAATATGAAGATGGCGGTGATGTCAGCTACGCCACTATTGGACTCTGGGATACATACAGCCCAGCCTACAATCCCCAACTTGTTGCCCAACGAGAAGCGAGACAAGTCACGCTCCTTTGGACGCTATCCCATGTGAGATATAACCCGATCATGGATGTGGGACCTGCAACACTCAAGGACTTAATTTGGCAGCAGAGAAACCATATCGAACCCGGAATTCCCATTGCGGATCTGATGATGAGCACCAACATCTAAAAACAGAGAACAAGGCTGAATCAAGCCCATTCATGTGAAGCGAGCATAAAACAACAGATACAGAGGAAGGGTATCATTCTGTTTCAACTCTCAGGCTCAGGAGTAATAGAATCAGCATGGACAGACGGCGCATCGTCTGATGGTGGCTGGGTTGGAGAAAGTTCTTGTTTGGCTCGCTGCCAAAGGGCCTCAAGTTCATCTAGCGTATGTTCTGGCAACGGCTTAGAGGTATTCGCTTCTATACTCTTGATGCGATCAATGAGTTTCATATTTGTGCTGCGGAGGGCCGCCGCCGAGTCGAGCTGACACCAGCGAGCCACATTGATTAAGGTAAAAAGCAAATCCCCAAGCTCTGAGGTTTGATGCTCAACATTACTACTGAGTAAAGACTCTTGAAACTCTGCGAGTTCCTCATAGAATTTGGCCCATACGCCCTCAAGATCTTGCCACTCTAGACCAGCAGCGGCAGCTTTCTTAGAAAGTTTGGCTCCTGCCAGCAACGGCGGCAGACTGCGCGTATATTTCTGAAGTTTTTGACTAAAGGCTTCGGGTTCATCAGAGTCTTGTTGCTGTTCAGCAGCTTTGATCTCTTCCCAGTTACTTTTGACTTCTTCGATGCTGTCGGCCTTTGTATCACCAAAAACATGGGGATGGCGACGCATCATTTTGTCGGTAATGCCTTGGGCAACATCCTGAAGGGTAAAGTCCTGATTTTCACGGGCAATCTGGGACTGCAAAACGACCTGGAGGAGCAAATCGCCCAGTTCATCTGCGATCGCATCTCTGTCGCCCTGATTAATCGCATCAACAGCCTCGTAAGCTTCTTCAAGAATATACGGGGTTAAACTCTGTGGTGTTTGCGCTAAATCCCAGGGGCAGCCATCTTCAGGATCTCGGAGTTGGGCCACAACGTCGGTGAGTTGTTGAATTGCGATCGCAACCTTAGACACCTGCACAGGCACAAATAAATGAACCGGATAGGCGACCTGCATTTGCTCACTGAGCTGCTCAAGGACAAGCTGAGCAGACTGCATATCGGCATCATCAATATTCCCCATCACAGTCACAGAATAGTCATCGGGGAATTTAGCTTGCAGAACAGCCTTCAAAGTTTGCAGCGTCGCAGCAGAATCAACTTGCGTGATGAGGACAGGAACATTCAACTGCACCCCTTGGGTCAGCACATCCGAAACCGTAACAATTTGGAGCCTTGCATCTCCTGGCGGGCTTTGCATGGAATTAACATTGCGTAGGTTCTTCCCATCATGCGACATTTTGACGGAAAAAAAGCGAGAGGACACAAATACACAGCAGCATCCAGGCTGCCTAGCATCAAATTACGATCATCTTTTCCTGCGCTTAAGGAAAGCCTTTCGCCCTGAGCCGACAGCATCACTAATGGAATGACTCATTGCCCCCATCTCCAGCCCTACCAAAAGGGCCAGATAGGCATCAGGCGATTGAGTCCACAATTGCTCAAGAGTTGTCATGAGCGGCGGCATCTGATGAGACAAGTTCGCCATCTGAGAAATCACTGCACACATCAGCCACACCAGTCCCAGCCACCCCCCAAGGTATAGAAGGCGGAGCACAGTCCCGATCACGGGACCGTGGGACAACCAAGAACGGTGGGAAAAGGCTTTTTGGTACGGTAACCAGATGAATCTAAACAGCCCCCAACGCTGATACTGCTTCGAGTAGATATCAAGATCTGGACCAAACATCAGACCACTGAAAAGAAAACCACCACAGAGACAGAGCGAAAGACCAAGATTAAAGGTCAGCATTAAACTGACAAGCCCCACCCAAGGTAGACAAAGGAATGTAATTTGATCATGTGTTCGACCGGAAGGCATCGCACCTCGCATATATGGCAACACTTACAGCCATTCGCTGCGGCCTCAGTCTAGACGGAGATCATAAATCTTGCC
>CALFCG010000345.1 GCA_937951315.1 uncultured cyanobacterium
TGGGCGGAAGTCTTGCGATCGCAAGTGCAGATCTCGTCGTGTGGGCCAAACAGAACTCCTCACAACCCTCACCAAGAGAACAACGTGCAAGACCTAATTTAAGCGGTTACTATCGACTCCGCAACTAACACTTTAAAGAGACTCTCGAACGGTCTTCTTTAACTGTTGGGCTTCCTGTGAGACATTCATAAGCTGCCAAAATTCAAACTCTTTAACAGTCTGCATCAAGGCATAGGCAAGGGACGCTTGTGCCTCTGGCATTTGCTCAATTAATTCGAGCACAGCCTTGGCATCAAGCCGCTGAGAAGCCCAATCTAACTGCGCCAACCAGTCTTCAGGCATTTGAGCAAGCCCCTCAGCCGAAAGGGGTTCCAAAACACCCTGACGGTTGACCAAAGACACCATCGCGGGACTAATGTGGTCCTCTTCATAAAGATACTGCACACCCAAATGTTCCGCGAGAGCGGCAAAGATCGTCTCTTCGTGAAAAGGTTTACAGACGCAATCATGACAACCAGCAGCCAGTGCGCGTGTTCGCCCCAACTCAAATGCATCAGTCGTGAGCGCAATCACCACACATTGCTGTAAGTCATCCAATTGCAGCACTTTTTGAGCGATTGCGGCTCCCCCCTGAGAGGGAAGATTCAGATCGAGAAAAACGGCGTTGGGGTGCCAACTTTGACAGACAGCAAGCACATCTTGCCCGGATTCAACAGCTCGGACATGAAACCCCACAAGCTCCAAAAGTGCTCCCAGTAGATTCCGACTTTCCCAACGCCCCTCCGCCACTAAAATCCGATAAGACGGTTGATGGGGAACAAGCCCAACCACTCTCTTTGTCTTTGGCGGAACCTGTTTCTCCGTCATCCGCTCCACCGGGACCACTAGACTCACCGTTGTTCCCTCCCCCGGTGTACTCGATACAAATAGGCGGCCCTGCATTAACTCTGCAAATTGCTGGCTGATAGCCAGGCCAAGCCCCGTCCCTTTCTGGGCCTGCTTCCCCGTTCTTGTCTGAATAAAAGGTTCAAAAATCGTCTGGAGTTCATCAGGCTGTATACCTGGCCCCGTATCTACAACTTCAAAATAGAGATGGCAGCAAGATGCATGCGTCGCAGTTTGTTCTCCCTCACCCCAATGATTCTCCAGTCCATCGGTCCGCTGACCTTTTTTAGCTAAGCGGACAGACAGGGTTACACCACCCAAGCGCGTAAATTTGATCGCATTACTCAGTAGATTAATTAAGATTTGCCGTAGGCGATTCTGATCTGTCGCAATATATTGGGGCACGTCAGGCTCCCATTGGATCTGAAACTGTAAGCCCTTGGTTTCAGCCTCAAGCTGTAGCATCTCCTTCAACGCCTGCAGAAGACCATATAGATCCATCTGATCCGCACTCAGCGTCATCTGCCCCGCTTCAATTTTGGAGAGAACTAACACGTCATCAATCAAGTTCAGCAGATGCTCACCACTATGACTGATAATCTCTGTCCGCTCTCGCTGCGTTCCGTCAAGAGTAACGTCACGGAGCATCAGTTGTGTAAACCCCAAAATGGCATTCAAGGGTGTCCTGAGTTCATGACTCATATTGGCTAAAAAGCGACTTTTAGCCTCATTGGCGTCATCCGCCATCTCCTTTGCCTGTGCTAAGGCTTGAGTCCGTTCGTCCACTCGCACTTCTAGGGTTTGGGTATAGTCACGCAGCTGCCGGTTCACCATTTCTAATTGGATGTTTGCAACTTCTAGACGTCCTTGTTTGTGCCAACTAATGGCGACAATCCCACTGGACAGTAGCGCCACGAGCGGGGGGACCACGGGAATAACCCAGCCGTTGAGAAAGGCAATATAAGTACCACCAATCAAAAGGCCCGTGGTCAAGAAGATGCCACCCATTTCTCTCAGACCAAACAATATCTTTTGACGCGAATTGGCTCGATCCAACAATAGCCCCCCCCCACTACCGATACTCGCCCAGACAAAAATCCAGAACCACTGTCCCGAAATAGGCCATCCTCTCAGCAGCAAGCGACCATATTTTGCCGATTGAATCATTTGGCTCGCTAAATTAGCATGGACAACAACACCTGCCATCGGTTGCGTATCAGTGAACCAAGTACGATTGCCATAGGGGGTTCCAAAAAAATCATTCGTACTCACCGCCGTCGATCCAATCAAGACAACGCGATCTCGAATGGCGTTGTCAGGAACCTGTCCCCTCAGAACCTCTGTCAGCGAAAAGGTTTGAAAGCGAGAGATGGGCCCCCGCCAATTCATCAGAATTTGATACCCACCACTCTCTCTCGGCTTGTACCCAACCTCTGCAGGTTTTAAGCGATTAAAGACAGCTTGGCCAATCCGAATCTCTTCACCATCACTCTCCTCAGCCGTAATGCCCTGCTCCTGGAGATGACGAAACGCTAAATGAACAGACAGAGCATGTTTATCAATACCTTGAACAGGATCCTCAAACGTCAGCAAACCTCGCCTAATTTTACGATCAGGATCAGTCAAGAAATCCGCAAATCCAACCTGCCCAGCCGCCTCCAGCGCAGATGGAGGAGCCACTCTCTGATCACCAAAGATCGTCTCAACCCCAATTAAGTTCGGTGTTGATTGAAAAACCTCCAACAGTTCCTCATGTCCATCTCCTTCTGGCAAATCTCGATAGAGATCCAGCCCGATCACACTTGGCTTCAGCGCGCGCAGCTGCATCAGAGCTTTCGCCAAAATGGCATCCGGAATAGGCCAATCACCAATTGCCGTCAGATCGGCCTCATCAATGGTGATGACCACAATCTCGGCATCATTACTATCTTGGGGGCGGAGGCGAAAAAAGAGATCGTGAGAGGCCCACTCTAACAACCGAAAAATGCCGAAGGAACCCGCGCCCACCACACATACGGTAACAAGGGGGGCGATGAGAATGGCGCCTCGCCATCGCCAAATTTGCTGGCCCACGGCCAACCTACTGGAGAACTTCTGAAATCATCAATGTATCTAATTCTTGAGAACTCAATGCTGTCCACCCCAAGAAATCTCGCCAGGATTGGGCAATTTCAAGGTTCTCAGGTTCCTGTTGCTTAAGCTGCGTCAAAGTTGCCAAAGTGTCATACCAAAAACCGGCCGCTCCCAAAGACATAGCTTTCGTCATCGAGGGAGACTGACCCACCACAGCCGCAACGGCTGGTTCTGGGAGCACTCTCTGCACCCAACCATCAATGAAAGGACTGCTGGGGCGAAGCTTTCCATTACATTTCACAGCTAAGAACCATTGATAATGTTTGCCTGGCTCAAGAGCTGGGGCTTGCTCAGGCAACTGGAACCGAAATAGCCCCGCCTTACCTGAGATCGGTAAACTGGCTTCAAAATGGAGCTGTTTGGTCTCATCTTTGAGACTGAAAAAAACCTCTGTGGCAGAGGTCTCTGGCAGGTAAGCCACAATCATAGGACGTTCAACAGCAGTCAAGCCATAATGATTTTCTGGCAACAGCGCCTTAACAGAGGCAGCTCCCCTGGAAACAGACGAGTCACATAGCCCACCCCGCGATGCCCCCTGAGACGTTGAGGCACGCCGAGGCGCTGGCTTGTCAGAGGGCGATTTAAATGGAATCTTCACACTGGCAGTGGAGACGGGAGCGATCGCCCAACAGCTCATGCTTAGAACAATGCTTCCTAAGACTGTCATCGGAGTGATGCGATACATATTAAACTCCCCGCGCTAAGTTGCTCGTCATACCTGACAGCTAAGTTTAAAACTAATTCTCACAAATCCCTTGAGTTGTACAACTCATTATCCCGTAAATTGAGCACTTCAAAAGATAGGTTAAAGGGACTTTTTTTATTTACAAGAATAAATTAACTCACTCTGCTTTCCAAGGTCATACCTTCTTGAATCCAGTTTACCGATAAGTCTTTAGCGATGGCCAGTTTTAGAGGTAGCCCCCCTATTTTGGCATCACATCCAATTACCGACCAATATAAATGGTGACCAGAAAAAGGGAGCATCAAAATC
>CALFCG010000346.1 GCA_937951315.1 uncultured cyanobacterium
TGGTCGCATGGTCACCCTGGATACCGCCCTTGCTAACGGCGATATTGTGGAGGTGATGACTCAGAACAGTGCCCATCCGAGCTTAGACTGGCTCAATTTTGCCAACTCCACCTCAGCCCGCAATCGGATTCGGCAGTGGTATAAGCGATCCCACCGAGACGAGAATATTGATCGCGGCCGCAGCATGTTAGAGAAAGAGATTGGCAAGAAAGGCTTTGATGCATTGCTCAAATCTGATCCGATGCAAGCGGTGGCTCAGCGCTGTAACTATTCCACCCCAGAAGACCTGTTGGCTGGGCTTGGATATGGCGAGATTACCCTTAACTTAGTTGTCAACCGGATTCGGGAAACCAACCGAGATCAGCAAGCTAAAAACGGACATGATCTGGCCACCGAAGCGAAAGACATTAACCTGGTTTCTAGCACTGCAGCCCAACGGCCAGAGAAAACCAGCGACTCTCCCATTTTGGGTGTCGAAGGCTTGGTCTATCATATTGCGGGCTGTTGTCACCCCATTCCCGGTGAATCGATCATTGGTGTCATCACCTTGAGTAACCGGGGCATCTCCATTCACCGTCAAGGGTGTTCTAACGTCGAAAATATTCCCGGTGATCGCGTGATTCCTGTCAGCTGGAACTCCCCCAATGCCCAGAGCAAGCGTCAACCGACCTATCCCATTGAGCTGCAAATAGAAGTTATTGATCGAGTTGGCGTCTTAAAGGATATTCTCACTCGTTTAACCGATAGCAAAGTCAACGTCCATAAGGCTCAGGTCAAGACGTTTCCCCAGCAAACCGCCTTAATTACCTTGGGACTCGATATCGAACATTGCAACCAACTTGACCAAATCAGCGCTCGGATTCGGCAAATGAGCGATATTCTCAAGTTGCGCCGTGTGAGTCAGCCTGAACAGTGCCAGCTTCAAGATCCCAAAGAGTCGGGAGACTAATCCTCGTCAACAGGGTGCTAAATTTTTTCTCACCACATTCACATCTGAACTGTTGCCGGTCAAAGACAATTTAGGATAACCTACAAGGATGTTAAGTCGGCGTCTATGATGGGCCGAGGCAGCGCTTTGGCCTTCACAACGAGGAAATAATGGTAGGACAACCGGAATTTGTTGAAAATCCCGAGAATCGGTGCCCCGTAATTTTGTTGGTAGATACATCTAGTTCGATGCAAGGGCCACCAATGGCTGCCCTCAATTTGGGCTTAGAAGCATTCCAGGATGCAATTCTCCAAGATGAACAGGCTGCCCTAAGAGTGGATGTTGCGATCGTTAGTTTTGGTCCCGTAGAGCTCGTCCAAGACTTTGTTACGATTGACCACTTTGTACCGCCAACCCTTGTGGCACAGGGATTAACGCCGATGGGAGAAGCGTTGACTTACGCCCTAGATTTGCTAGAAGATCGCAAGCAAACCTACCGCACCAACGGGATCCAATACTACCGCCCCTGGGTCTTTTTAATTACAGATGGTGCGCCTAACCCCACCTCACCTTGGCAGCAGGCTGCTCAACGTATTCGTGAAGCCGAAGCCCAGCGAAAAATGTCGTTTTTTGCCGTCGGCGTCCAGGGGGCTGATATTTATACTTTGAGTCAAATTGCTCCAGTAGAGCGCCCCCCCCTCATGCTCAATGGATTAGACTTTCGGTCGATGTTCCTTTGGTTGAGTGATTCCATGGTTCGGGTCTCCAGTAGTACCGTCGGTGGTGACATGGTCGCATTACCGCCCGTTGGGTGGGGACAGATTGCCACCTAATCGCAACAGAATCAGCTGGTGAATAGTACTTTTAGCTTGCAGCATCTTGCGGGTTGCTCAAGTATCAAGACAATTAAACTGTGAGGCGAAGGAATGGCTGTGTCCTGGAAAGCGACTGTTCATTCAGCGATGGGGACCCGTCATCAGCAGCGGGGCGTTCCCTGTCAAGATTACGGGGATTATGTGACTCGAGACGCAAGTATTGTGGGTGCGGTGGCTGATGGGGCAGGCAGTGCAAAATTTTCAGATATTGGTGCTCAGCTTGCTGTGAAGACCGTGCTTTCGAACTTAGAGGGGTGGCTAGCGCGTCAGTCGTCCTTAGAGCAAGAGGTGATTGAGAGCCAAGTTCAGTCTATTTTCGAGAGTGCCTTAGATGCAACCGTTTTAGCGCTTGATCAAGAGGCCCAAGCTGGAGGGTATGCCTTGCGAGAGCTAGGATGTACATTATTGACATTTATTGCGACCCCCACCTGGATTGCAGCGATGCAGATTGGAGACGGTTTCATTGTGGCACAAACTTCGGAAGCAGATCCCTATCAACTTCTGTTTCAGCCGGAGAAGGGCGAGTATATTAATGAAACAGTTTTTGTTACATCAGAGCAAGCATTAGATGCGATGCAAGTTGTGGTGAAGTCAGGAGTGCAACCCCTTGTCTGTGCTGCCACAGATGGGCTCGAAAAGGTTGCCATTCGATTTCATGATTGGCAGCCCCACGCCCCTTTCTTTGCGCCCTTTAAGTCCTGTTTGCAAACAATGGATGTTCCAGAAGAAAGACAGACTTATTTAGAGACCTTTCTCAACTCTGATCGCCTGAATGCAAAGACGGATGATGATAAAACGCTGTTAATGTGCCTCTGTGAGCAAGGTCCATGACTGTTCTGCAGCGAATGATTGCGGGGCAACCGATACAGTTGACCCAACAAATTGCCAGCAGCGGCGAAGGGACTGTTTGGCAAACCAGTCTGCAAGGTTATCTTGCGAAACTCTATCACACCGTAACGCCTGATCGGATTAAGAAGCTGCAGGTGATGGTTGCTCATCCCCCCCGTGATCCCATGTCTGAGCATGGACATATTACCTTTGCTTGGCCCCATGACCTATTGCAGGATTCTAAGGGGCAATGTCTGGGTTTTTTGATGCCGGAAGTGGATGGCAGCGTTAAACTTTCAACGATTTACAATGCGAAACTCCGCAGTCGAAAAGCCCCTCGCTTCAACTGGTACTATCTGCATACCGCCGCATTAAATATTGCGCTAGCAATGCAATCCCTGCATCAAGAAGACTATGTTGTGGGTGATGTTAAGCCTCAAAATATCTTAGTCAACAACCAAGCCTTGGTCTCTGTTATTGATGCTGATTCCTTTCAGGTTCGCGACCCCCATACTCGAGACCTCTATCGATGCCTTGTCGGTTCTGAAGGCTTTACGCCTGCAGAATTACTCGGCCAGGATCTTGCCAGTGTTGATCAGACCGAAATTCATGATCGCTTTCGGTTGGCAGTCATCATCTACCTTTTACTTTTTGGTGATCAGCCCTTTAAAGGTCGCTGGGTTGGCCAAGGGGAGTCGCCACAGCCGTCGGAATTGATTAAGTTAGGATACTGGCCTTTCGGGAAGGGCAGTTTGATTCAACCCGGTCCCCATACAATTACTTTAGCCATTGTTCATCCAGAGTTGCAGGACTGCTTTCATCGTTGTTTTTCGAAGGGACATCAACATCCTCAGGCTCGCCCCACATCTGCTGATTGGGTACAGGCATTAAAGCGTGCGCGCAAGGATTTGACGACGTGCAAAATCGAGGCCAACCATCTCTATAGTCTGACCTATGGTCGATGCTATTGGTGCGATCGCAAAGCTAAACTCAACATTGACATCTTTAGTCCCAAGCCTAGGCCGAAAGTACGCCCTGCCCCCAAAAAGTCTCAGCGAATTGCCTCCCTGAAGAAGCCCACTTCCCCTCGCCGGTCGACGTCTGTTAAGCGTAGGGCAGCGCGTGGTTTGTCCAGTTCTTCTTCATGGCATCGGCCGGATCCAATCCGATTACCCATGCCTTCGAAAGCTGTGGTGGGCAGTTTGCTCTGTTTCTCGAGTTTAGCTGGCTTGGCTATTTTACTGCTGCCGGACCTCCGAGGGAGTGTTCCTCGATCTCTAGAACGCTCTTTTGATCAACAGCTTGAGCGTTCCCATGAATGGTTGACGGCCATTGTCCCGGGTGCCAAAACGGTAAAATCTGGCGCTGTACAGGCCTCTGCGAGCCAACGGGGCCATGGCGATCGTATCTCAACCCTTGCCATCAGCCCCAATAGTCAATTTTTAGTCAGCGGCAGCAAAGATTTCATGATCAAGATCTGGAATCTCAAAACAGGGAAATTGATACGAACCCTGTCAGGCCATTACGAACCCATTTCCTCTGTTCAATTTGCTAGTCGAGGAAAAGTACTGATTAGTCGTAGTGTTAGTGGTAAAGTGCTTTTTTGGGATTTTGCAACCGGAGAGTCACGCAATCGTTTAACTCACGAAACGACTGATCCAGCGATTGTTGCGAAGCCACTTGATCCCAGAGGAACAATACTGGCCTCTTTAACTTGGGATGGAACGATCCTACTTCGGGATCTACGAACCAATGAGGCTCGTCAGATTGAGCCAGGCTCTGTGTCTACCTCTCAAGCGATTGCAGTTTCTCCCGATGCCCAAACATTAATCAGTAGTACCAGTGATGGCCAAATTAAGCTGTGGGATATCCCGACAGGGCAGTTTCAGCGCAGCTTTCCTAGTGTGAATGACTGGGATGCAATCAAAACGATGCAATTTACAAGTGCTTTAGCCGTTAGTCAAAATAGCCGCCAGCTTGCCAGTGGTGGCTTTGGCGGTACGATCCGCCTTTGGAATATGCAGACCGGTAAACTCATTAGGGCTTTTTCTGGGCATGGTGCTCAGCCTGTTTCTGCATTAGCGCTTAGCACCAGTAATAAAGTCTTGGTTAGTGGTAGCAGTGATAGCCAGATTAAGATTTGGCGATTAAAAGATGCCTTGTCAGTTCAGACACTTAAAGGTCACCGTGGTGAAATTTCTGCGTTAAGCGTTAGTCCAGATGGTGCTTTTCTTGTCAGCGGTAGCGAAGATCACACCATCCGAATTTGGCAGCTAGAGACAGGGAAGTTGTTAAAAACCCTTGGTAAGAATTAGTCTTGCAACCGTTCTGAGAGAAATATTTAGGGCAATGAATGGATTCGTTTTGTCCTGTCCACCTCACTATTGAAAACGATGGAGAAGTCTGATAGTTCTACCCTACACCGTATTTTAGATGCAAATCTTGATCGAGCTCGGGAGGGAGTTCGAGTTATCGAAGAATGGTGTCGTTTTGGTTTGTATAACCTTGAGTTAGCCGATCAGTGTAAGCAACTTCGTCATGAATTAGCGCAATGGCACCAACCTCTTTTTCGGCAAGCCCGTGATACACCCAACGATCCAGGCACGCAGTTGACCCATGTACACGAGCAAGCCCGGAGCAATCCTGAAGTGCTTCTGCGAGCTAACCTTGCGAGGGTTCAAGAATCCCTACGGGTTTTAGAAGAGTACAGCAAATTATGTGACCCTGCGATGGCTACCGCTTGTAAACAAATGCGCTACAGGGTTTATATACTCGAGGGCCAACTGTTTGATGAAAAGCAGCCCTGGATCAGAGATCCATTCACCTTGCCTCATCTTTACCTTGTAACATCACCGAGTAAAACGCTATTAGCAACAGTAGAAGCAGCTTTAAAAGGTGGCTTAAAGCTTGTCCAACATCGAGATAAAAATAGTTCCGATAGTGAGCGTTTGCAGATCTCTAATCAACTTTGTCAACTGTGTCACCAGTACAATGCCATCTTTATCGTCAATGACCGCGTCGATATCGCTTTAGCGGTTAATGCAGATGGTGTTCATTTGGGACAACAAGATATCCCAATGGATCTAGCCCGTAAAATTCTAGGTCCTCAGAAACTTGTTGGGCGCTCGACGACCAATGCTGACGAAATGCATCGAGCCATTGCAGAAAAAGCTGATTACATTGGTGTTGGTCCAGTTTTTGCTACACCAACTAAAGCAGGAAAAACGCCCATCGGTCTGGATTACATCAATTATGTCTCCCAACATGCTCCAATGCCCTGGTATGCCATTGGGGGAGTAGACGAACATAATCTTGCCGATGTTTTGGCTGCTGGAGCTGAGAGAGCCGCTGTTGTAAGAGCTGTAATGCAGGCTTCAGATCCGACAAAAATGACCCAAAAACTCCTACAGAAGTTTCTGGGTCAAAGTCAATCAAAGTAACTGTCAACAGCCACGACGAGCCCTCTCGCCTGAAGGAGTAGAACCTTCGATTTCTCTGTTTCTTACTCCTTTTTCTTCTCAGACGTTAGCTGATCAGCGACCTGATCATCAATGAGAGCATAGTCATCGGCGGAATCAAGTCCAAGCATAGAGCGAGGACGTTCACCGACAGAAGAAGCATTGGAAACCAGCCCATCGCCTCCTTTTTGATCCGTCAGGGTTTTATCCAAGCCATAGTTACGTGCCGTTTGATCATCAATGACGTCCGTCTCACCCGCAAAGGCAGAACCGTCATATATTGGTTCTAGTTCAACACTCTCCTCATAGGTGTTAAACCCTGTGCCTGCAGGGATCAGGCGACCAATAATTACGTTCTCTTTGAGACCCCGTAACCAATCGGACTTACCCTGAATGGCAGCCTCTGTTAGGACACGCGTTGTTTCTTGGAAGCTAGCTGCTGAGATAAAGCTATCTGTGTTTAGAGATGCTTTGGTAATGCCTAGGAGAACAGGAGTATAGTCTGCGGGAGCTCCACCTGTGATGGACATTGCTTCGTTGACCTGCTCAACCTGATATAGATCAATCAGTTCCCCTGGGAGCATGGTGGTATCTCCACCATCATCAATCCTTACCTTCGAGGTCATTTGCCGGACCACTACTTCAATATGCTTGTCAGAGATATCAATTCCCTGTGATTGGTAGACAGACTGTACGCCATTGACTAAGAATGTTTGTACTTTTTGAAGACTAATCAAAGCAGATTCATAGGTTCCCTTAGACTCTCGATGGAGCCGGAAGTGGATCTCTAGGATGTCATGGGGGTTAATCGGACCATCTGTAATCGGCTCGCCGGCTTCGACAGCTTGTCCGTCATTGATGAAGGGATTTTGTCCTGGCCCAATCGGATAATCAGTAATGGTGCCATCTGTTTCAACGACCTTAATTTCAATGCTGTCATCGTCGTTGTAGACAACCTGACCTGTCCCTGGACGCTGGCATAAAATGCACATTTCCTTGGGCTTACGGGCTTCTAGCAGTTCTTCAATTCGTGGGAGACCCTGAATAATATCACCAGTTTTTGTGCGTTCAAAGACAAGCAGAGCTAGGTTGTCACCCCGCTGTACTAAGTCGCCGTCATCAATTTGTAAGACTGCACCTGGCGATACCAGATAGGGCCGAGCGATCCGCAAGATAATTTGGTCCTTCTGAACGTTCATGACCTGACATGATTCAGAGACGGCAACCCCGGAAGCTACCTCGTCACCTTCACGTAGAAGATCACCTTCTTTAACAGAAGCGGATTGACCTGCAAGATCAATCGCTAATTGATCGGCCTCGGTGATCAAAAGGAGGCGACGGATGGCTTCTCCATCTCCACGAATCCCTTGCACCTCGCCACCCTGCTTGGCTTTGATCTCTGTCCGAGCGACGACAGCCCCAGGTTTAATATGTTGACCATCTTTGACTAATAGTCTTGTATGAGTGCTGCCCTGCGTCTGATCCGCTGCAATATCACGGCGGATCACCAACGTTTCTAAAATCACCAACTGCAGCCTTGAGACCTCTGGGTCCTTCTCGTCAGGAGTGACCTCGATATCTGCAGCTAACTGTGGTGCATCAGAATCGATATCAAGGACCAATTGTGTCTTCAGTAAATCGACACCACCCACTGATTTGACTCGCTCACCATCTTTGTACTGTAAGCGCTGGAGGGCCTGAAGTTGAATAGAACGACCGGCTTCATTGATCGAAGTCTGAGAGGGGATTCCTGGTTCATCGGGAACTGTAAACTCAACCACAGGACGCAAAAGAACGGCATCTCCCTCTGGGGTGACCACACATTCGACGTACCGCAACTCATCGACGGTTAAGCCCTTCATCACCGCCTCACCAGGGTTGGCGATTGTTTCATGTTTGCTCTTGAGGGCTTCTGGATCGTCAATTAAATGTAAGTCGCCGGGCTTGATCAGTACTTCCCGTAGAATGTCATTTTTCTGGGTGACTTCAACGACACCGCTGCTTTGACAGAAAATATCCTTAACGACCTCAGAACCAGCTTCAACGTACTGACCATCTTCTACAAGTAGCAAGGAGATATCCTTGTTGACCTCATGAGCTTCTTCTGGGACCCAGAGAAGTGTCCCACCTTTGGTGATTTCGAAGCCCTGTTTTGCTTTGCCGCTGCGCTTGGCAACCTCCACTCCCGCATACTTAATGATGCCGCCGGTATTGGTGTGGTACTGGTCGTCAATTAATTCAGCAACAACCTGATGATTGATTACCTTAGAGCCTGGTGTTGCGCGCAACAAAAAGTTTTGATTGTTGCTTGCTTCAATGATGTACTGTTCGCGCCCTTGGTGGGCATCTAAAATGACTTGAGCATGGTCTAAAACCACCGAAGCGGTAATCATTTCTACTTCTCGACCACCCTTGCCTTCTGTCTGCTCAGGTAGGCGGACGACACCTCCATGCTCAGTCATTAGCTTGGTTTCAGCCAACACATCATTCTCTGCGATGCGATCACCGTTCTGCACGGTGGGTTCGGCACCAGGGGGTAAGTTATATACCTCACCCGAGAGGACCCAAATCAAACCCCCTCGAGGTGCAATGCGTGTCGTATTGCCCTGTCTGTCATGTTTTTCCTCAGGGACAAGATTGAAGAACTTTGCTTGTCCTGCCAAGTCAGAGGTTACGTCCTTGGTCGCTTTCTCCGTTGTTTTTTGGATGTTGCGTCCTGTGATGGCCACTTCCGCTAGCATCTTTCCTGCTTTGACCGATTGCCCATCCTGAAAGAGCAAGGTTGATCCTTGAGTAATATCAAAGGTCTTTTTCTTGCTACCGCTTTCAATGGTCAGCTTTGTATTGGTCTCAGCCGTTAGTGCATCTTCACCATGACGTGTCCGGTAAGGACGACTTCGCATCTGTTTGGGGTACTTAATGACACCATCGAAGGGGGCGCGAACCTGACTGGCAACCTCTGCGGTAAAGACTCCCCCTGTGTGGAAGGTCCGCATCGTAAGCTGCGTTCCTGGTTCACCAATGGACTGGGCTGCAATGATTCCTACTGCTTCACCCACATCCACCAGATGTGCATGGGCAAGACTCCAGCCGTAGCAACACTGACATACGGAACGGGCCGCTTCGCAGGTGAGAGGCGAACGTACTATCACTTCTTCTACACCTGCAGTGCCAATCTCTCTGGCAACTGCTTCCGAGATGGCTCCATTCTTTTCAACAATGACTTCCTTTGTTTCAGGGTGAAGGACCTCTTCCAGAACAACACGACCCAAGAGGCGATCCTGCAATGGAATGAGCACCCGCTCCCCATCCGTCATGCTTTTGACTGAAACGCCCCGCAGGGTGCCACAGTCTGCTTCCCGAATAATCACATCTTGAGAGACATCAACTAAGCGACGCGTTAGATATCCAGAGTCTGCTGTTCTCAGAGCTGTGTCGACTAGACCTTTACGAGCACCATAGGATGAAATGATGTACTCAGTAACGGTTAATCCTTCGCGAAAGTTGGTTTTAATCGGCAGGGCAATAATCTCACCCTGTGGATCTGCCATCAAACCACGCATGCCAACAAGCTGCCGCACCTGGGAGAGGTTTCCCCTTGCCCCAGAAAAAGCCATCATATAAACCGAGTTCAACGGATTATTGGATTTGAAGTTGCGAACGACCTCATCTTTGAGTTCTTCACTGGTTCCATTCCAGGTGTCAATAACCTTCTGAAAGCGTTCAACTTCAGTGATCTCACCACGCGTATAGCGATCTTCTGTTGTCCGGATCTCTTCCTCAGCTGTTTCTAACAGCTTCTTCTTGCTTTCAGGAACCTGTAGATCGTCAACACTAATGGAGACGCCTGCTCGGGTGGCAAAACGGAACCCCAAATCCTTCAGATGATCCGCCATTTCGGCTGTGCGAGCTGTTCCATGGTGCGTAAACGACCAATGAACTAATCGTTTTAAGCCACCCTTATTGACAACTTTATTTGTGAAAACGGGAGGAAGGACCTCTCGCTGTGTCTGAGATGCTGCTTTCTCTGCCATGATTGTGCGCCTCTTCCTTAGCTAGCCAACAGGGAATCTTGAATGGTCTTGTTATAAATCATGCGACCTGGTGTCGTGCGGATATATTGTGAGAGGAGTTCTCCCTCGGCATCCTTCCGTAAACGTCGAGATGGATAGATGTATGTGACGCTGCCATCATCTCCTGTTTCAACCTTAGGTTCGACTTCGCCATCATTGTCATCAACGGGGCCATCAAACCGGACCCAAACATAGGCGTGTAGATCAACTTGTTTTTGTTCGTAGGCCATAATTGCATCTTCGAGACTGGCATAGTAACGCCCAGCCCCTTTCTGCTGCTCAGGATTTTCTGCCGTCAGATAATAGCAACCTAAGACCATATCTTGACTAGGGGTAACAATGGGGCGCCCAGTGGCTGGAGACAAGATATTGTTCGACGCCAGCATTAGCAGCCGAGCCTCGGATTGTGACTCAATAGATAGCGGAACGTGGACCGCCATTTGGTCACCATCAAAGTCAGCGTTGAACGCGGGGCAAACGAGAGGATGCAGCTGAATGGCGCGGCCATCGACTAGGAGTGGCTCAAATGCCTGAATGCCCAAGCGGTGAAGAGTTGGTGCTCGGTTGAGCATCACTGGATGTCCCTCAATCACTTCCTCTAGAACATCCCAAATGACAGGATCATTCCGTTGAATCAGTCGCTTGGCAGCTTTGATATTATTTACCAACCCCTGCCGAATCAGGCGATGGATGACAAAGGGCTGAAACAGCTCAATTGCCATTTCTTTGGGCAGACCACATTGGTGGATTTTCAGTTTAGGGCCAACCACAATGACGGAACGCCCGGAGTAATCAACCCGTTTTCCTAGTAAGTTTTGTCGGAAACGACCTTGCTTTCCCTCAATAATGTCTGACAGTGACTTTAGGGGTCTATTATTCGCTCCCACCACAGTCCGGCCTCGGCGGCCATTGTCTATCAGAGCATCAACCGCTTCCTGGAGCATTCGCTTTTCATTACGAACAATAATCTCAGGAGCTAGAATTTCTTGAAGTCTTGCTAGACGGTTATTTCGGTTGATGACGCGTCGATATAAATCATTGAGGTCAGAGGTCGCAAACCGGCCACCATCTAATTGCACCATCGGCCTCAGATCCGGTGGAATCACGGGAATGACGCTAAGGACCATCCAGTCTGGCTGAGCGCCTGTTCCCACAAAGTTATCAATCACCCGCAAGCGCTTAATGAGCTTGGCGCGTTTTTGACCCTTCGAATTCGTAATGTCTTCCCGCAGCTGCTCGGCTTCAGATTCAAGATTGATATCCTGCAGCAATTGCTGAATCGCTTCAGCACCAATACCGACTTCAATTCCCGTTAACTCAGAGTCTTCACTGTAAATCTGATCTTCAATTTCAATCCACTGATCTTCTGTCAGCAATTGCTTGTAGGTCAACGTATCAGAGTTGCCGGCATTGAGAACAACGTAAGCATTGAAATAGACGATTTGTTCTACATCACGCAGTGGCATATCCAACAGCGTGGCCATGTAGCTAGGAATGCCTTTGAGATACCAAACGTGGGTGACTGGAGCGGCTAACTTGATATAGCCCATGCGGTGTCGTCTTACACGTGATTCGGTGACTTCAACGCCACAGCGTTCACAGACAATGCCGCGGTGACGGACCCGCTTATATTTACCGCAGTGACATTCCCAGTCCTTTGCCGGGCCAAAAATGCGTTCGCAAAACAGCCCGTCCATCTCTGGCTTGAGCGTCCGGTAGTTGATGGTTTCTGGTTTAGTCACCTCTCCCACAACTTGACCGTTGGGCAAAGCCCGCTCTCCCCACTGGCGAATCCGCTCTGGCGAGGCGAGGCCAATCTTTACATAGTCAAACCGCTGTTCTAGCTTTGGCATTGCTTCAAGCTTCCTTTTCTTGTTCTTGGTGGTGCTTTAGATTCGTGAATGCGATAGGGCTCAAACGCTAGAGGATTCTCCTTCTTCGACTCGGGAAAAAGATTCATAGGTTGGGCGCGAGGGGGTTCGACGATTGCTGACATCCGCCATGAGATCAACCTCTGAATCTCGGCTCACACCGTCATCATCGGTATCAAGTTTGTGAACCGCAATGTCTAGACATAGAGACTGGAGCTCTCGCATCAGAACCTTGAACGATTCTGGTGTGCCAGGACGTGGAATCGCTTGGCCTTTAACAATTGCGTTTAAGGCTTCATTACGGCCTTGCATATCGTCGGATTTAACCGTTAGCAATTCTTGCAGGGTATAGGCGGCTCCAAAGGCTTCGAGTGCCCAAACCTCCATCTCTCCGAATCGCTGTCCACCTTGCTGAGCTTTTCCGCCCAGGGGTTGTTGCGTTACCAGAGAGTAAGGACCCGTAGATCGAGCATGAATCTTGTCATCCACAAGGTGGACTAGCTTCAGCATGTAGGCTTTGCCTACTGTGACTGGTTGGTCAAAGGCGTCTCCGGTTCGACCATCAAAAACCTTCAATTTGCCTGGCTGATCAGGATTAAATAGCCAGTCTTTGCCGGTGGTTTCCCGGGCCTCGTTTAATTTCCCATGAACTGTTGTACGAGAAGCTTCTTCACCATGCATTTCATCAAAGGGAATCATCTTGAAGCGCATGTTGAGGTTCTCACCTGCCCAACCTAATAGACACTCAAAGACCTGGCCAACGTTCATTCGGGAAGGAACGCCCAGAGGATTAAGCACCAAATCGACAGGGGTCCCATCCGCTAAGTACGGCATATCTTCAACGGGCAGAATGCGGGAAATAATCCCTTTGTTCCCGTGGCGGCCAGCCATCTTGTCGCCTACTTGAATTTTTCGTTTCTGAGCAACGTAGACGCGAACGACCATGTTGGCGCCAGGTGGCAATTCGTCGCCCTGCTCGCGGGTAAAGACCCGGACATCCACGACGCGACCTTTTTCACCATTGGGGACTCGAAGAGAGTTATCACGAACATCTCGAGCTTTTTCACCAAAGATGGCGCGCAGCAGCTTCTCTTCTGGGGGCTGGTCCGATTCACCTTTAGGAGTGACTTTACCCACCAAGATGTCTCCGGCCTCGACCCAGGCTCCGGTGCGAATGATACCGTTTTCGTCCAGTTGGCGGAGAGAGTCTTCGCCGACGTTAGGAATTTCTCGGGTGATTTCCTCTGGACCTAGCTTGGTTTGACGTGCCTCAATTTCAAACTTTTCAATGTGAATGGAGGTGTAAACGTCATCGCGGACTAACCGTTCACTAACAAGAATGGCATCCTCGTAGTTGTAGCCTTCCCAAGGCATATAAGCCACGGTGATGTTCTGACCCAGGGCGAGTTCGCCCCCTTCAGTGGCGGAGCCGTCAGCAATGATTTGACCGACACGAACGCGATCGCCTGTAAACACAATCGGACGCTGATTCAAACAGGTATCTTGGTTGGACCGCTGATATTTTTGCAGAATATAGGAGGTCTCTTCGCCCGCATCATCTTGGATGCGAATCAGTTTCGCAGAGACGTAGGTGACAACACCATCCGCCTTGCTGATAATGACCATCCCAGAATCTCGGGCTGCCTGTGCTTCTAAGCCCGTGCCCACTAGGGGGCGTTCAGGACGTAGCAGGGGAACCGCCTGACGTTGCATGTTCGACCCCATCAAGGCTCGGTTAGCATCGTCATGCTCTAGGAATGGAATCAGAGAGGTCGCTACAGAGATGATTTGGACCGGAGAAACCGCGACATAATCAACTTCTGTGGGAGAGGTTTCTGTGAAGTCTTGTCGGAAGCGAACTGGGACGATTTCACCTTGGATATATCCGTTTTCGTCTACGGTAATATCGCCCGGTGCAACCTGCAGGTCATCTTCTTCATCGGCGGTCATGTATTGAGACTGGTCTTTGAGAACCTTTCCATTCTCTACTGGGTAAAAGGGAGTCTCGATGAATCCATAGGGATTGACACGAGCATGAGTGGCGAGGGAGCCAATCAAGCCTGCATTTGGACCTTCTGGAGTTTCAATGGGACAGATCCGACCGTAGTGGCTAGGGTGAATATCTCGAACGGCAAAACCTGCCCTTTCGCGGGTGAGACCACCGGGACCAAGGGCACTGAGGCGTCGCTTGTGGGTCAGCTCAGCCAGTGGATTTGTTTGGTCCATGAACTGAGACAGTTGGCTGGAGCCAAAGAACTCTTTGATCGCGGCCACAAGGGGTTTAGGGTTAACCAAAGAGGCGGGGGTTAAGGTCTCAACATCAGAGACGGTCATCCGTTCTTTGATAATCCGTTCAAGGCGATTGAGGCCAACTCGAACCTGGTTTTGCAGGAGTTCTCCTACGGAGCGGACGCGTCGATTACCCAGGTGATCGATGTCGTCTACGCTGCCGATGTCAAACTCAAGGTTGATCAGATAATCAATGGCTGACAAAATGTCTTCTGGTGTCAGTACCCGAGTTGGCTCTGGGATGTTGAGGCGCAGTTTCTTATTCAGCTTGTAACGACCAACGCGACCCAAATCATAGCGCTTTGGATCAAAGAACCGAGAGTCTAGGAGCTGTTGACCTCCAGAGACGGTGGGAGGTTCACCTGGACGTAGCTTTCGATAGAGTTCTAGGAGGGCTTCCTCTTCACCAAATTGCCCTTCTTTATCAATGGTTTTTTGGTAATACTCTGGGTGGCGAAGACGGTCAAAAATCTCGCCATCACTGAGGCCTAAGGCTTTGAGAAGGACCTGGGCCGAAAGTTTACGGGTTTTATCAATTCGGACCCAGACTAAGTCATTTTTGTCCGTCTCAAACTTGAGCCATGCGCCTCTGTTCGGAATTAGGCTGGCATTGTAGGTTCGGCGACCATTCTTGTCGATCTCAAACTTGTAGTAAACACCGGGGCTTCTCACAATTTGGTTGACGATTACTCGCTCAGCACCATTAATGATGAAGGTCCCTCGATCTGTCATCAAAGGTAGATCGCCAATAAAGACTTCTTGCTCTTTGATTTCTCCCGTTTCTTTATTGATCAGACGAGTGGGCACGTACATCTGAACGCCATAGGTGCTATCCCGACGCTTGGCTTCATCGACGTCATACTTGGGACGCTTGAGACGATAATTTTTCGCTAAGAAATGAAGCTCAATTTTACCTGTATAGTCGGTAATAGGTGAGAAGCTGGCCAGTTCTTCGATGAGGCCTTCTTTGAGAAACGAGCGAAAACTTTCCCGCTGAATCTCGACGAGGTCAGGAAGGGTAAAAGCCGGTTGGGTGTAGTTGAGGTTAGTCATGCGTCTCCTCTAGAGGTCGCGCCCAGTAGAAGTCCAATCTATGGTTCTAGGCAATTGTACTTGGCTGAGTCAATCGAAAATTAAAGTTAGTTTTTATCTGTTTATGGCGGTGGATGGTCTTTTATCTCTGGTGACAAAAAGCTGCTCTTGTGGGTCATGCAGACGGGTGGGCCTAGACGTTGGTAAGGGCTGGTGAGGCTGGGACGGGAAGCTGAAAGAGTCGGCAGGCGTTCGCAGTTGTCTCTGCGGCAAGGGTTTCAAGGGAAACATTTCTGAGCTGCGCAACTTTTTCGGCGACATGATAAACATTTGCGGGTTCGTTGCGGCGCTGCTTGCGCTTCGGCTCAGGGGTCAAGAAGGGGCAGTCCGTTTCGACAAGGATGCGATCGCAACTCACCATCTGTGCCGAAGTGTGAACCTGCTTGGCATTTTTGAAGGTCACAATACCGCTGAAGCTCACGTAGAAACCGAGGTCTAGAAACATCTGGGTTTCCTCGGGTGTCCCACTCCAGCAGTGCATCACACCGGACACTGGCCCATGCTGTGCCCAAAACCTGCGCAGCAGCTCAACCATGGGCTGAGCTGCGTCGCGACAGTGAAGAATGACGGGTAACCCCAAATCTCTGGCAATTTCTAAATGGGCCCATAGGCTCTGCTCTTGCTCTGCCTGATCATGAGCTTTAAACAGGTCGAGCCCTGTCTCCCCAATCGCCACAACTTTTGCATCTGACTGCGCCAATGTACGAATTTGATCGGCTGTTCCAGGGGCCCACTGGTCCATATCCATAGGATGCAAGCCCACCGCAAAATACAGTTCAGAGAACTGTTGCGATAGGGCCTGAATAACCGGAAACTCAGCAGGTGTGACACAGGAGTGAACTAATCGTACGATCCCGCGTTCTCGCCAACGCTGAGCAATCTCATCGAGATCGGGTTGAAAGGCCTCAAAATTTAAATGAACGTGAGTATCAATCAGTTGCATTGAGTTCGCAAACACAGCATTCTAGGGGAGTCCGCTGGCGCCGTAACGCCGATTCGTCTCTATGAAGCCGCCGCCGTATGTCGAGCTAAGGCTCTTGCTAAGCGGGCTTTCTTGCGAGCCCCAGTATTGCGATGCAGGACACCACGCTTGACCGCCTTGTCGATTTTGCTGAAGGCTGCAGACAACTTTGTCTCTACGGTTGTCATTTGATCAGCACTTGGCTTATCGCTATATTCGTCGAGCGCTTCAAAAAAACGCTTCGATAATGTCTTGATGGCGGACTTGTAGGACTTGTTCTCCAGGCGATTGCGTTCCGCAATTTTGATACGCTTAGATGCAGACTTGATATTTGCCACAGTAGCTTTCCGGCGGGTAAGTGTTCAGGTACAAAAGTACGCAAATAAGTATCTTAGCACCTGTTGCCAGATTCCATAGTCCCAATCTAAAATCCGCGCTAAGCTAAGGAAACACGTTCACCGGCATTCCTAATCCATGCTGCGCATTATTACCCAGCAGGCTGAGGCCCAAGCAGAACTCCAGCGTATTTGCGATCGCACCCATGATGATCAGGTTATCCATAAAGAAGCCACGGTCCGCGAAGTATTGCAAACCGTTAAGCGACAGGGCGATCATGCATTGCTCCGTTACACCTCAGAGTTTGATCGGCAAACGCTGACGGTCGAAGAGCTGCGGGTCAGCGGTGCCGAGCTAGATGCCGCCTATCAGCAAATTTCGAAGGGGCTGCTAGATGCCATTCGGCTAGCCCACCAAAGAATTGAAGCTTTTCACCAGCAACGTAAGCCGAAGAGCTGGGTTCAGTTTAATGACGATGACGTGGTGCTTGGGAAGCGTTATACCCCCGTGGATCGCGCCGGACTCTACGTGCCTGGCGGTCGGGCCTCCTATCCTAGTACGGTGTTGATGAATGCAGTGCCTGCCCGTGTGGCCGGTGTGGAGCGATGTGTGATGGTCACGCCGCCTGGTCCAGACAAGCAGATGAATGCAGCAGTGCTTGTCGCCGCTCAAGAAGCTGGCATTCAAGAGATTTATCGCATTGGCGGTGCCCAAGCCATTGCGGCCCTAGCCTATGGAACCGAAACTATCCCGCAGGTGGATATT
>CALFCG010000347.1 GCA_937951315.1 uncultured cyanobacterium
GTTTCTTCAATGTCTAGCTCTGGGGGCATGAGCTGGAGTTGCCACGGTAACCCCATTAAGTAATGCTGCATTTCATTGAGCTTGCCAGGATTTTGAGTCGCAACGATTAGGGTTTGCACAGAGGTTCGGGTTGGTGTACGCCGTTTAGTATCTCTCGTTTCTAGATGGAATGCTAGGTGCGTTGCATTTCCCTGAAACAACTTAAACTGTAGTTCCGTCCTGCATACAGACTTAATCATCCACCCCCTAATTTAATGATGCGCCGTTTTCTTTGGATTTATCCCTGCTTCCTCCTTGCTATTACTGGCTGTAACTCAGCACCTCCAGCTGAGACAGACCAAAGCAATCCGGCTGCAGTTCAGTCCGATATTCCACTATCGATTTCTAGTCCTGGCACAGAGGACAAGGTGGGCCAGGAATTGCTGATGAAGGGCACTGCACCTGCTGGTCAACGTGTCTGGTTAATTGTGCACCCGCAAGGGACGCCTGATTACTGGATTCAACCTTCCGCCTCTGCCAATGGTGAGGGCCAGTGGAAAAATATTGTTTATATCGGCCGCTCTGGACAGGGGGATGTGGGGCTTCGTTATGAAATTAGAGCTGTGGCTGAGCCCAAAACCCCCCTTATCGCAGGGAAAGTACTAAAGGCTTGGCCTGAGGCCCTGTTGCAGTCAGATATCCTCAAGGTCACACGGAAGTAGGGGACAGCACCACAAAATGGCGAGAACGATCGATTGCCAGCCATTCTTCTCGGCGGAGATGCTGGAGCAGACGCGTGATGGTGACGCGCGTTGTTGCCGTAAGATTGGCGATTTGCTGATGGGTTTACCGGACCGAAATGCGAATGCCATCGGGTGTGATTTGCCCCATATCTTTGCTCAACAGCAGAAAGAGTTGTTTCAGACGGTCTTCAACCCGACGCTGTGATGACATTGCTAGGACGGCTTCTGTTTGTTTTAGGCGATATCCTAGCTGTTTGAGCAGCCCCTGAGCTAGGCGGGGGGACTGCTCGATTTCCATTTGATGCAGGCGCATGAGAACGACGTTTGTCAGGGCGTGGGCTTCGTAGGGATTGATCTGGGTGAAAGGGAGCCCAAAGGGCATGGAGGCACAGGCAAGGCCCACGATGGCTTCATCGCCGTTGGGGTGCAGGGTACTCAGTTGAACAATACCTTTGCAGACAACCCAAACTTCATGGGGTTGGAGCGGGATGCGCTGGTTTCGCCTGACGTCGTGGAGGTTGCGTCCCTGATAGACTTCTTCCAGCAATTGCCGAAAATCGGTTGTGTTGTTGGTGTTGACTGGAGTGGATGAACGATTGCCTAGGGTCAAATTGGTCGAAGCTGGGGGTTGCGCCATGGGACCGTTGAGGGATTAGGGGTTCCTTTCTACGTTAGGCTATGGCTGCTGAATTCAGGTAAACACGGGGTTTTGGGAAGGTTAAGGTTCTTTTTTAAGCCCAAGCTATTTTTCACTAATGCTAGGGGGGTGATGCTCTACCAGAGCCAGATTGAAATGATCCTGCAACGTAACTTTGAGCTTGTCGGTGAATTCAGAACGTTGGCCAAATTGTTCCGTACGGATGGGTTTGCGAGTTTCACTCAGGGTCCAACCGAAGTCGCTGCTTAACCGTAGCTTGCCGTTCCAGTCAGAAATAGAAATCATCAGGGGTGTTTCAGGGGTGTCCCCATAGCCAAATAAACGGAAGACGTAGTTGAAGGTGTTGTCCTGGGCGGCGGCAATGGTGGAGGGTTGGCCGTATTCTGCGCGTAGATGCGATCGCATCTGCTCTAAAAGTTCAGGATTATCGAGTTCCTCTAACAGCCGCACTGATAGGGTTAGGGCAAAAAAGAACTCTTCTACCGGAACAAACTCAAGTCGCATTCACAACGTCCTTATTGACTAGCCCACGCCAGCCTCATCATACCGGTGAGTGACAACCCTCGTCCGAGGGGGATGTGAGATTGGGGAATTCCCTTTCTGGGCGTCCCCCAATCTCGCTCAGGTTAAGGCAAGATAATGAATGAGGCAAGCCGCCCATGGCAGCTATGACGAAAGCAAGGGAGACGGGCATTAATGGCAGGTCATTTACTTTTAGTTGACGATGAACCGGGTTTGCGAGAAGCCGTTCAAGCCTATCTTGAGGACAGCGGATTCACCGTGAACGTTGCCAGCAACGCCAAAGTGGGTTGGGAAATGCTGGAAAAGCAAACCCCTGACCTCGTGATTTCAGACATCATGATGCCAGATGTAGATGGGTATCAATTTTTGCAGCAGATGCGGGATGATGTGCGGTTTAGCCGTCTGCCCGTGGTGTTTTTGACGGCCCGAGGCATGACCAAGGATCGCATTGAAGGCTACAGTGCCGGTGTGGATGCCTATCTGCCAAAACCCTTTGACCCCGATGAGCTGGTGGCCATTGTCACCAATCTCATGGAACGACAAAACGCGAAGAGCGAAGGTACCAGCGCAGACATTGCCGATCTCGCGAGCCAAGTCGCCGAGATTCGGGCCTTGCTGACCAATCAGTCGCAATTCAGCACAGCCGCCAATCCGGTCAAAATTGACTTTACGCCCCGTGAACAAAGCGTTTTAGATTTAGTGGCCGAAGGGCTGATGAATAAAGAGATTGCCCGTCGTCTGGACACGAGTGTGCGCAACGTTGAGAAGTATGTGAGTCGTCTGTTCAATAAAACCGACACCAATAGTCGCACTGAGCTGGTACGCTTTGCTTTGGAGAACGGCTTAACGAAATAACATCATGAATTCAGCTTGGCAACGCCTGACCCTGGTGCAGTTTGCGGCCCCGCAGTGGACCCGTTCTAGCCTGATCTGGCGGCTAAAGGGACTACTGAAGCAATGGCGACAGAGTAGTCTGCTGATGGCCTGGGGCAATGAGATCGCGGTTGCCCTGCTGAGCTTGGTGTTCATGATCGCGCCCTTTGTCCCCAATGGGCTAACGGGCTTGATGATTGCTGCCTGTGCCGCCTTCTGGGTTTTATTGACGCTCTCCGACGATATTTTGAATCCTTACCGGATTTCTCCGGTTCATTTGGTGTTGGGGCTCTTTTGGGTCGTGGCCCTTGCGGCCACTGCTCTCTCCCCTGTGAAAGCGGCGGCGGCGACGGGGTTAGTCAAGCTGACGCTTTATTTGTTTGTCTTTTTAATCGGGGAACGGGTGTTGCGATCGCAACGCTGGCGCACCATTGTCATCACCGTCTATTTACTAACCGCCCTGGTCGTGACGGTCGAAGGCTGGCGGCAGCAAATTTTTGGCGTCGATGCCCTCGCGACCTGGAATGATCCCAACGCCACCTATGCTGAGGCGCTGCGGGTGTTTAGTTATCTGGGGAATCCCAATCTTTTGGGAGCCTATCTCCTGCCCACGATTCCCTTGGGGATTTGTGCGCTGTTTGTCTGGCAGCATTGGGGACCCAAGCTTCTGGCGGCTGTAATGTTGTTTATGAATGGTGCCTGTCTTTACTGGACGGGGAGCCGGGGCGCCTGGATTGGTCTGGCGGTGGCTTTGTTCGTGACGCTATTTTTGTTGCTGTATTGGCTCCTGCCCCGTCTACCAAGGTTTTGGCAAATTTGGGCGTTTCCCATTGTGTTTGGTAGTTTAGCGGTTCTGGCTCTGATTGCTTTTGTGGGCGTTGCGCCGCTGCGGGAGCGCATTATGAGCATCTTTGCTGGCCGAGAGGACAGTAGCAATAACTACCGGATCAATGTCTGGGCTTCTGTGCGACGGATGATTCGTGCCTATCCTGTTTTGGGGATTGGCCCCGGCAACACTGCCTTTAATGCCATCTATCCGCTCTATCAATTGCCCAACTACAGTGCTCTCAGTGCCTACTCTATTTATCTAGAACTACTTGTGGAAGTGGGCGTGATTGGCTTTACCTGTTTCATGTGGTTTCTGCTGGTGCTGCTCAGTCGGGGCTGGGTTGCCCTGCAACAGTTGCGAGATCGATCGAGCCAGGAGGTTTTCTGGCTGATTGCGGCGATTGCGACGGTGGCGGGAATGTTGGCCCATGGCGCGGTGGATACCGTTTGGTATCGTCCAGAAATTGCAACCCTATGGTGGTTGATGGTGGCCCTGATCACGAGTTATGCAACAAGACCTGTTGAACAGTTTCAGTCGTGATGGCATGTTATCAATGGAATATCTCCACTGCTGTAAGGGTGACACCTTATGCGCCATCTCAGCGGAGAGCTGCTGAGCTCAAAGATGAAGCATGAATACTTTTGATTTGATGATTACTACATCAGCTTCCCTTGGCGGAGCATCTGTTGTTGCCAGTCAAGCGCCGCTTGCTGCCCCAAAGGAGAAACAGGCATCAAAGACGGTCCGTAAGCCTTATCCCAACTTTAAGGTGATTGTCCTCAACGATGATTTCAACACCTTTCAACATGTGATTCAGTCCTTAATGAAGTACATTCCCTGTCTCACCTCCGATCGGGCCTGGGAATTGACAAATCAAGTCCACTTTGAAGGGCAGGCAATTGTTTGGGTGGGGCCCCAGGAACAGGCTGAACTTTACCATTTGCAACTGAAGCGCGCAGGACTAACGATGGCTCCGTTAGAAGCAAGCTGATGGTCAAGTCTGAAGGCCGATTGGTCTTAAATCATTCCACCCACGTGTCGGGGTTGATTCCGGTGCTGGAAAAGCTGACGAAGATTGATGGCATTCGTACGATTACACCGGGGGTCATCAGTCGAGCCAAGAGCCATGCGCCCCATTTACGGCTGAAAATTTCAGTGCCGATTCGTGGTGGTTTTAAAATCCTGGCGCGACAAGGTAAGACCGTACAAGAAGTGTTTGTCATTACCCCATTGAGCCAAAAAGCAGTTGAAGCGTCACTCGCCCAAGTCCTGGGTTCTTAGCAGCCCGAGTATCGAAACGCTTACTGAAAGTAAAAGGCAAGAAATATGTGGAAAACTAGCATCACCATAAAGATGGCGACCAAAATAATATGACTCGATAACCAGAGGTGGCGCAACCCTCGAATGAGAGGCCCTTTTGTGGTGGTGGGCACCGCCTTTCCCAGTCTGCCAAATTGCGGCGGCACTAGCCCAAAATATTTTCGGGATGACTCAAGTACCCCCGTCTCAGCTACGACACCTGTTAAAGCAGAGACAGAGGCACCAAAGAAGACCCAGAGAAAGATGGCATTGAAATTTTTGCCTGTTGCGCCGCCCGTATGGATCAAAATCATGGCCACTAATCCGACCCCGAGAAAAATATGCAGACCTCGCCATAGCAAAATCGATCCGGGCAATGTGATCTTCCAACGACGGCCTCGTTTACGCACGGTTAAAACCATCTCAAAAATCACAAGGGCTAGTGCTGTAAACCCTGTGATCATTTTGTACTGATCGGTGCGTGTGACCTCTAACAAATCGAATGCATTCTCACGCATCGCCGGCATGTACAGGCCACTGAATGCAAACGGCAGCAAAATGGCTGCCATCACCAGCGTCAGAATAATCAGGGTTGAAAACTTCGGTTTCATGTCAAAGCCATTGATAGGGTGATGCAGAATTTCAGTTCTGCATCACCGTTTTGTTCAAACACAAGGAGAATTTGCTGAATCAAAGGTGTTTGAAAAACTCGATTAGCCTAGGCTCCTTCGAGCGGGATATTGATCATAATTCCACCCATCACATCTCCCATTTCGAAAACTTTATCGGGATAGCGCTCTTTGTGAACGGGGTGGGTATTGTGGCAGGTGATACAAGCTTCAGCTACCGCTTTATCTGGGTACAGAGCTGAAAAGTACTTTTGACCGCCGACTTCTTGATACTCCTTGTAGGCTTCTCCCGTTTCATTCACCTTTTCAATGGCCGTTTTTTCAAAGTCATTTTTGGGTCCCTGATTGTCATTGATATACCAGGAAGAAATCAAGTTATAGGTGAAGGTTCCGTCTTCAGAGGCAATTTCAGACCCTAGCCGAAACATCTGTGCCGGCAAGGGGATGCCATTGGTTTGTTCCCAACCTTCTGTCGCTTCAATCGCAAGAACGCCATCCTCCTTGGCTTTACCTTCTAGTTTTTGGGCTCGGTTCACGACATGTTTGGTGTAGGCTGTCCGATCTGCAGCTAAAGCCGTATGAACGTAATCCGCAACAAGTTCAGGTTGAATTCCTCCTGCTGCTCCTCCGGTTTGGGCACCACCACCGCTGCAAGCGACTGCCGTAAAGCAAATAGCAACAGCTAACGCGAATAAGCCCAGTGTTCGTTGACGAAATCGTTTGATCCATGTTTGTGCAGAAATCATTGACTCTTGTCTCCTCTCGATAGGGAATGAATTGTGTATAAAAACAGGTTGCAGAGGCATGCGATCGCAACCTAGTTACCGGATCGCTTTGTTTCAGAAGCTCGAATCATCTCTAGGGTTGTCAGCTTTTCGGTTGGCGGCCGGGCAAAATTAGAAACCACTAGATCATCATCAAAAATGCTATTAAAGGCGTATTCCATGCCGTGACAGTTCATGCAAACCTCCTTAGCCATACGATCACGAGGCAGAAGTGTGTAGGTATTGTTGTGATTGACCACGACTTGGGGTTTATTTTTGGTGCCGATATCGTGGCGGGGTAGATGACAGGTGGCACAGCTGACCGCTTGTGCTGAAGGACGTGGGAGCTTTATATCTTGCTGCCAAAGCTGGGCATGCTTTGAGTTCTGAAAATTCTGGGAATGAGTATCGTTGTGGCATGTTAGACAGGCATCCACTGCGGCTGTTTGAGTGTTTACAGAATGCACGTCATGGCAGGTATTGCAGTTCATGACACGATCCTGCGCCTCCGTCTGCATCGGTAAATGAGCCATTGCAGGGGTTAGAGGGGATTCTCCCTCTTGAATTCGAATACCGTGTTTACCTAATAAAAATGTATCTACAGCCTCTGTGTGACAAGATTTGCAGCTTTCTTGGGTTGGCAGAGCTACAAACTTCTTTGTCTGCTCTGCTTGATGGCAGCTAGAACAGTTAACGTCTGCAAGGGCATGGGCACTGCTCTGCCATTGTTCTTGCACTGCTTGGAGTTCAGCATCTGAAGTCGCAAAGGCCGGTGGCCCTAGCGCAGCGTCGAGGACAAAAGCACCACTTAAAAAGCACATCATGATGACCAGCCATATTCCCCATTGCTTCATGCTGGCCCCCTTTGAAATTCTTGCTTGAGATCGGGTTTAGGGGCTGTGTCTCGTTTTGACGTTACTGTCCGAACCGGGAGTGCCGGCAGGGGTAAGAAGTCAGGTTGATCGAGATTTTGGCGGAGAAAACCGGTCGAAATGGTGCGATGGTCGTGATAGTTGTGGCATCCCGCCGTCCAGCAACCATCAGCGGTAAAACCATCATGGCTTTTTAAATCACCCTCGATGATGCCCTGATGACAAGCCATACAGAGGTCAGGCTTGAGATTGACACTCCGTCCAAAAGTATGAACATGTTCGTTGTGGCAAGTGGTGCAGGTCAAAGCAGCTATCTTTTCTAAATCGCCAGCCCAGCGGGGGTCACGAAACTTCTTCGCTCCATGGGCATCTGTCGCCATTTCCGCTTCATGACACCGTAGGCAGGTTTCGTTACTCACTGGCTTGAATCCCTCGTGGCAAGAAGCACAGGATGCTTCAATAAGGACGTGACCGTCAGATGTCGTACCCGGTAAGAAAACCGTTTTATGATCGAAAGCAAAGGCAGCTCCCAGCCAAACAGTGAGCAGAAGGCAGAGTGTAATGACGGTGGTTTTAATACTCAGTAATCGGCCCAGCTTCCGAAAAAGGTTGCGGGAAGGTACTTGAACGTTCTGACTCACAGCATTAGGGCAATCACAATTACGGTGAGGACACCGCCAGCGATCAGGGCCAATAATCCCTTATCAGCGACGGGAGCAGACTTCTGAGTCTCAGGAGTCGATGACTGTGTTGCCCGATTGGCGCTGGGCATTGATGGTGATCCGCTTGTCTCCTCCGGTGCAGTAGAGGGGGGAGGGGATGAATTCATTGGTGTTTCTTCTAGCTGCACCTCTTGCTGGGTATAGTCTGCGCCGTCAAGCATAATCTCGGTGATGGTACCGTAGGCATCGACCCAAGCTTGTTTGACTTCAGCGGTCCAGTCTGTCTTTAGGTATTGCTCGAAGGTTTTCAGTAATGAGTTGCCCACCAGAGGGTAATGTTCAGGCAAGGCTCCATATTTAACATGTCGTGCTCCAAGGCCCTGGAGACTTTCACTTAGCACATTCGGGTTTCTTAAATTCTCCACGACGAGCACTAATGACTTGAGCAGCTTTTTAGCCTGCTCCTTCATCTGTGTGTGTTCGAATAAAGGCTTCGCCGCAGGATAATCAGTGAATAAATTCGTATAAAAGCTGTCGGCGAATGCATCTGCATTGGGCTTAACTTTGGCAAAACTGGATTCTAAAAGTTGAATCTGCTGCTCCGTCTTCGCGGCTTCGAGATCCGATTCTGACCCTGCAGATGTTGCAGCAGCAGGAGCGGCATTCTCTAGGTCTAGGTCTGCAGAGGAGTAATCCGCACCCTCTAACATGATTGTGCTGATGGCCCCATAGGCATCGACCCATGCCTGTTTGACTTCTGGAGTCCAGTCAGTCTTGAGGTATTGCTCGAAGGTTTTCAGTAATGAGTTGCCCACCAAAGGGTAATGTTCTGGAAGTGCCCCATATTTGACATGTCTTGCACCCAGACCCTGCAAGGCTCCGCCTAATATATCTGGGTTGCGTAGGTTTTGAATCACCAATACCAAAGACTTCAAAAGCTTTGGCTTTTGTTCTTCCATAGAGGTGCCTTCAAAAAGCGGTTTTGCAGCGGGGTAGTCTGCAAACAAATTATCGTAGAAGCTGCTTACAAAGTCATCAGCAACAGGTTTGATTTGATCAAAACTTCTTTCAAGAATTTCAACTTGCAAGGACATAAAATTGCAATACTCCAAAACAAAAAGCTGCATCTACAAGGATGCTTTAGCCACGACCCCAAAAAAAGAGCAGGGTAGAAACAGCCCTGCTTTATATCACATGCAGACCACGATGAATTCCCAGATGGGTGGAATAGACGTGTACCTCTGTCTTGAGTCAGATCCAGAAGAAAGCAGAAATAAAAGATACTGGAGTCTCACTTCTTATAAATGCTTTTCTATTGCATTTAGACCGAGATTCTAATCCATACATAGGAATATATACTTCATGCTTAAACGGCAAGAAATCTATTCTTAGTACATTAGAGATTCATGCTTAATTGAATCGTAGCTTTTGTTACTTAAACAGAAAAATGATCGCAGATATCGCATGTTTTTCATCCTCCGTACGCATGGCTAGTTGCGAAATTCTTAACCTTTGGGAATATTCAACGCCCTGCGGCGTTCTAGAAGTTGCTTTTGTTCTGTTGAAAGTCCTGTCGCATTTGTAAACACAGCGCCGGCGACGGAGCAATTAGAAAAGTCAACATCCGTTAAGTTGGTCCGTTCTAAATTGGCTTCTCGCAAATCCGTCCCCGTCAAGTTGGCGCCCTCTAGATTGGCGCCCTCCAGATTGGTGCTGTATAGAGACGTCTCTTCGATTTGGGCGCCGCTCAGGTCCGTCTGGCTCAAATTTGCATGGTCAAGGCTGGTGTGATGGAATCGGGAGGCCTGAAAAATTGCGCCTGATAGATGGGCCGATATTAAGTCTGCTTCTGAGAGATCCGCGGCACTCAAATTGGCCTGTGGTCCGATACACCTCTCTAGAGAGGCTCCTGACAAGTTTGCATTCTCTAATTCTGCCCCCTTGAGAATGGCGTCATTGAGTTTTGCGCCGCGAAAGTCAGCGTTGGGGAGCTGAACGGAGGTGAGGTTGGCTTTCATCAAAATGGCATCTCGAAAGCAAACCGCTTGACCACTGGCCCACTCTAAATTTGCCTGCTCTAAAATTGCATTGGAAAAATCAGAGCTGTTCAGTTTAGTTTTGGTGAGCTTCATGCCGGTGGCATAAATGGACTTCAGGCTGGTGCCCTCTAAGTGGGCGGCATTGAGGAGTGCTTGGCAAAAGGTTGCTTCCTGAAAACTGGCTCCGTTTAATGTTGCCAACATCAAGGTTGCTTGTTTGAAGTTTGCGCAATGACACGACGCGCCTGTTAGGTTTGCGAACCGGAGATAAGCTTGCTCAAACTGCCCGTGATCAAGGTTGGCCTGTTGTAGATCAATGTTGCTAAGTTCAGCGCCCTGGAGCGATTGCCCCGCTTTGATCTGAGATTGGACTTGGGCTGCTGTCATTGTGGTCATGATTATCTGCTGCTTTGATGGAACTGAACCAACTCTGATGACGTGCGATCGCAACGATCACAAATACAAGATCTAAACCCACTAAACTCACGATGATCGGGGTGGAGCCACCCGTCCCGAAACCATAGCTGTGGAGTCCCGTGCCGAGGACGAAATTGACCCCATACCAAGCCATCAAGACAGCATTGAAAGAAACAACGCTGGCCACCGTGAGTCCTAAGGTG
>CALFCG010000348.1 GCA_937951315.1 uncultured cyanobacterium
GAAAAATTGTACGGACTGTTCCCAGGCAATCCTAAACGAGCCACAACCCGACCCTCCACGGAAAGAATTCTCCAAGCCTTTAAGTCCGTCTCTCTCACTATCATGAAAGTCACTGACCAAGAGTATGGTCATGTCACTCCCCTGAACGTTTTGCAGCAAAAGATTCTAGAGCTTTTGGAATTACCGCCTGATATTTACTCCAGCCTCGAAACAAGCCCTGAGTAAGTGTCGATTCTATGGGGCAGAAGGCCGATGCTGTTTTGGCACTTGGATAACGCGAACGCCAAGGAATACTCTGCAATAACGAACTATGAACAAAAGCTAAAGGGAGGGATCCCTTCAAGAAATCATCTGAATCATCCCCTATCAGTAAGCAAGGCTGATAAGGGATGATACCGACCTAAGAAGCCAAGCTGAGAACGCTTTCATACTGACGATTTTGTAGCGCAGAGCTAGCCCCAATCGCAACGCTGCCGAGTGGCTGATCCGGAACATGAACGATCATGCCCATCTCTTTACTGAGCAGCGTATCCAGCCCAGAAAGCAGCGCGCCCCCGCCCGTGAGAACGATGCCGCGATCGCAAATATCTGACACCCGCTCAGGCGATGTTTGTTCAATCACCTGCTTTATCGCACCCACAATCTTTGAAAGTGGCTGAGCCAGCGCCTCGCGTAAGTCACCGCGCAGTACCGAGACTTTGCCAGTTAGTCCCTTCTTCAGATTTAGGCCAACTGCCTCAACTTGGGCATTATCAAAGTGAGCATTTGGGAAAGCAGAGCCATGCTGAACCTTAATGCGCTCAGCCGTCAATTCTCCGATCCTCAAATCATGGCTGTGTCGGAAAAAATCGCGGATGGCCTGGTCAAAGACATTCCCTGCAATGGGAATCGACTCACCCACCACAATCCCAGAACAGCTCACCACAGCAACTTCTGTAGTCCCCCCACCGATATCTACGATGAGGTTGCCGAAGGGCTTATCAATCGAGAGGCCCGCCCCGATTGCTGAAGCAATTGGCTCCTCAACCAGAAATGCTTTGCGGGCACCGGCCTGCAGCGCAATATCGACTAAAGCCCACCGCTCAACCTGCGTGGCTCCACTGGAAACGCCAATTGCAATGCGTGGGTGAATCACTGACGCACCCTGCGCCTGTTGAATGAAATGCTGCAGCATCAGCTTCGTCTGCTCAAAGTCAGCAACAACCCCATTGCGAAGGGGGCGACGGACCATCAGATCATCAGCATTACGTCCGAGCATCTGTCGAGCCGCTTCACCAAATGCGATGGGTTTCAGCGTCTCTTTATGGATCACCAACATCGAAGGCTCTTGGACCACGATGCCTCGTTCAGGGATATGGATCACCGTATTGGAAGTCCCTAGATCGATGCCCAAGTCATAGGAGAACTGGCCGAAGCACCGTAGGGATTTGAGCCAGCCTTTAGGAGCAGCCAATGAAGGGGTGGAAATATTCCAGTCTTGATTTTGAGGGATAGTGTAAGTCATGGGATGTCACAAATATCGAAGCGGCGATTGCCCACTTCGGGAATGAATGGCAAGTTGTCTAATCTGAGGAACTAAAAGAGAGAGTGTGCTACGGGGTCACAACCGATACCTGTTGATTGATCCAGGTGCGAATCTCTTTCGCTAAGGCCGGGTCGCCCTGTTGGTCAAATAGATCCGCTGCCTGTTCGCTATCTTCCAAAGCCCCTTTTGGATCGCCCATCTCTAGACGCATCATGCCCCGATTGGCAAATGCCTCGGCCATCGTAGGCTGGAGCTGAATGGCTCGGTCAAGATCCTCAACGGCTTTCTCGGAATCGCCAACGGAATAGTATGCAACGGCACGGTTATAGTAGACCTCATGATGATTAGGCGTGAGTATAAGCGCCCGGTCATAGTCTTGGATAGCGCTAGCGTAGTCACCTTCCAAAGCCTTCTGAATACCATTGCTGTGAAGCGCTAAAGACTGGTCTGCTGCAGATAGAACACTGGCCTGCTGCGTACTGGGAATTGTTAAGGCTGGACGAGAAGCCACCAAAACCAATCCGCTGCAGACAGCGGTGAGTCCGACGAGCCATTGGATGCGATGGTGAATCATAGTTCTGTTGTAACCTCGGGTTTCAAGCCTGAGTGTCAGTTGAAACGATTCTTATCGCTGTCCTGATTCAGGTGTATGACCCTATTGAAGCTGGATTTAAGCGATTCGCCATCGGCAGTTGGACTGAAAAACAACCGCAATTTTTAGTCCGTTGGACTGATTTTTTCTTTCAGTTGGATACGCTAAGCTGTGCTAAATTGACCTGCTTGTTATCGAGCGAACGACGCTATTTCACAAGACCGGAGCGCAACGCCCTGACAGCAGCTTCCGTGCGATCGCTAGCGCAAAGCTTGCTCAAAATATTACGAACGTGGGTTTTCACCGTCCCGAGGCTGAGGAACAGCAATACTGCGATCGCAGTATTGCTGTGCCCACCCACAATCAGCTCCAGCACTTCTAGTTCCCGCTTGGTCAGGGGTGAGACCTCTATGGCCTGGGCTTCATCGGGATCTAAGCCCTGAATGGTGACATCCTGCTCGGGTTGCTCTGCTGTTAAAAGCTGCCCCTGCCGGACCTGTTCTAGAACAATACTTGCGATCGCCGGATCAATCCAAGAATGTCCCTCAGCCGTGGTCATCACCGCTTCAAACAGCAGCTCAATCCCCGTATCCTTGACGCAGTAGGAATCAGCACCGGCAGCAAAGGCCGCTAACACCTCAACTTCTTCGTCATGCATCGTCAAAATCAGGGTGCGGGTTTTATCTGACTGCTGCTGCTCTCGGAACTGTCGCACCAGCTTAATGCCGTCAAAGTCCGGTAGGCCAATATCGACAATGGCGACATCGGGCTGTTGACTCAGCAACAGCTCTAGCCCATCGGCCCCTGTCGCGGCTTCGCCCACCACTTCAATATTGTCGTGTTCCTCTAGCGCACCCAGCAGGCCCATACGGGTGAGCGTGTGGTCTTCAATAATGACAATTTGAATTGGGGAGGACATAGGGGCAATAATCTGAGTGGACTAGGCCAATAGGAAGAGGCTTGAAGAGCTGCGTATCAGCTAGACTGATGGCACTTCACAGGTTTAGTATGCCATGCTCTCTTGAATGCGAATCTAGGTCAGGGTCGCGATGAACACATTACCTTTGTCTCAGTCATCCAACGGGAATTCAGGCCATATTTTGGTCGTTGATGATGCCTATGAAAATCTCTGTTTTGTACAAACGGTCCTTGAATCAGATGGCTACCGCGTCAGCTTGGCTGAAAATGGCAAAGAAGCGCTGGAGAAGATTGAGACTGAAGCACCGGAGTTAGTGCTCTCAGACGTGATGATGCCTGGAATCGACGGCATTGAGCTAACACGCAAGATTCGTGAGCAAACCGAGCTACCCTTTATTCCTATCCTTTTGATCACTGCTCAAGAACAATCCGATGTTGTTGCTGGGTTAGATGCCGGGGCCGATGACTTTATCCGCAAGCCAGTGGAAGTGCCAGAGTTAGTGGCGCGGGTGCGGTCTCTCCTGCGGCTCAAGCACAGCATCGATGAGCGAGAACAAATGGCCTTTATGCGGGAGGAGTTCGTTTATCGCCTTACCCACGACCTCCGCATTCCCTTGGTCGCTGCTGACCGTATGTTTACGCTGCTGAAGCGCAACAAGTATGGACAGCTATCTGAGAAGGCTCAAAGCATCCTCAGTTCGATGAAAGATAGCAATCATGACCTACTTCAGATGACCAACAATCTACTGGAAATCTATCGTTATGAAGCGGGGCAAAAGTCAGTTCCGCATACCCGCTTTAGCCTGCTGAAGCTAGCCCAGTCCGTTGTTGATGAACTGCAGCCACTGGCCGAAGAGAAGGGAATTACCCTAGAGCTGAAGAACGCTGCGACTCAAAAGGATGATGATTTTAAACTCTCTGCTGCCAGAGTGGAGCTGCGGCGGGTGTTAACGAATCTAGTGGGCAATTCAATCAAGTTTACAGACACGGGTTCGGTGGCGGTGCAATTCAAGCAAACAACCGATGAGATCAAGATAACTGTTGCTGATACCGGCTGTGGTATCTCGCCAGCAGAGCAGCCGATTGTGTTTGAGAGAGCCTTCCAAGGGAGTCACCGCTACTCAGGCAGCGGTTTGGGCTTGAACTTAGTCCGTCAGATCGTAGAAGCACATCAGGGTAAAGTAACAGTCGATTCTGAGTTAGGGAAAGGCAGCACATTCACTGTTTGCCTGCCTACAAACTCGTAAAGTTTTTCACCTTTCACAAGCTATGGCGATCGCCTATGATGCAGGGATGGCAAAGCTCTCACCAGACATCACCGATCTGATTAATCGCCTCAAGCAACAGGCTCTGAATCTTGTCGATGCCGCCCTCGCTGCAGAACTGAGGATTTTTGAGCAATTCGGAGAAACCCAGCAAACGCTTTCCTATTTGGATGAGATGAAGCATGTTGCCGACGAATCGACAGCCTTATATTCTCGACTATCAACGCTGCAGCTCCAGATTGCTCAGGCCCAACCTGAAGCCACATCAGATATGCTAGAGCTAGTTGACCAGACTATCTTGCGAACGCAGGCAAGAGTGCCTGCCCTAGAGCGTAGTATCCAAGAAGTCCAAATAGAGTGGAATTTACCATGAATCCGCAGCCTCGTATCCCAGATGCAGAAAGGTCAGCTCAACTGCTAGTCAATCTTCGTAATGCCCGTCTTGCCCTTGCTGAATCTAACCTGGAGCTTGCAGAACTCAATGCAAAGTTCGATCAGCAACTGTCTCAACAACGTCTGCAGCGTTTGCGACAGTCTCGTTCGATTGTATAAGAAATTCGAGAGAGAGATAATAGTCATCAACTATCCTCACCTTTGACCTGATCACCATCCAAAATGCCCTGCAGCCCCGTCATGGGTGGGCCTACGTCAACCCCATATTGCGTGATCCTGAGTTCACGCAGAGACTTCTCAAAATCACTCAGGCGCTTTTTAATTACGGCAATACACTTGCGGAGTTCAACCTTGCCTTCCTCATGACGGTCAAGGTAGCGCAGAAACAGCAGATTATCAGCGAGATAGGTGAAGCTATCGCCGGTCCCTTTCTCATCTTCTTCTAGCAGCGCAGTTTCATGGATCAGAATCACGGCAACGCCCATATTGGAGAGGTACTTACACAGGGCATGGAGATGACTTAAAAAATCTTCCCCTTGCATCGATAGGTTATACCCGGCCACACTATCAATCATGACGATTCGCACCTGATTGTCTTCGACCTCATGGCGAACCAAACTCGAAAACTCATCGGGAGTATACTGCAACGGTTCAATCTTTTTAATTGCTAGTGATCCCTGGTCTACCATCACCCGAGCTGGAATTTTCAGATTCTCAGATCGGCTCAAAATCACCTCTACATCTTCTTCAAAGGTGTAGACCACAGAACGTTCATGACGGCTGGCCGCTTCTTTCATGAACTGCAGGCCAATAGTGGTCTTTCCGACACCGCTCGCTCCCCTCATCAGCGTCACCATGCCACGCTCAATTCCACCCCGCAGCATTTTATCCAGGGATGGGATGCCGGACGGAAGCGGTTCAGGATCAAACTTTCGCTTATAGGCTTCAGGAAGTAACTTCGGAAAGACCTGCATCCCCTCAGGTCCTAGTCGCAGAGAATGTGCACCGGACTGAAACGCAGAGCTACGAAATTTAGTAATGCTGGCGATACGACGGGTCGGCGTAATCTCTAAATGAATGACGCCATCGCTCATAAACTGCAGGTCATCATCCGGCACATCAGGACTGCTTTCAGAGGTCAGAATCACGGTGGCCCCTTGCTCAAGCATGAACCGGTTAAAGGCTAAAACCTGCTTGCGAAATTGAAAGGCATCGGCGGTGAAGTAGCGAAACTGGGTCATCGAATCGACAAAAATTCGTTCGGGCTTGAGGGCCGTAACCCGATCAACAATCTGTTTTGTCAGGGGGTCTTTTTCTACCTCTGCCGCACTGAAGAAGTCGTAGGTTTGGGTGTCGGTAAAAAAGCTAGAGTTTGGACTGAGATCTAGGCACTCCACTGATTTGAGATCAAGGCCAATATCTTGGCCGCTCTCTAAAATCTGGGTGCCCGGTTCACCAAAGGTGATCAACAGTGTCGACTTACTCCGACTTTTGGTGGCCGCAAGGTATTGAAGTCCCAGCGTTGTTTTACCCGTTCCTGGCCCGCCACGAACGAGGTAGGCTCGGTTGGTGATCAATCCCCCATTGAGAATACTGTCAAGTCCTTCAATCCCTGTCGATATGCGGGGCTTACTCGATTTAGTCTTGGTCGATTTACTCACGCTTATCTTGAACTCCACGCTGATGGAATCATCTCTCGTTCTGGAGTATACAAGCAAGATTGATCAAGACCTTAAAATACTATGCCATTTTGATCAACCTGCAGCCATTATTCTGTAGAGATGGTCTCAATAATCTCGAAAGGTGAAGGTTTAAATGGCCCACATCTTGCTGTTGTTTGCCCGGTCTGCAAACTGTGAACTTATCTCTGAACGCCTTACTCAGCATCATGAGGTGACAGTAGGAGACTGTAACTCTCGAGAACGGGTGTGTCAGCAATTGGCTCACCCCTTTGATCTATGCATTGTGGATGGTCAGACTCTCGAACAACTTTGGCAACCGATTCAAGAGCGCCGAGCAGCGGAAGAGCCTATACTGCTCCCGTTCTTGCTGATTGTGGCGAGAGAAAAGATGGACCTAATTCAGCGACAGCTCTGGCAGGTGATTGAGGAGGTGGTCACGGCCCCAATTGAAACGGCAGAGTTACAGGCTAGAGTAGAGATATTATTGCGAACCCGTCAATATTCGCTGGACCTGCAGCAATCCAATACTCAGCTTCAGGCTGCCAATGCTGAACTTCAGGAAATTAATCGCCTCAAGTCCCAGTTTGTGTCGATGGTCTCGCATGAGTTTCGCAACCCTCTGATGACGATTAGTGGATATCTCCAACTGCTGGAGAGTCCGAATGATAGCATCCCCTCTGCAAAAAAACAGGAATTCTTTCAGCACATCCATGCTTCAGTGAAGCGATTGACGACTCTGGTAGATGACATTTTAGTGATTGGTCGGGTTGGAGTGGGAAAGCTATCTTTTGAGCCAGCATCGCTGGATTTGACGGCGTTTTGCAGCAACCTAATTGAAGAGATGAAGTTTGGACTAGACCGGCCACGTTCGCTGGTATTGAGAGTAGAGGGGGAGCCACCGCCTACGACTTGCCTCGATCAAAAGCTCCTGCGCCATGTTTTGACGAACTTAATCTCTAATGCCATTAAGTATTCCCCTGATGATGCTCCAGTTTCGATCACGCTGCTCTATAAAAGGGAGCAAGTTAGTTTAGAGGTCCAAGATCAAGGAATTGGCATTCCGCCTGAAGAGCAAGCAAGGTTGTGTGAGGCATTTCATCGGGCTTCCAATGTCGGTAGAGTTGCGGGGACGGGTTTGGGGCTTGCGATCTCAAAACAATGTATCGATCTGCACGGCGGTCAAATTAGCATCACCAGCGAGATAGATAAAGGGACCAGGGTTGAAGTTACAATTCCTCTACTCTCACACAGCAATACTATTTGAGTAAGGCACTAACCCAGTTGATCTTGCAGACGAGCCAAGTGGAAAATACCATCCCCCTGATTCACCAGCGGATTTTGAGTATAGCCAATGATAACTCCCGCAAAGGGAGCATAAGCCTTAACGCTAGTCTCGCCAAGCGTGTAAGAGATCGAGCCGATGTGCTGTCTTTTCGCCACTTGTTGGCCCAACACAACATGGGGGTTTTTGCATTACCCCCCGAAAAGAATCTATGCAAGCCGCCAGGGAAAGCCTCCGATACTCTGGAGGTTAAAGGCTAAAAATCTCCTTAGAAATTTTCGGAGGCTTGTTATGAAAATTTTGGCAATTGATCTAGGGAAATTCAAGAGTGTTTCCTGTCTCTTTAATACTGACAATAATCAAACGGATTTCCAAACTATTCCAACCCTTCGCTGGGCATTTGAACAGTTACTCAATGAAACTCAACCACAGCAAGTTGTATTTGAGACCGGCACAGTCAGTGGTTGGATTTATGACTTGTGCATAAATTTAGGGTACGCAGTACTAGTTGCTAACCCCAGTGAGGATGCTTGGAAATGGCAGAATGTAAAACGAAAAACGGATAAAGATGATGCACTCAAACTCGCCAAACTAACTGCATTAGACCAAATTAAATCAGTCCATATGCCTACTCCAGAATCTAGGCAGTATAAGCGATTAGTGAAATTCCGTAAGGATATAGTGAGGCGCATCAATCAATTCCAAAGTGGAATTCGGTCTTTATTGTGTGCTCAAGGATTGAATATGTTAACAAGAGGGAAAGCCTGGACAATTGAAGGACTAGCAACTTTAGAAAAACACCGTAAACCTTTGTCTGAATGCAGTATGGAAGAATTATGGCGAGGGGAATTAGATATAGATCTGACCTTGCTCGATACACTCTCAGAACAGTTAGCCAAAATTGAAAAACACTTGACACAATTGGCTAAGCAGGAAGAACGAGTTCAACTATTGATGACTGTTCCTGGGGTTGGACGACGCACGGCTGAGGTTATTGTCACATCCTTGGATGACCCTCATCGCTTCCAAAACGCTAGGCAAGTTTCTTCCTACGCAGGATTGGTTCCTAATCAACGACAAACAGGACAAACAAATCGGTTAGGGAGGATTTCTAAACGAGGCTCTAACTTATTGCGTTCAGCTTTAGTGGAGGTAGCATGGATCTCTTTGCGATATAACCCCTGGGCCGTAGAGATTTTCAATCGAATTAGTGGAGGGCAAAAAACACGTAGAAAAACAGCGATTGTAGCAGTGGCCAGAAAACTGCTTGTGCGTTGCTGGGCAATGTTACGACACAATCAGCCTTGGAATCCAGCCTTGATGCCACAATTGATTGTGAAAGCTGTCTAATCTTGTAATTCAAGGACTGGAAAAATCTGAAGATTTAAATCATTTGCTAGATAAAATTACTCAATTGGATTTCCAGTACGTGAGCTTGTAAATATACCTAATCAGAACAAAGGTTGTCGAAAAGAATGAGCCACGTTCCAGATTGCAAATACTCTTGAGACAATGCAAAATCAGCTTTCCAATATAGGAAAAATGAGTAGCATTGACACCTCGGATAGTAGGTTAGAAACCAATCTGATAATTTGATTTCGCAGATAAAATATCTAGTCAGCGCTTGTTCCTAAAGGAATGAGTAGTTCAGTCTGGCGAAAAACAACCAATGTTCAGAAGGAAAATCTCTCAAACAATGTTGACTCCATTAGCGGCTTCATAGTAGTAGAGTATATTTAGTCCCGACACCGATATCATCTTGTCCCTGTATGACCTGATCGGTCGTAAAAATAAGGTCCCGATCTGTAAAAGTTCCATTGAATGATTTGATCACCCCTCTAGCAACGGTGATCTGACCTTTTACTGTCTTGGCGTCAGAGTCAACTTCATCAAAGCGAAGCTTGATACTACCACTGAAGTCACCCCTCATATATCCGCTTGACTCCTGGGAGAACAGTCTCTTAAGAGTTGCTTCTTGATCTAACTTTTGAGTTTCAGCCTTCTGTTCTAACGCCTTTTTCTCTTCAGGTGATCCCTTGAGCACTTGGCGAGGACCTAACTTAGACTTTGGAACCCCCTGTGTACGGAGAGGGGGTGAGAAGCTGATAGTCGAAGCCCAGTCTTTTGTTTTCGGGTCACGAGCCATGAGTATATTCCCGCTCATGCTAACCTCAGAATCCTTTTCATGAAGAACTTTGACGTACTCCAGCTCTGATTCCTTTTTGGGACGGAACAAAAAACTTGAGCTGACGGAAGAATTCTCTAGCTCATAAGTTGGTTCAGAGTTGACTGCTGTGGCCTGGAACTTCACATAAGAAACTTTCGATTTGCTCTCTTTCTGTGAACGTGAATCAACAATCTCAACGTCCTTAAAATCCCACAACTCTTCTCCATCGGCATCCAATTGCTTCTCAACGAGGCTGCTAGAAGGTTCTGAAGAACAAGACTGAAGCATTAATAGAGAGACTGATAGCAAAAGCAGATATTTCTTGGTCATTATTCTTGCACCTGGAATATCAGTTCGGTAAAGACTGTGAGGCGACAATTACATAGGCCTCATGACAATTACGTAGCCTAATCAATTAACCCTCTCCCCCCACTGTGTTTACG
>CALFCG010000349.1 GCA_937951315.1 uncultured cyanobacterium
GAAGAACCAGAGTTTGATTACTTCGACCTGTGGAAGGAATGGTTACAAAATCGAACTGAACCCACGACCGTTAGAGATGCAACGCGCTTGGCTCCTCGTCAGGTCCGTGTCAACGGTACTGGAACGGTTGAAGCCTTCAAGCAGCTTGAGCGGATGAAGTTTGGCCAGTATGACGTGGCGACAAAAACTTTTACTGTGGCGACGGCTGCGCACACCTAGCGCCAAGGGTCGCCGCCGTTTGGCCTTTGTCGCCAGTTTTCATGAAATAGCCCTATCCCCCCACTCCTTGAAAGAAAGAGGCCCCGCCAGATTAGTCCGGCAGGGCCTCTTTCTCTGGGCTAGCCTATCGAACCCATTTCATTGTTGAGATGTTATTTGCCATACCGGTATTGCAGTTGCTCCACTCCCAGCTCATATCGTTGTGATAGCTGCGAGGGGAATAAACCCTCAAGTAGCCCGGCTTCTTGCCATGCCTCACTCGCACCATGACCGCATTACTGTACCCCTTGGCCTTGATGGCTTTCGCAGCGTAGCGGCCATTCCATTCAATCACGACTGGATTTTCTCCAGTCCATGAGCCCAGCTTGATGCAAAGAGGTTTCGTTCTAGTACCCTTTTCCACATGGATTTTCTTCGCTCCTCTGAGATTGACCGGAACGCAAACATCACGATATGCGGGATGACACTCTTCTTCGGCTAAAGTTTGAGGCGCGATCACCACACTCGACCCAAGAATGGCCATTGCCCCCAATGCGGAGAATAGTCGTATCATGATGCACACCAAAACTACATATGTAGACTTCCCTAATGGGTTTCTTGGCTAACTGCCCGCTACGCAGATGGTCAAAGCTGAAAGCCCCAGAATCTGGTAGATGTACCCAAGGCCCGCCGCCAGTGCGAATGCTGCGAGGGAACCGGCAGGATTGCCATTGCTCCCCATGCCAACTGTGAAGCTTGTGGTCAGCCAGTGCCGATTGGCGATCGGCTTTGTGGTGACCATGGCGGTGATTTGATTGGACCCTGAGTCACAAATTCAGAGAGCAAAATGCCCTGCTAGATCCAAATCTAGCAGGGCATTTTTGAGCTGGTGCAATGGCAGGTTGAGAGCGATCGTTCTTTTGAAGCTACCGGTGAAGGCCCTAGTGTTGAGCAAGTGCATTGCACATCAATAAGAAGTAGAAACACATAACAACGAAAGCATTATTCAATGCTTCTATTTCTTTGTAGCTTTCTGGTTTCTTTGCTCAATTCCTTTTAACTTTGTGGAGGGCAATTTTTGATATAGAGAATTAACCTTTTTCGGTGTCGTAATCATTTGAGTGGCAATGATATTGACAAGCTCAAATAGTGTTGTAACGGTCTCTTGATCATCCGATATATCTATCGTTCCTGGATGTACAGACTCATTGCCAATTACTCTAACGATGTCCAAAGATTTCTGAACTAGGGGATTCAATCCCTTTTTAACCAAAGAAGCAATATCTTGGTCAATGCTTTTGCCTGGTTCACCAAGGTGAGCACATAAATGCTGGATACAAAGACGAAGTAATGCAGCAGCGCCTTTTGGAGATAAGTCAGCAATTGAGCGAGCTTCCTCAAATATAGTGATGATATGAGGCGGCAAATCACTATTAGGTCTTACGCTTATTTTTCGTGCAGGATAAGCGAGTTTTCTATGGCACCAGACAGAAATTTTTTCACAGTTAGTACATCGAGAAACATGCAAATTGTGAATTTTTTCTCGTACTCCATAAAGGGTATTTAGCCTAGCAATAAATGGCTTACCTTCTCCCATCTTTTCATGCCATTTAATTAGCTCTTGCCCTTCCCTTGAATGTAAAACTTTCGGGCTGTTCCTCAAAGAACGTGTCATGCTTTCAGTTGGAATACTTGGAATTCTGGCGTCTTCCTTACAGTCCTCTACATAAATTTCCCCCCAGGTTTGATTTGAGAAAGCGCCACAAAAAGGACATGCAAAGGCTGTCTTGTCAATAGATGGTGTAGTATCTGTCTCGTTTTCCATGATGCGATTCTTTGAGATTTTGTGACTTGCAGCTTTTGTGCTTTGTAAAAAGGCAGAATTTCAGCCTGTAGAGCAAACTTCTATGCCTCTGCCGATTCCCCTATTACTTGTTCGTACGTAATATATCCTTTGCTGATTCCATGCATTATTACGTATGGCTGAACAACTGGATTGAAGAATCGGAGCATCTTTCGCTGTGAGTCTCCTCTCTTGCTTAGTATAGGCCCTCTTTCCTCCTCACAAAAAGCATTAAGGTGCCTAGAAAAAGTCGAAATTTCACATGACTTACCAGTAATAATCTTCATTGGTCCTTTCAAGGCTGCTGCAGTGAAACAGCCAAGTTCATCTTTGCTTGCAAGACAACATGCTAAAAGTACTTTGGGATAAAGAGTCTTCTGATTGCTTGAAACAGCTTTGTGATAGCTGCTCACAATACTGTGCTGAGCTTTCTGTACAGCCATGCCTATCGAATTCTGGAGGTCTGTTGTCTCAATTGATTTTCTATTCGCTGAGATAGCTGATTGTGCAGAATGTAGAGAGAGTAGATGCACGTAGCTAGGAAGACCTTGAGACAAAGCCATTACTGCACTTTTAAGATTGGGATCAATTGTTATTCCCAATATCTCGAGTCGCTTATCCATCAGTTCAAAGACCTCTTCTTTCTTCATGCGAGGCATCAAAATCTGTACTAAAGCCCTTTCTATAGAAAGATGCTCTGCGATGAGCTCTTCAACATTGTCAGCCACACCAACTAAAATCAAGGTGCAATCTATACAATGATCTGAAAGAGTTTTTATCGTATCTGCCAAGAGTTGAGTTGTCAGCGAATCTCTTAATTCATTTAGTTCGTCAATAATCAAGATCAGCATCTTTTCCTGCTGTTGACTATTCAGATTCTTTTGAATAGAAAATCGAACACCTTCTGGAGTTATTCCATTAGGCATATCACCTTCAGTTATTTCTATTTGAGCCTCGTGAAATATAGTCTTCCACAAAGAATCGAAGTCATCGATTCCATCGCAATTAATATGTACAGCATGGACGCTTTTCTCGAAGTATTCCTTGATGATTTTAGAAGTTACTCTTGATAGTGATGTTTTCCCTGTACCTCGCTCTCCAAACAGAATTACATGCTGCCCCTTCTGAGCAATAGCAGTGATTACCCCTTGAAGCTGCCTTGTTCTGCCAGCAAACAACTGTTGATCATCAATAGGAGCACTAGGGGTGAATAGCTCGGCTGCTTTCACAAACAGAGACAACTGTTCAGGCGTCATAGGAGTGGCGGACGAGGAAACCATACACAGAGGACAGGAGGGGGATTAGAGGCAAACTCACAACTATTATGAAGCATTAGCCCCTCTTGTGCGAGCCTTGTCGGTTTTGTGTGACCTTTTCTACATTTAGTCGTCGCCTCCCTCCCTTTTGGGGAAGCATTATGACCTTAAATGACGCTCAAAACCAGCCTGAACATCAGAGAACAAAGTTGTTGTAATACCCAAGAGTGTGCATGGCTGACTTACTGCCACTGGTGCAGAAGGTCAAAGCCAAAACCCCCAGAATCTCGTTAGCGTACTAGCGAAATTCTGGGGGTTGTTTTGTAGGTTTCAGGCCCAACATTTTGGAGCCTTAGTCCAAACGGCTGTACTACCAGTCAGACATACTAGGGGAGCCCCCCGCAGGAGCATTCCCCAGCGTTGGACCAGCGCCACGGTTAAATTAAACCTTAGCCATCTATCCGCTAACGACGGTAGCCAGGCCGCCATCGCAGCTAAAAACAGGTCATCCAGATGAACATAGCCCG
>CALFCG010000350.1 GCA_937951315.1 uncultured cyanobacterium
GATCGAACCCCTGCTGCACAAGTTGACCTGCGTCGTTACCGAGCACATTTGCAGTTCGTTGCTGAGCAGGTGCCCCCGGCACCCAATACCCCCAGCCCAGGCATAGAAGCAAACTAGTGAGAAATAAAAACCTCAGCAGAGGACGTATAAAGATCTTGCCCATCATCACAAACCGTTATAGGGGTTGATATTGCACAGAGAAGTAAACGCCTTGGTCCTGGAGCGAGTTACCACGGTCCTCAATACCCACCAGGGGCACACCATAGTCAAGGCGCAGACTCAAATCCGAGATCGGCTGCCAGCGGAAGCCGACCCCCACCCCCACTAACGCAGACGGATCGGGGTTGGCACCAAAGTTATTCCAGCCTTTCCCGGCTTCGATGAAGGGTGAAAGCTGCAGAATGTTAGGGTTCTTGGTCAGCGGGAACTGGCATTCCACTGAACCTAGGACGCCGTTATCAGTGAGGAGCTGATTGGAGGCATAGCCACGTACAGAACGAATCCCCCCAATCCCAAAACGTTCTTGGTTGAGCAGATCATCGGGCGTCAGTTGTGCACTCAGACGGCTAATCAGTAAGGCGCGCAACGGTAACCGCTGCACATATTGAGCTTGTCCGACCCAGGAGAAAAAATTTGCCGATGGCCCCTCTGCGTTGACAGTGGCATCGAAGACATCCACACCTAGATTGAATTGGGAGCGCAGAGACAAAACGTTGCGCGGCTGGCGCTGGGTCCATTCCTGCGAGAAGCGCAGCACTCGCGTTCTCGCAACACCATCATCAGGCCCCAAGGTAAAAGAGAAGGGAGCATCTTCGAGAAAACTCCGATTCTCTCGCAGCTCAAAGGCCAGACCCAATGCAACTTCGGTATTGGGGGTTTTGACAATCGGTTGTCGAAAATCAAAGGACAAGCTTTCAAAGTTATTGCTAATATCCAGGTCGCTGAATCCTGAGGCGATAATGCCACTTTCAGCGTTACTATATCTGACGCCAATCGTGCCATCTCGAGCATTAATGGGCACGGTATAGCCTAGGTCATAAAGATTGAGTCCACCTGTAATCGAAGTGGCAACGATGATGCGATCGCCCAACCCTAAAACATTATCGTGAGCAAGATTGAGATTGCCTTGAATAGAACCAATAGCGGGGCTGCGATAGTTATCGATACTAGCCCCCAAATGGAATTCGCGGGCTTGTTCAACATCCACCAGTAAGGTATTTTGACCGGGTGAGCTGCCTGCAGTGAGTTCAGCATTCACACGCTTTAAGAGGGGATTGAGTTGCAGGAGTTGTAGTTTTTTCTCTAGCTTGGCTTGGTTTAGGGGAGCTTTTGCAGCGGGGGCAATACGACGGCGAATATACTTTTTCCGCAGGCGTTTTAATCCGGTAATCTGAATATCTTCGATTTGTCCTTCAACCACTTGAATTTGGATGTTGCCATCCGCAAGGTTTTGATTACTTGGCAGAAAGGCACCGGAGGTGATGTAGCCATTCTCGTTATAGAGTTTGGTGATTCGAGTGCGCAGGTCTAGGAGTTGCTCTAGGGTAACTGTTTGATTCTCTAGGGCTTTGACCTCAGCTTCAATTTCTTCTTGGAGCACCGTTGCGCCCAAGACTTCGATGGTCTCGACAAAAAAGCTGCCTTCTGGTGCATCTGATGCAGGGGAATTAGGTGGGGATGAAGGTGAGGTTGATTTAGGCAGGATTGGGGTGGTGGGTTTGGGAGCAGCGGGTAAGTCTGGAATAGGGTTAGGGTCAACGGGTCTAACGGGGGGAAGGTTCTCAGGAATCTCGGGTTCGGGTTGCGAGTTGGTTTGGCTCTTGGCTGGGGCAAGCCCCATCGTTAAGGCGAGGATGCTGGCGGTTGCGAACAAAATACGGCTCAAGCCAAGCATGCAATTTTTTCTTAATTCTAAGCAGGGCATAGAAGACCTTGGTTTCCTTGCAGCGATTATGTTGGGGTCTTAATGAGAGATATCTGACAGTGCACCAGAATGCGAGTTGTCAGACTTAGTAATTATTCGGAGCACTCACGGCTGATGACGAGTTGGCCATCAGGTAGACGATAGACACTTTCGGGTTCGATGATGGGGTCACCGATTTGCCAGGGGCGATCGGGGGGTACGGCGGCTGTTCTGTCCGTGAGGGTGGTACGAACAGTACCTGTGGGGAAGGCGGGAGAAGCGGGGTAACCGGGGCGAGCGCGCAGGCTATCTGCACCGGTAATGATGAAGTTGCCTTGGGGGCTTTCGGGGCGGACGATACAGCTATTCGCGAGCAGGTCGTTGGTATCGACTAGATTGTCAGGGAGTTCAGTGAGGCTTTCTTCAATGATGCTGTTGTCCGGGGTGGAGATGGTTCCGGAAGAAATATCGCCAGTGGCGTTAACATTGACAACGCCATTACCATCTAGACCGTCAAAGTCAGAAACACGTGGAGTAAAGGCAAAACTCTCACCAATAAAGATAGGGGTATTGAGGTTGATATTTCCACCACTGCCTTGTCGAGCAAAAGCAAGGATATCACTGTCTCCTTTAGCCAAGATGAAGCCGGTGGCTGTTAGCGTGATGTCGCCGCCAGTGCCCTTCCCTGTTTCAACATCAGTAGTAATATCACCGTTATTGAGTTGAATTTCTCGGGCTTTCACTTCAATTATGCCTGCGGAGGCTTGAGTCGCAGAAGTAGAGAGTATGCTGTCATCTAAAGTAACGAGGCCTGCACTGGGGATGAGATCAACACTAGAGACAAAAATACTACCTGAATTTCCTATCCCCTTAGACTCTAAAGAAACAGCTGATTCATTTTTTAAAGAAAGGTTCTCGGTATTAATCGTGATGTTACTGGGCGTCTCAGCTTCACCCTGTTCTCCGATTTCGGTAGAGATGGTGCTGCCGTCTAGGGTAACGCTCTGAGCATTGCCTTCTTGATTGGCAATCGTGATAATGCCAGCATTGCCTTTACCATCAGTAGTTGCAGATATTTCAGACTTCTTAGCCAGAGACAAGTTAGAAGTGTTGAGATTGATCTTTTGAGAATTTCCTGTTGCCCCTGCCTCAACAGAACTAAGGATACGTCCATCACTGAGACGAATTTCCTCAGTAGCATTGATGTCAATGATGCCTGTGTTACCGCTGCCCGAGGTGCTAGCTGTCAGTTCAGATGCTTCAAAAGTAATGAAATCAGCGGTAGGGATAGAAATACTGCCTGAATTTCCTATCCCCTTAGACTCTGAAGAAACAGCTGATTCATTTTTTAAAGAAAGGCTCTCGGTATTAATGGTGATGTTACTGGGTGCCTCAGCTTTGCCCTGTTCTCCGATTTCAGTAGAGATCGTGCTTTTATTAAGGCTCACAGTCTCGGCGTTAAGAACATCAATATTGCCTGCATTCCCTTCTCCTGCAGTAGTCGCTGATATTTCAGACTCGGCTGTCAAAAAAAGGTTAGGAGTATTTAGAATAATTCTCTGGGAATCTCCTTTTGCCCCTCTCTGAACAGAACTACGAATACCACTGTTATTCAGGTTTATTCCTTCGCTAGCATTGAAGGTAATCAACCCTGTGCTACCAGCACCAGAGGTGCTTGCATTAATTCCAGATGCATCGAGAGTGATAGTCTCTGCATTGCGTAAGACGATGTTGCCTGCATCCCCCTCACCAAAAGTACTAGCATCTATTTGAGAGTCGTTAGCAAGATTTAGGCTTTTCGTATCAAGGGTGACGCTGCTGAGTGATTCAGCTTGGCCTGGCTCACGTATAACCGTAGAGATAATGCTGTTGTCGAGATCAACAGTGTTGGCATTCAGGACATCAATATTACCTGCATTCCCCTCTCCTGAAGTGCTGGCGTTTATCAGAGAGCCATTGGCAAGGGCCAGCTTCTTTGTATCAAGTTTGATTGTGCTCGGAACGGGAGCTTGGCCGGGTTTAAGAATAGCAGTAGAGATAGTGCTGTTATCGAGGTCAACAGTTTCGGCGCTCAAGACCTCAATATTGCCTGCATTACCTTCTCCTGCAATAGTTGCTGATATTTCAGATGCGGCTGTCAAAACAAGGTTAGGAGTATTTAGAACGATTCTTCGAGAATCTCCCATTGCCCCTTTACGAATAGAACTACGAATAACACTGTTATTACTGAGCTTGATCGTTTCACTGGCGTTGAGAGAAATCAGTCCTGTATTGCCTTTTCCAGAACTGCTGGCTGTAATTTCAGACGTATCGAGCGTTACAGTATCAGCATTACGTATGGCGATGTTGCCTGCATTACCTTGCCCTAAAGTGCTAGCGTTTATCAGAGAGTCGTTAGCAAGACTGAGGTTCTTGGCATCAAGCCTGATACTGCTGAGGGAATTATCAATATCGCCAAGTGTACTAGCTTGGACTGGTGTACGGATCACCGTAGAGACAATACTGTTTTCGAGGGTCACAGCCTCAGAGGTTCCCCCTTGGTAAGAGAGTGTGATACTCCCCGCATTACCTGAGCTGCTAGTAATAGCCGTCACAACAGCCTGCTGGAGATTAATTTGATTAGCGTCAAGGTTTATATTGCCGGCATCTCCAGCGCCTGTAGTGGAGGCAGTAACGTCTACCCCATCTTCAAGCCGGAGGATTGAGCTCCCGATATTGATGTTCCCGGCATCACCACTGCCACTGGTTTCAACGGCAATTTTGCCTGTTCCAAGGATCGTAATGGCTTGCGGAGCTGTGATATTGATATCACCGCCGAGGCCAACGTCGGTGGAGGAAGCTGAAATGAGACCATTATCAGTAAACAGAATGTTGAGGTCAGGATTATTAGCATTGGACTGCAAGGTTAAGATGCCAGCAGGGGCTTGTCCTTGAGTTTCTGCAAAAACACCTAATTCGCCCGCGATATCGAGGCTTGAGGCATTGATGACAATACTACCTCCTCCTTCAAGATTAGTAGCGTCTTGGGTAGCCGTAGCACTGAGTTGAGCACCTTCGCCAAGGGTAACTTTATCAGTGGTGACTGTGATATTTCCCGCTTCGCCAGCATCAGATGTTGCTACAGTCAGCTGAGAACCGGCTCTTAGCGTAACAAACTTGCTTGCCTCAATATTGATACTTCCAGCATTGCCAGAACCTGAAGAACGAGCAAAGATACCACTGTTTTTACCCGCAAACGTAATTCGTTCTGGCGTAACTTCTTCAAGAATAATTGCTTCGTCATCAATAATCTTTACAAGAGCCACATCAGTACCAATTTCGACATTCCCAGCATCTCCTACACTGTTTGCATTAATGCTGATTTGGCTATCTATAAAATTAAGGTTACCTGGAGTTCCAATAAAAACACTACCTGCTTCACTACTACCATTCGAGTCACTTTGA
>CALFCG010000351.1 GCA_937951315.1 uncultured cyanobacterium
CCTAGATAATAGTTAGCCAGTCAGGAGTGAATAACGGGTGAAGGAGGGGAAATGTGACACGCATCACATACATAAAAACAATAGGTAAATTCCCCATAAATAGTCATTCAGAAGATTTAGAATGACTCAAACACTAGAAAAGAATACAGAGTACACCTCCCTTGAAATAAGTCCCTCTAGCTTTCATTTATTACCGATTTAACTTCTAAAGAATAAAATAAACATTTGCGATATCAAATTGGTAAATCACTATGTTCAAGATGCTCATAGTGGAGAATTAGCGACTTATATTATGCACTATCGATACTTACTAAAAGCATTTATACCCAAACAGCAGAGTCACCATAACCACAAAAACTGACTTATCTACAGACAAAAGGTTCCTTCCAAGTGGCAATAGAGGGAAAATATAGTCCATACACTATGGCCTAAGGAACCGAATGTCAGTCCCCAGCGCATGGAAAAGTGCTCGGATTATACTATTCAGAAAGGGAAATAAAGGGAATCTGGATCACGGGAGGCAACGGGTTAGGGCTTTAACCTCTACCACCACCGCCAGCTCTGAAGAACTGCAGACGGCCATAGCCTAGAAACTGCCCTTGCCTTTTTTCGCCGACAGGAAAGGCTGTCACTCCAAACAAGTACACGCCTCCCAAGTTAGGATTTCGCTTCGCTTTAAGCCCCACGGTAATTGTTTCTCCAGGTAAGATGGGCCGCTCAAAGCGCACAGAGACTTGTTGCTCTGCATCCGTCATAGCTGTTAAACCAATGGCTTGCTTGCGTCGCCGAAACGGGTAAGCCCGGGTAGCACCCACGAGAAAGTCAATTTGTTCTAACCCTCTTCTTTGGCGAAAGGTGAGTTGTTGTAGAGGTTCTCCCGCATCATCAGGAACATGGAAAGTAAAGTAGTAGTCAGCCCCCCGAAATGCAGCACTCACATGGGGTGTACGGGCTTTTAAGAGCTGTGGCACTTTCGCAAAGACAACGGTTCCATCTGCCAATTGAAGGGAGCGTGCAACAGAAGGAGATAGGATTGCGATCGCAACGGAAAGTGGCAAGCTGATCCCCATCCCCAAAAGCTTCAACAATTTCACCATCGCGATTTAACTCTCCCAATACATTGCAAACCGTCTCGGTATCTGAGCGGACTGTTCAGTTCTATATCTCAACTCCACTCTAGAATGGCTTATTGAGAATCTGATTAGAATAAACCTGTAGCAATCCTAAAACTCTTCACCGGCAAGCCTCCCCCAGAGGAACCACAAGTAGCTGAGCCTCAAAGGCCTTCAAAAAGCAATCATGGAAGAATACTTGCAGACAAGCGACATCATCGACTGGAGACATCCCACCGTTTTAGAGCAGGCTCGGCAGATTGCAAGTGAGCGTCATTATCAGGACCCCACAATGGGGAAACCCAAGACAGAAGCACACCAGACGGAGAATCTCGCCAAAGCCTGTTTTGAATGGGTCCGTGATCAGGTCGCCCACAGCGTTGACCATCAAATGAATCCGGTCACCTGTCGCGCCTCAGATGTTCTCAAGTACAAGACCGGATACTGTTATGCGAAAAGCCACCTGCTCGCAGCCCTGCTAAGGGCCAACAACATCCCTGCAGGATTCTGCTATCAGAGGCTGAGTCTCAATGATCAGGGTGCCCCCTACTGTCTACATGGGTTTAATGCTGTCTATCTCGAAGCATTCGGCTGGTACCGCATCGATTCAAGGGGCAACCGCAACGGTATCAATGCTCAATTTACACCGCCTCACAAACAGTTGGCTTTTCCCGCAAAACTTGCAGGAGAGGTCGAATTCCAGGAAGTTTTAGCAGAACCTCTCCTGCTGGTCGTCGATGTTCTAAAAAGGTATGAAGACTGGGAACAAGCTCTGCACAACCTCCCCGATCTCTTGCCAGAGAATGGGGAAAAGCATGGTCTTAGTACTGTCTCAGTCTAACGCCAACCCTCTCATTAGGCTGCAGCAGAAACCGTCAACGGCACCTCAAATCGCTGACCAGGCTTTGGATCAAGAATTTGAGTCTTACAATCGCTATTGGCTAGTAGCTTCCGAAAATCGTCAACATCCCCATCCACCTTGAGAATTTTGTCGAGGATGCCTTGATACTCGATATCTCCCCCGGCGGCCGTTGAAAGAATAAAGTCTGGCTGCAGCCACTTCACCACTTTTAATGCACTTTCACCGCCTTTAATGAACGGACCCAGGAGCGGCAAACTCAAGTTGATTAAGGGAGTAATAATCACATCCACATGCTGAAGAGCTTGCAAAACATCTGAATGGAAACCGTGGGGTTCATAGTACAAACTGGCCTGACTTGTGAGATCTTTGAGCACAAAGGCATTTTCCACTAACATTGGCCCAATCGGCGATCCAGGAAAAGCCTGAATATTGATGCCATCACGAGTAAAGGTTTCGCCATGCCCAAGCGCAGTCACTTGGGTATAGCCCATTTCCCGAACAAGTTTGGCTGCGCTGGGTGAAGCCACCACAGGAATAGTGTGATCCAGCGCTTCCAATGTTGGGGGGTGAGCATGATCTGGGAGCCCCTGAGACAGCAGAATCAGGTCAATATGCTCGGGAATCGGGCGGGGCGTAATGTGCTCAGCCTTGAAAAACCAGGGCTGGTTGCCAAACATTAGGGGCCCCACCAACCAAGGGTCTAATAAAATTTTCTGACCCGCCAGTTCAATCAACCAGCTATTGCTATCCAGATAGGTTAAGTGCATGACATCTTTTTAGGTGACTCTTTTTCATGGTAAGGAATATCTATCAGAAGCGCTGAGCACCCTAGGCAACAGACTCTGAAGAGATCACTAGAACTTCAGAAATTTTGCCCCGCTTGCCGGGGTTAGAGTTAATGGCTCGCGACGCCTGAATCGTGCAGGTCGGGAAATCTCGATAGAGCTCTCGAATAAAGTCGCAGTCAGAATTAGACAGCATCACTCGCACCCCCCGCTCCGCCAACGTCACAAAAACATCTCTGAGCTGCCGCTGATCTTCAACGGTAAAGGCTCCCCGAGAATAGGCGGTAAAGTCGCTCGTGGCACTCAGAGGATGGTAGGGCGGGTCGAAGTAAACAAAGTCTTGAGGCGTCGTGGCATGCTGCAAAATTTCAGAGAAAGGCCTCACCTCAATTTGAGCCGTCTGCAGGGCCTCAGACGCAGAGTGTAAGAGTTCAGGGTTACAAATATTCGGTTTTTTGTAGCGTCCCATCGGGACGTTAAATTTACCCTGAGAATTTTCGCGATAGAGACCGTTAAAGCAGGTCTTGTTGAGGTAGATAAATCGAGCCGCCCGGTCAATGGGTCCCCCTTGATCAAAGGCTCGAATCTGATAGTAGTAGTCGTGACAATGATTTTGAGCATGGGTCTCAAGACATTGGATCAGGGCCTTGACTTGCGATCGCACGCATTGATAGACATTCACCAATTCAGGATTAATATCAGACAAAACCGCAGAGACAGGCTGCAAATGAAAAAACACTGCACCACCCCCCACAAAGGGTTCATAGTATCGAGAATAGTCCTGCGGAAAGAAAGGCTGATATTGAGCCAGTAGGCGACTTTTTCCACCGGCCCATTTCAGAAACGGACGGGGAGGGATTCTCGACGGGCAATCGACGATCATGATTTCACTAGTGTCCTAGCCCTCCAAATAAAGGGTTAGGGTTACTCAGATAGGATTGTATCTGATGTCACTCCAATAGCTAAAAACATGGGCAAATCAACATCATCCTCTAATTCAGAAGTGAGGAAGGCGGGACCGATGGAGTCGGCTGAGGCCGGGGTCGCCGCAGCGACTCTAAATCTTGGGGAGTGATGTTCGATGGCAACTGTGGCACAGGCGTAGACAGACCCGATGGTATCTGAGGTGACGTTGGCAACTGCGGCACAGGTGTAGACAGACCAGACGGAAGCTGGGGAGGTGCCAGGGGATTTTGAGGCAGGGAGGGGCTTGAAGGTGAACCCGGAGTTGAAGGCGCTGCCTGGGTCGAAAACGCTAGCTCAAACTGGAGACCACCGCTCTGACTGCCAAGGGGCGTAATTGTGTTGATCAGGCCTGTGTAGGGAGAGTAAACCACCTTCAGGGCTTTGGAGCGCGTATCAAGCTGCTGTAGTTCTTTGTTTAGATTCGCCTGAGTCGTCTTTAAATTCGAGACACCATTCCCCTGATTCGTAGAAACACCAGATCTCACTTTAGCCAGCACTGTCTTCTCCCGTTCAAGCGCAGCTTTTGCAGCCTGGACTTCACCCTGTAGGCGATCAAATTTAACCTGTTCTGCAGGTAGCGGAAGATTCTGCAATGCGAATTCGGTATAGGGTGAGTCTCTTCGATACTGAGCGAGAGCCGCTTCAGCGGCATTGAGCCGCACCTTTGCCCGTTCCACCCGCTCGTCACTCGGCTGTTGAAGCGCATTTTGCTGAGTGAGTCGTGGTTCGAGAGCCAGCGCATTCAACTGCGTCAACTGTTGTTGAATGGATTGCCGTCGTTGGCTAATACGCTGCCTCGTCTCAGTCGGTTCAGAAATCACTTGCCCCTTGACCACCGCATCACCCTGCTTCACCTTAAGATCGGAGCTAGATTCAACTGTAACGGTCAACTTCTGGAGAGTCGGCGTCGGAAGAGGGGTCGGCTTGATCGTCTCGGATGGCGTAGGCTTCGATTTAGCAGCAGGACGACGCACTAATTCTTGAAGCGAAGTGTCACAACCGATCAGACACAAACTCAAACTGAAACAACTCAAGTACTGTAGTGATTGCTTGGCTATTATTCGCCACTGACAAATACCCATGCCAATTTCACTCATTGTAAGGGCACCTCTATAACATCTGACTAATTTGAGGGACAAGATCTGGGATGGGAATATCAAGCTGTTCTCCCGTTTCCATGACCTTTACGCGACAGATCTGAGCTTCATGCTCATTGGACCCAATAATAATGCACAGCGGGATTCCGAGCTTATCGGCTCGATCTAACTGTTTACCGATCCCCTTCTTCTCAAATCCAGTCAATACTTTGATTCCAGCCTGCCGTAGCTGCTGAGAAATACCAAAATAGACCGGCATAAGGTCCTGTTGCATATTCACAATCATCACTTGGGTTGGGCTGGCTGACAAGGGCTGAATGATGTCAGCAGCGAGGAGCTTTCGCATCAACCGTGTCAAACCAATAGACAGTCCAACGCCCGGCATTTTTTCCTGGGCAAACATGCCCACTAATTCTTCGTAGCGTCCACCGGAACAAATGCTACCGAGGCTTTCATAACCGATGAGGGTCGTTTCATAGACGGTGCCGGTGTAGTAATCTAACCCCCGGGCAATCGATAGATCTATACAAAATTGAGATTCAGGGACCTGCAGGAGTCGAACATTTTGGATGACTTGCTCTAGCTCTTGAAGGCCCGCGACGAAGGTTTCAGGCTGTTGTAGTTCGGTGGCGGCTTGCTGAAGTTGGGCCAAAACTTCGGCAACGGAGCCTTTGATTTGGGTAAAGCTGATCATGCGATCGCAACTTTCTTCAGACACCCCAATGCCCAAAAGTTGGTCTTTGACCTTGGCAACCCCAATCTTCTCCAGCATGTCAATAATCTTGATGCAGCCTTTAATTTGATCGGCAGCCACGCCTAATGCTTCAAAAAAGCCCGTGAGCACCTTGCGATTATTAATCCGAATCAAAAACTCACCGATTTGGAGTGCTGAGAAAATCTCCGCAATGATGGCAGGCATCTGCGCATCGTAGAGCAAACTCAGAGAACCTCGCCCCACCACATCAATATCGCACTGTCGAAACTGCCGGTAGCGTCCTGTTTTAGCTCGTTCCCCCCGAAACACCATATCCATCTGATAGCGTGCGAAGGGGAAAACAAGATTATTCCGATTCCGAGCCACATAGGCAGCCAGCGGCACCGTCTGGTCAAACTTGAGAGCACGGGAATCTTTGCCCTTATCGCCTTCCACC
>CALFCG010000352.1 GCA_937951315.1 uncultured cyanobacterium
AGGTCTATAAGAAAATCCAGCCGCAAAAAACACAACCAGTCACAGACCGTTGACGAAACATCCTCCCAACAGAAAGAGAAATCTACAACGGCAGAGTGAACCAAAATCCCGCACCACCCTTTGGCAACCGTTCTACTCCGATCATTCCGCCATGAGCCTCTACAATTTTCCGACAAATATACAGACCCAGACCATAGCCTTTCACATGAGCATCAGTCTGATAACCGCGTGTGTATATTCCAAATAGTTCATCGTCCTGCATCGCATCTATTCCAATGCCATTATCTTGTACCGTACAGCGAAGCATAGAGGCACCAGGAAGCATCGCATTCAGCGTAATCACAACGCCCTCGGGGTTGTATTTAAGCGCATTATCAATGAAATTTTCAAAGACTCGCTTCAATTGACTAGGATCGGCTTGAATATCGGGTAAATCAGCCGCAATAAAATTGTTGATAGTTGAGCCTTGCACAAGCAGCTTAGGGCCATAAGCCAGTTGCAATTCCGTCGTTAAAGCTCGAAGATTAACCGATTTACAGTCCAGTACATCCCGCCAGATATCAGTGGACTCTGCTGTCATGAGAGAATTCATTAGATTGAGCTGGCGATCGCAACTTTTCTGAATCATTGTCAGTGCTTCAGGCTCTATGGCAATGGCAGGTGCTTTTTCTATAGACTCTTTTCCGTCTTGTGACTGGGTTCCAAAAGTTTGAAAGAGAATCCCCTGCACCAAACTCGAAATACCCATTGTTAAATTGCGTAGATCATGGCTAATCGCATGGGAATAGGTTTGTAGCGACTCCTGGGCAGTTTGACGTTCATGCATTTCCTGCTCTAGCCATAGGGTACGCTCCTGTACCGCCATCTGCAGATCTTGCTCACGTTGGCCCAAAACGTAGAGCATATATTGAAATGCTCGAGCCAATTGCCCAGGCTCATCTTTACGGTTCGTGAGTTTTTCTAAACGATGCGAGTCCTCTTGTTCCTTAATTGAACAACTGCTAATTTGGTTCGCGACCTTCGTCAGCGTTTTGAGGGGGCGAATCACAGTCCGCCACAATAACAAATTGATGACGAAAAATAGAACGACGAAAAAACCCAAGAGGATTTTAGTAACAGCGAATAAATTCTGGCGTCCTCGATCCAAAATATTGTCTGCAGGCACATAGACCATTTGAGCCGCAATCACATCATCTAGCTTCCAACCGAACCCATTTTGGTCTCCGTACAGTTTGATTAAGCTCTGAGGTGCCTGACTGGGTTTACCATGACAAGCCAGACAACTGGCATCCTTCATAACCAAAGGTCGGGCTAAATAGAATAACTTGTGGCCCTCTAAGGTTCGATACCCTGAAAGAATTTCAGATTGATTGGATTGTTGTCGCTCCTGGAGTTGCTTAAAGAGACTGGACTCAAATTCATCAGCACGATCATCCAGATTAGTAGGATTGAGCGCAACTTCTTTATAGGAGAAATCATGAAAGTCAGGTGCTTGCTGCCTGAAATTTGAAAAAACAGTTTTAGCAGAAAAGCTAGGTACACTTTCTAAAATAAAGCCATCCCTCCAGTCAGGACTGTTGTTGAATTTAGGTTGAATATTCGCTTGAGTATAGTCCCGTACACCCTGCATGGTTGTCAGTACAAGTTCTGCACGTTCCTGTATCGTCCTCTCTGCCTGATCAGTAAAATAATGCGACAGGGTGAAAATTTTGAGACAACCGCCGATGAGAAAAATCAGTACCAAAAAGAAACTGAACTTTGCACCTAGCTTCAAACGCTTCATATGTTAGGGCCAGCACCTGTCGTCACGATCTGCTGTAACAGAGCAATTATATTCACTAGGCAGTCATTAAATGGGAGGTTTCTATGCCTACATCTGCAGAAGCATTAACCCAAATTGCAAGCTGAGTGCGATTTTTCACACCAACACGGCTCAAAATACTGCTGACGTGATTCTTCACCGTCTTCTCTGTAATATGCAATATTTGTGCAATCTCCCGATTACTAGCACCTTCAGCAATGAGCTTTAGAACGTCTTGCTCCCTTGGCGTTATATCGTCCAGCTTCAATTGCGGCATCTGGCGAGAAGGGCTTTGACGCTGTTGAAACAGTTTTTGACCTAAACCAGGGCCAAATTGCATATAGCCTTTGTAAGCCCCTTGAATGCTTTGAATAAAATCCTCAGGTGGCGTATTTTTGAGCAGGTAACCCATCGCACCTCGCTGCATAGCCTCTGCAAGATGTTCCGCATCATCATGGGTCGATAAGATTAAAACCTTTGTCTGGGGATAAGCTTGATTGATTTTTCCCGTGGCCTCAACGCCATCCATGAGAGGCATACTAATATCCATGAGCACGATATCTGGCTGGAGTGCTTGGGCTTGGGCAACCGCCTCTTTTCCGTTACAGGCTTCACCGACAATTTCCAACTCTGCAGAGCATTGGGCAACGGCTTTCAGACCATAGCGAACGATGGCTTCATCATCCACCAACAATATGCGAATTGGATGTCCTAACTGCGCCATAATCTTCTTTTTCACCCCGAATTCTTGTACGTAAGGACCGAAAAGCTCTTTATTTCCCTTAATTTCAATTTTACTGGTCTTAGATGAGAGCTTACTTAGAAAATGCCATCAACGCACCCAGGAAACAAGATATTTGACATTCCAGGTATTACCAACAAAGCAGTCTCATCAACCGAAGATTTCTCCATTGCTGCGGGAGGAGCCGCTCGGAGTCATTGATAACGTCGGAGACTCTCTCAAGGGAGCATCATTTTCTCTTCTAGACCAAAAGTCCTATCCAACATTCAGGACTTACGTCTCAAGACGACCCGATTAGTCACGGCCTAACATGCAGCTATAGGTTTTTTCAATATGCATCATTGATACCCATTACCCAACAGAATCACCGATGTATAAACCCAAATGCCTTGTGATAGGGTCCGATCTTAAAAATGCTCTAGCTCATTTCCAACGATAACGGGTATTGCAGTCATGGAGCGGAAAGGACCATATTGTCTTTCTAGAACCTAGTAACAGCAAAGTCTATAGCAATTGATCATGTCCGACTATCTCACTTCGTACAAGATGCCGCCCCCTATGACTTCATGAGCACAGAGCGTTCTTCGACAGGAGTTACAGCGATCAATCAGGAAGAAAGAATAGCTAACCAGCAAGCAGTCCTTTCAAGATGAATGAAAAAATGATGCCATTTTCAACTGTCTGCACCAACAATTGAAGGCCTTTCTTTCCCCTGTTCTAGAGATGGCATCAGTCTCATTTTTGAGGAAACCAGTCACACGGAGCGTAATTGTATTGATGAAACCAGAGTCCAGATCTCATCAGCAGTCAGATGCCGTAAGTCACTGTAAATTCTCGAGTACTCCATCAAACCTTTCGTCCAAGGTAATTTCACAGAGAAGAGAACTTTTTTCATCATTGATTACAAGCCTGAAGAGATGGTGTAGAAGACCGAAAAGTCATTATTACCAAGCTGCAAACTTAGGGTTAGATTTCTATCTTGAAGCCAACTCCAAACAACCCATGGAGTTCTATATGACCTCGCAAAAGCCTAACGTTCAGGTCAATGACCTCATCGCAGTTTACAGTCCCTCTAGCTGCAAACACTACAAAGTCTTAGAGATTAGTTGCTATACAAACTTTCCAGATATGTGGATTGCTAGAATGACTGAAGTTCACAAGCAATAGCACAACCGGACAAGACCGACATCATCTCATTATGCCCCTAACGGAAGGGGAGTGGATTTTAACTCGGGCTTGGCTTGTTGACTTTGGCGCAGCAACCCAAATTCGATACCTTCCGTTACAGCTTGGTAGGACGCTTGAATAATATTCGTGGAGACACCCACTGTGGTCCAGCGCTGCTGACCGTTGGTAAAATCCACCAGGACTCGCGTTTTGGCAGAGGTCCCGGTATGTCCATCTACAATCCTGACTTTATAATCAGTTAGATGAAATTCTGACATGGCAGGATAAAAATCAACGAGGGCTTTACGAAGGGCAGAGTCTAAGGCAGAGACAGGACCATTCCCCTCTGCAGCGGTCAGAATGCGTTGGTCACTGACCCTGACATTAACTGTTGCCAGGACTGAACTGTTATTACAGGCTGCATAGCTTTGAGGCACATCATGGGTTCGGCAGAGAACATCAAAGCCCTGCAATTGAAAGAAGGTGGGACGCTGATCGAGGGCTTGCCGCAGGAGAAGTTCAAAGCTGGCTTCGGCAGCCTCAAATTGATAGCCCTCATGTTCAAGGGTTTTGAGTTCCTGCAAAATCTGGCGACTCGCGGGGTGCGTTTTATCTAGCGTCAGACCAAAGAGACTGGCTTTTTCAAGGACATTACTCAATCCAGCCTGATCAGAAATGACGATGCGGCGGCGGTTGCCCACCACATCGGGGGTGACATGTTCATAGGTCCGCGGATCTTTCTGAACGGCGCTGACGTGAATCCCCCCCTTATGGGCAAAGGCTGATAAGCCAACGAAGGGGGCATGTTCATCAGGAGCAAGATTCACAATCTCGCTGATCAGTCGACTGGCAGGCGTCAAACCACTCAGTTGCTCGGGAGGCAGGCAATCATAGTCAAGCTTGAGCTGTAAATTGGGGATTAATGTGCATAAATTGGCATTGCCGCAGCGTTCACCGTAGCCGTTGATAGTCCCCTGCACCATTGCTGCCCCCTGTTGTACAGCGGCAATGGCGTTGGCGACTGCAGTCCCGGAGTCATTATGGGTGTGAATACCAATCCGGACGTCTTGCTCTGCTGCTTTGCACCAGGGCTGAATGGCTTGAGCCACTTGATCAACAATTTGTGAAATCTCGTGGGGTAGGGTACCGCCATTGGTGTCGCAAAGAACAATCCATTCGGTGCCGGATGCGATCGCAACTTTCAAAGTCTCTAAAGCATAGGCCTGATTGTACTTATAGCCGTCAAACCAATGCTCTGCATCATAGATAATACGGCGATCTTGACCTCGCAAATAGCCAATCGAGTCAGAAATCATAGCTAGATTTTCATCTAGCGTCGTCTTCAATCCCGTGGTGACATGTAAATCCCAGGATTTTCCAAAGAGCGTAATCCAGATCGTATTAGCAGCCAGAATAGGTTTTAGAAGTGGATCCTCGGCCGCCGTCAGCCCAGGCCGTCGCGTCGAACAAAAAGGCACCACCTCGGCCTGTTGCAGTGACAGCTCCTGCAATCGCTGGAAAAATTGCACATCCTTAGGGTTGGCTCCCGGCCACCCTCCTTCAATAAAAGGCACACCCAAGCGATCCAGCTGGAGCGTAATCTTCAATTTATCCTCAATGGATAATGCTAAACCTTCCGTCTGGGCGCCATCGCGCAACGTTGTGTCGTAAATCCAAACCTTCTCAGATGGAGGCATATCTAAGGCCGTGCAAAAGACTCAGTGTGCTGTCCCGAAGCGATAACTTGCAGGAGCAATCCTTAGCGTAACAGTTTCGTTAAAGGCCACTGAGCGTTAGCTTTAAAGCTTAACGGGTTCTTCAAATTTAGGCGCATACGCCTGCAAAAGTGAACTCATTTGGCCAACGACATCACTCTGTTCATGGGTGTTAATGGCATGGCGCTCTGGGAAAAAGTCGGGTTGGTCAACACTGCGAGAAATGGCAGCCGTCACCTGTTGAGCAATCAACTCACTTAATTCTTCGAGCGCTCGTTGCCGTTGATAGGTCGCCCCTTCTTCCGTTGTCGCATAGAGGGGAGGCAGACGGTTGAGGGCATAGGCTGCAATATCACCCAAATCGAGCGTCTGTTCAGTGGAAGCTTCGACTTCAGAAACCCGTGTAATGGCCTCGGTCAAGACGAGTTCCTCCATTACATTAATGAACTGTTTGCGGGGCACTGCCACAACCTGGCCCGTAAGCAGGGAGCCCATCAAGCGATCGAGAGCCTGATACTCCTGCACCGCCAAATCAGCCGCATGATCGCAAATACGGCCCACTTCAGCTTCCATCGTCGGCGTCAGATATCCATTGGATAGAGCCTGTTCTACAATTTCTTCGATTGTCATCGTCACAGTTACCTACAGTCAGTTTGAGATCTAACTTGACTTAGTTTGCCCATCTCAGCGAAGAAACACATACCTACCAGCAGCAAAACCTGAAATTTACAGGTTCTGCCGCTAGAAATAGGCTTTATAGACTCAATTACTCAAACCCACTCCAGAGCCAGGGGGAAGGATCCACAGCTTGACCATTGACGTAGAGTCCCCAATGGAGGTGAGGGCCTGTCGTTGCTCCTGTAGAACCGACCGCTCCAATCACCTGCCCTGGACTAACGACTTGTCCCTCTTGAACATCAATACGGCTTAAATGTAGATAGATGGTTCCCACACCCTGTCCGTGGTCGATGCCCACAACATTGCCATGCACCCTAAATCCTTCAGATTCGCGACCGATCATCGAGACCTTGCCCGCTGCAGCAGCTTTCACAGGCGAGCCGACACCACTGGCGTAATCTAACCCCCGATGGTAGTAATCATTGGCAAACACGCCATTGTAATAGCGACGAACACCATAACCGGTACTGGACCGACCGGCGTTGGGACGAACGAAAGTCCCGTTCCAATATTTTTGAGGCGTCACCAGCGCTTTGAATTTATCCGCTTGGCGAAATTCATAGTCCGGATCTTTAAGGGTGGTTTTCTTCTTAGGCGGCAACCAAATACGTTGAGTCGGAAACCGGCGACTGCCAATCCAGAGCAGCATATTGCGGGTTTTCTGATTCCCTGTCACCGTCAGACTGCGACGACCGTGCTTTTCAAGGGGTGTTGTCGGAACCAAAGCACGCCACCGATTGGGGGCCACCTGAAATGCGGGGTAAGTCTTATCGGCCACTTTGACGGTGGGTGCTGCGGTCAAGGTATCACCCGAGTCAGGGGTCACGAGGATCGAGACCGTATCTCCGAGTCTCACTTTTGTAGGCTGAACTTTGACCTCAATAGCTTGTGCAGCGGTTCCAAGGAGAGTGCTGCAGGCTGCCAATAAGGTTCCCCAGGCAATCTGTGGCTTTTGAATCATGTCTCGTATCGTTCTGAGAGTGAGTGATGTGGCTGCGCTCTAGGGTATCTCAATCCTGACGTTAATGGCAGGGGGCACTGGAGTCAGCCTACTATTTAAGACAGATGATTCAGGGGAGAAGGTTCCCGGAAGGACTAAGCCTTGGGCTTTAGAAAAACGATGGCCTGTTTCCAGATCACGGTGGGCTGATCATAGTGATCCAGTAAACACAGACAGAACGCATCTTGCCACCGGATCTTGCCCACGAGTAAATCGTTGGTGATCACTTTAACTTCAACTTCTGAGCCATCCTGGATGAGGGTTTGGAGTTGACGAACACTAGGAAGTCCGACATCAAGTTCAGTTGACATAGTTTAATTCAGTACAAACGAGCTGATCTAGAGACGATATGCTCTAACACTGTGCCATCATAGCGACAATTTTGACTGGATTGATAATTCCTACGGTAGGCTAACAGATGGGGATATTTAGGGAACATCAGGACCACACCATGACGGTCAAATTTACAAAGTATCAAGGGCTGGGCAACGATTTCGTTCTCATTGATAATCGGCAGCACGCAAACCCTGTACTGACGCCAGAGCAGGCACAGAAGGTTTGCGATCGCCACTTTGGGGTCGGAGCAGATGGTGTGATTTTTGTATTGCCGGGTCAGGGTGATACGGACTACACCATGCGGATTTACAACTCCGACAGCTCAGAGCCTGAAATGTGCGGCAATGGTATTCGCTGTTTGGCTCGATTTATTGCCGATCTTGAAGGGAAAGACGAGGCCGTTCATAGCTACCGGATTCATACATTGGCCGGCGTGATTACGCCCGAGCTGTTGGCGAACGGCCAAGTCAAGGTGAATATGGGCCAACCGCGTTTACTCGCCGACCAGATCCCCACCACCCTCAATAGTCCAGGAGAGCAGGTTGTCCAGAGACCCATTTCAGTAGCCGAGCAGAACTGGTTGGTCACCTGCGTCAGCATGGGGAATCCCCACTGCATTACATTTGTGGAAGATGTTGCCTCTATCCCCTTAGAAAAGTTAGGCCCCCAGTTTGAAACCCACGCCGCTTTTCCCCAGCGGATTAATACCGAGTTTGTAGAGGTGGTGCGCCCCGACTATCTAAAAATGCGGGTGTGGGAGCGAGGGGCGGGTATCACAATGGCCTGCGGGACTGGCGCCTGTGCCGTCTTAGTCGCAGGTGTATTGACGGCAAGATGCCAATCTAAAGCCACGATTGAATTACCCGGCGGTCCCTTAGAAATCGCTTGGGCAGGAGGAGAGGAACCGGTCTATATGACAGGCCCTGCAGAATCGGTGTTTGCAGGAGATTTGACACTCTAATATCGGGGTTCCATCAGCCCATACGGACAATCCCCATCAAGCCACCGTCAGTGAGAGACGTCACAGGATCGGTGAATGAAGCTGGGTAAACTAAAAAGGTCTTCTGACCTCCAGGTGGGTGATGGTTGCAAACATAGCGTGGCTTGACGATCTTGTTTTTCGTCATACAGGCGATCGCATCTCTGAGTTGCAGATCCTGATCCTAGAGAACTGCGAACAGACCTATGTTGAAATCGCTGACACCTATGGCTGTACCGAAGGCCATGCAAAAGATGTGGGGTCGGTGCTCTGGAAGCTTCTCTCGGAACTATTGGGAGAAAAAGTAACCAAGAAGAACTTGGGTCTCGTCTTACCCCGTCATATCCCTCACGACTTTAAACCGAGCGTCGCGCGTCCAACACTCAGAGGCTTAGTCGGGCGCGTCGAAGCCATTGAACATCTGAATTCCCTAGTGGGTAAAGGGCAAAAAGCCATTGTGCTGCAGGGAGAGGGGGGTGTGGGTAAAACCGCTCTGGCTCAGAAATATCTCCACAGTCAGGGCTTTGATTTGGTCCTTGAACTCCTAATGGCGAAGGAAACCGCGAACATTACGTCTGCGGAACGGGTTGTTGAAGAATGGCTGCAGCGCGATTTAAATGATGAGCCGGGGCTAGAATTTGGCATCTCGCTGGGGCGGTTGCGGCGTCATCTGCAACAGCGGCGCATTGGGGTCTTAATCGATAACTTAGAACCGGCCTTAGATCACCAAGGGCGCTTTATTGCATCCCAGCGTCATTATGTTGAGCTGCTGCGTGTGCTAACGGAGGGACAGGGACCCACCGTGATTATGATGACGAGTTGCGATCGCATCTCTGAATCTAGCCTCAACGTTACCCACTATCGCTTGCCGGGACTCACCTACACCGCTTGGCAACAGTTCTTTGAAATGGGTGAATTTGAAATCGATGTGCCCAGCCTCCAGGCCATGCACCATGCCTACGGCGGCAATGCTAAAGCGATGCGAATTCTACGGGGCACGATTGCCGAAGACTATGACGGCGATCTGCACGCTTACTGGCAGGACTATCGTCAGGACTTATTGGTGGCACCGGACCTCAAGAACTTGATTGCCAAGCAAGTCAACCGCTTACAGCGTCAGGCCCCTGAGTCCTATCATCTATTTTGTCGTCTGGGATGTTATCGCTATCAGAATCCTGCCACGGTCCCCACAGAAGCCCTGACAACATTGCTGTGGGATGTACCGGAGAGCAAACATCGGCGCGTGATTATCTCGCTGCGGAATCGATCGTTGGCAGACTATCACAAAGGCCAATATTGGCTCCATCCAGTTCTGCGCGCCGAAGGCATTGCCCGGCTACGAGACAGTGACGAATGGAAGACCGCAAACCAAGCTGCGGCAACCTATTGGACAGAGAGCGTTGAGACCATTACCCGGCCCCAAGATGCACTTCAGGCATTGGAGGCTTACTATCATTACGTTGCCATTGATGATTACGCGGCAGCCGCACAGGTGATTCTCGACAGTCGCACCAATCAATGGAATCAGTATCTTTCATTGGGCAGTACCCTCTATCGGTTTGGCCTGCACCAAGCGTTGCTCACTGAAATTCCTGTGATCTTAAAGCGCGTCGGTGCTGAACCAAGTTTTAGCGAGCTGTACAACATCCTGGGGGACTTTTACTGGACCGCAGGCAAGATTCACGCTGCCATTGATTGCCAGAAAACAGCCCGGGAACGAGCGATCCAGCGATACCAAACCGCAGAGGACTTGACCTCTCATCAACGGTATTACCTGAAAATGCTAGAGGTGGATGCGCTGTTGAGTTTAGGGCTATACCACATTGATCTATGGGAACTCGAAGCCGCAGCCAGTTGGTTTGAAGAATTAGTTGCGATCGCAACCCACACAGACCATAACCGTTGGGCCGAAAAAGCTTCTCTCTGCCTTGCGCTTGTGAAATCCTACTTGGGTCAGATTGAAGAGGCGAGATTACTGGCAGACATTGCCTACGATCAAATGTCTCAAACCACTGGCCGCTCCGCTTATTTCATGCAAATCCTAGGCCAAACCTACGTCAATGTCGAAGGCTTTGAGCGGGCCAGAAACATCTTCAAGCAGATCCTCACTCATCTGGAATCCAGCAGCTACACTCAGATTCAAGCGAAAACTTTCATGGGTTTAGCAGATATCAACCGTAGGCAGGGAGAGCTACCTGCAGCTCTTCACCAACAGCAACAGGCTCTAGAACTACTACAAACCATTGGGGCACAATGTGATCTTGCTGAAGCCTGGTTTCAGCTTGGGATCACCTACCAATTGCAACAGCGCTCTGATCAAAGCCAAGATAGCTTTGATCAGGCCCGGAAACTATTTACGCAAATGGAGGCCCCTCAACAGATCGCGAAAGTCACCCACAGGCTCCAGAATTATTCGTAAGACATCGCCTGAGAATCATCCATTTGATGCAGAGCGAACCACTTTACACACAACTGCATCCATCCAGAATCCCACAATTCCCTAGCGGTCACCCAGATACAGCTCTGGCTTGAGATCTACTACTTTACTTTGGCTCGGAAACGAATGAAGCCGTAGGAATCAAGGGGATTACCCGCACTTGTCGCCATCGGTAAATCACCCAAATTGACAACAATGGCCCCATTATCTTCCGTTTGAGCCACCGCTCCATTGCAAGCCGCAGGGAGGGTTGAACCGGGCGGATAGTACTGAGCAAAGTCACCATCGGCATCATTGGAATGAGAAACGCGAGCACCATTAAAGTCCACCAAGATGCCGCGATTGACACCAACTCCACCATTGGGGGCAGGCGTTTCTAAATTGAACGCATCGGGCACAAAGGTCTGCGAATCAGGCACTTTGTCACACAGTTTCATATCATAGGCATCCATGTTGCCAGTGGACAGGAAATAGATGGTGTATTCGATCTCATCCCCCGGTTCTGTCAGTCCTGCATCACGAGCCCCTAACAAGAACGTGCTGCTTGTTTCGTTGACCGTCACGGGCCATTTATCGGTATCAGCCGGAATCGCAGCTGGGTCTAGAACATTATCATCGTAGGGAGAACCCGTATCCGGATCGTAAGTCTGCAAGTCAAGACCATCATGACTCATGCTGCCATTCACCGCCGTAATCCGTTTGACCAAGATTACATTAGGCTGAGTCGCGATCGATCCGAGCACAATAGGATAATCTTCCACTTCTCCTCGGATCACCGCATCTTGTGATCGCTCATCCACATTAGGAGTAGCCGCATCATCTGGGAACACAGCGTTCGGGCTAATGCGGAAACGTGCATAGGTTTGTCCAGGCGTCACACCCGCGGGCACCGCCCAACTTAAAGTCGCAGTGGTCGCTCCATTAGCAACCTTGGCAATCGCAGACTCACCTGGGCCAAACTGACCATCTTGATCAAAGTCAATCCAGCCATGAAGGGCCACAGCATTTCCACTCGTATTGCGGACGGGGATGTTATTTAACGTGTAGGTTCCTGACAAAGGCACGTCGGGTAACGTGGTGAATGCATCTTCATCATCACCATTATTATCATCTCCATCAGCCCCTAAGCCCGCATCATTGCCCAATTGTGTGCCAAGTTCAGCGTCTGCAGATACCGTGCCCAGGTAAACCTGTGGATTAGTATTCAAGGTTGTATGTACAGCATCCCCATAGGTTGCAGGAGCATCTCCATAATCGTTATCAAAGATGCATTCTTGGACTTCAATGTTGTCAAGGTAAAAATCATTCCCCCCATTACCGGTTTTTGTTGAGGCTAGATCAATGGTGACAGATGTGTTTGGACCATTCGAAAAGGTAACAGTATGCTTTTTCCAAGCCAGTTTGGGCACAAACGGCAGGTCGCCAGTCCTATAAACCACTTGGCCATCGACCAGAACGTCAATATTATTGGATGATGGACCACTGGGTTCAGCATTGGCAGCCCAGAAGGAGTATTCATAGAACTTGTTCGGGGTTAAGCCATTCAAGGTCACGCTCAGTGTCGGTGTATCTGAATCTGGATCAGAAACGAAGAAACGACCCGCTGCTCCATAGACAGGGTCTGTGGTGCCAGTGTGCTGGAAGGTATTGCGGGGATTCTGGATATTGGCGACGTAAGAATATTCCCCATGAAGAGGCCGTCTGAAGTTAGGATCCGGACCGGGTGAACCGTACTGAGCATAGCTACCACCTGACACCACGCCTGGGTAGGGATTTATTGGCGGAGACTGATCGGGTGAGCCATCTTCAGTTCCCATCGTTCCATTATCGAGGGGGGTGAATAGATTGATCCCTGACAGCCGGCCCCCTTGCACAGGACACGAACTACCAGAAGGGGTATCATCGACAGTCTGATTGGGGTTAACAGCAACGATTTCAACGGCATAGTCTTCTACTTCGCCATCACGGGCAGCCCCTGTCGGCCCTGTCGTTTCAGAGCTATAGCGAAAACGGGCAAAGGTGTTGCCCACCGTAGCACCCGCAGGCACATTAATGGTGACAGTGATCGTGCCACTGGCATTATCAGCATCATTGGGGCCACCATCGACAACATCCGTCGCGATTTGTTCGCCAGGCCCAAAAGAGCCATCACCATCCCAATCAATCCAAGCATTTAACAGGCCGGATCCTGTAACGGCGACGGTACGTATGACAGCCGTATTCTGTTCCAGCGTATTCGGTAATGTAATGCCGTCTTCATCGGCACCGTCCCCTGTTCCATCGAAGGGGGCAACGGCATCAACTTCAGCATCGGGTGGGTTAGGCCCCATATAGATCGTGCTTAGAATGGTGTGACTGGCCCCGACCGGATCACTGCCGCTATTGTTTGCCGTTGCATCCGTACCATAGGTGTCAGGGGCATCTCCAAAGTCAGTCCCGCGAGTCAAGACATCATAAGGAAAATCTAGGCCAGTGGTGACATCTGCACCATTGACATCGACATTACGAGGATTATTTAACGGATCATTTGCCGTATTGGCAACCCCACCATAGGAATAATTCAGCAGATCTGGATCATTGACATCGGGTTGAATCAGATAGTTACCATCCAGGGCTTGGAAACTATAGGCCCCAGTACTATCAGTCACATCACTAGCAATGCTGTCATTTGCATTCAAGATGCCATCCCCATTCTGGTCATCATTCAAATCCAAGATGCCATCGTTATTGAGATCTTCATACAGATGGACGGTGACATTCTCAATCCCGGGTTCGGCGTTCACCGCATTATTGCCATCGTTATCCAGAAACAGCACACCGCTGACGGTATTGAGAGCCGCATCTGAATCACCGACAGTGGCCTGAAGGCGCGCACTGGCTTCTTGACGATGGTGAGTCGTATCACCATTGGCTGGCAAACCAGACGTTTCATTGGCAATGCCATCGTTATCTTGGTTGTCTTGGGTATATAAATCCCCATTGCTGCCATTGGCGCTGTAGATCTGGTTTTGAGTGTTGGCGGAGTTATCGTTTCCTGAGGTATCACCCAAAATAGCCGTAACCTGATCGCCTGGATTTAAACCTGCATTCAGCTTGATCGGCACTCTGACCTTCAGCGTCCCATCCGGTGGCAGTGATCCTTGGGGAAGCCCTAAGACAAGCGGCTGTCCTGGAGCAATAGAGTCTCCAGTGTTGTTACCAGTATTTTGGATAGGAACAGGGGTTGCTGATAAATCTGAGGCGGGTCCAGGACCAGGACCATCACTATCAATTTCAATAATTTCAATCTGACCGACCTGTGTACCATTGGTAACCGAAGACGCCGTGCCAGGAATAAAGAACTGGGTGGGGTCATTCCCCACATTGGTGATTTCGTAGATGAAATACACAATATCTTCGGGGTCAAAGCTACCGTTATTTTGAGAGGGGCCGGCTCCATTGACACCGCTTGCAGCCTCTTCAAGACCCGCTGGCGTAACGGTAATCCCCGCAACTTCAGCCACTGTCACCTGCACCACATTGGACTCAATGGTTTCTAAAGACCCATCCTTGGCATCAACAAACGTGCCTGTAGCCTGATTCCGAATCACTGTCCCAGGTGCCGGACCCGCCGCAAAAACAGAGGCAATGGGGAAAACTTGCAGTCCGGCAAACAAAGAAGCTGCAATAAACTGAATTTGGCAGTTGACCCAAGATTTGCGTTGAGGCAAACCTTTGTGGTGCGGAGAGGATTTTGGAACAGACATGGCTTATTACAGAGAGCAGTAAATTCTAGGAGTCGGAATGATGCACAGCCCCAGACAGGGGTTAAGCCCTACTCGACCTTGGTTTTAAATCGAAACCAACCATAGGCGGGCTTGGGATTATTAACAGCTTCAGAGCCCGGAAGGAAAGGCAGGACAGGCAAGCCTACGGTGCCAGTGACATCTACTTTGACGAAACCAGCAGTATTGGGGAGATTACTGTTGCAAGTGGCCGGCACAGGGAGGCCAGGGCCAACAAACTCACCCCGGTCACTGGTATCAGCGAGAGCGGTTAAGTTCTTCACCGAGCCACCCTGGAGCTGGAACTGAATATCTTTATTGGAACCGTAGGCATTCAGAACGAGAGCCTGGTTGTTTTGAATCACGTCACAGAGTCTCACCTGCTCAGCATCGGAACCACCCAGGTTATGGAAATAAACGGTGTATTCAATCTCGTCTCCGGTACTGACATTGCCGCCGTCTAGGGCACCGACGATATACCCTGCAGGCCAGTTAGGATGGCTATCATCATCCGCATGGGGAGGAGTGGTGTCATCAATGACTTGATTCAGAGCCGTGCCATCGTTAGGGTTTTGACTGCGGTTTCCATTGATTGCCGTGACTCGTTTCACTAAAACCACATCAGGTGGAATACGAACCTGAGTAGGAATGGCATTAGATTCCAAAAGCCCCAGGAAGCCGACAGCACGACCCCCAAAGATATTGGTGTATTCGTCTTCTTGCGTGTTGCCTTGGGTATCCAGAGTGAGCAGAAGTTCTCGAGCTGGAGTATTTTTCGGATATAGGGGAGCTTCAATCCGAATGGCGGTCACTTCAGCGATGGTACTGGGACAACCCGCTCCTGGGCCAATAACAGCACACCAGACAGTACTCCCACCGGCTTGATTACTGGCATCATTGGTATCGATATTGACGCTGGCAGGGGGGGCCTTTGTAAATTCAAAGGTTTCACCATTGTTACCAGTGATGTTGTTATAGGTGATGGAACCGCTAAAGTCTGAGGGGGGCGTGCGGTTATCGCCAATGTAGGGAAGGATGTCAATAAAGGTCGCGGCGGGAACATCAATAACCCCCGTATTGGCGTAGATGAGGCGATAGACAATACTCTCACCGGGGTCAATGATTTCTTCAATGACTTCTTTGCTAATGCCGAAGGCTGCGGAGTTACCAATAACAACGGTTCGATCATCAGATCGGGTGTCCTCATCAGAGGCATCATCAGGAGATTCAACAATGGCGACGTTAATGGCATCTGTGTTGTTGAGGACATCCACACCCGCCTTGGCAGTGAAGGTAACAGGGTCAATCGGTTGACCTGGGACCCGCGTTCCTAAGTTCCACTCCAGGATAGTGGTGCCATCTGGCTGAGGCGTAACCGAGGTAGGTGGAGTGCTGGCTGATCCACTCACATAGGAGAGTTCTGCGGGTAAAACATCTCGCAAGGTGACCGTGGGCGATAAAGGCGCTGGGTTGATGGTGGCGGTCACGGTTGGACGCAGGCTGAAGTCAACGGTGCCGCCAGCTAGGACAGAATTAATGCTGTCATTCGGCAAGGTTTCTTTCTCAACCCGAACAATGGCCCGCGTCAGTTCTAAGCGATCACCAAAGGCTTTAGAGCCTGCATGAGTAGAAGGAATATAATTACCGACATACCAACCATCATGGGCGACAGAATTAGTAGCTTGGCTGTTCGCAAGAGTGGGACTGCTGTAAGCAGAGAAATTGGGTAGCAGCGTGCCAATCGGAATTTGAGTCGTGGTGCCTGGATAATAGTTGCGAGCTGTGAACTCAACATTCAGATCCATCGTTGCCCCTGCCGGCACATCTTCAGTGGCGACAAACCGGATTTTGGTAATGGCGTCGATGCCACCTGGTACCTGAGTTAAGTCGGTATGCCAACCATCAGCACTGTCGGCATCTTCGCAAGTCGCCAAGCGCATGGCATCGTGGCTGGAATAGGTTCCAGCATTGCCATTCTCATCACCGGTTCCGTATTCAATAACGAAGTTGTAAGCCGTTCCGCCATTGTATTCTCGGACGGCAGTGGTGGGGTCTGCAGCCAAGGGATTCAGGACCAGAACTTGGTTGTCAAATTTTTCGCAATATTTATAATCTTCCCAGGGCAAAACAGCACTATTTCTGCCATACAAACGCTTACCAAAATTTTGGGTGGGCATCACAACCCCATCGCCACTATTGAGGGTGGCCATAGGGGCCAGGACCGTTGCCCGCGTGTCGGCCTGAACATAATATTGATTAAAGGAACCGGACCCTGCCAATAACGTGAAGGTTCTTTCGTTATTGCTCAATGTCGGCTCTTGGTTGGGTTGACCACTCACCCCAGGCGTTGTTAGGGGATCCAGTCGATTGGTTAGCAGAAGTTCGCCACCGTTATCCAGGATGGTCTGGACCGGTATCCAGATTTCCATCGTGCCACTAATTAGATACTTGTCGTCAGCAGGTAGCGTGACATTGTTATAGCTTTTCGTTGGTGTCGTGGTGCCGCTTGTATTGGCATTTTGAATCTTGAGTTGAATGGGGTCACCCGGATTTGCTTGGGTGCAGGTCCAATCTCCAGAATTAAGAACCGATCTTTCGGCATTAGCATATGAGGTAATATGAGACGCTGGCACCCCTGCCGGGAGAGGGACATAGCGTCCATAGGGACGACTGCCATAGAAGGATCGACGATATTGCCCCATCCAGCCACAACCAGGATTATCCTCATACGGATCTGCATTTGTGACCCAGTTGTAGAGTTCAGCACCGGGGACGGGTATTGAAGGTGTCCCCGCATTATCATCGTGATCAAACAGGACATTATCGTCAACGATAATATCGCCATTAAGGGGTTCACTCCCTTTGCCATCCCCAATAATCACATTGATGGGATACCTGACAACAACCCCCCTGGTGACACCATCTCGCCCTAGGGCCGAACCTGCAACCCAGGCTGCATTTTTGCGTAAATCAGATTTGGGAGTAGCTGATACTTCTGTCGTATCGCTATCCGTATGAAGAGCCGGATTGAAGACAACAGAATCTGAGGTGATCGTGGCTGAGGCAGTGACGATATCGCCATCGCCAACATAAGTGTTATCAGGCCTTTGACCGAGAATTTTGGCCGAGGCTTGAATGAATCCGGTGGACGCATTGGGAACAGTCCCAATCGCACAGGTCAGTGTTTGAGTCCCATCAGGGTTAATAACAATCCCTGAACCTGCAGCTTGACAAGCCGCAGGGACACCATCCCAGGCTTGATCTGAGGAGATGGTGGCAGTCAGGACTGTGTTCGTCGCATCACCGTTGTTAGCCGTATAGTCCCACTGATAGGTCATGACATCATAAGTCCGAACGAACTCATTGGTGTCGTTTTGATCGTTACCGTTGTTGTTATCGCCGTCAAAAGGGCCCGTTCCCGTCTTGGCGGCTTTAAACTCAAAATTCTGCAAGTCTGCTGCGTAGGTTGGGGCTGCGAGACCTAAAGCAAAGGCAGTCATGAGACCCGCAAACACTGTGCCGGAACGTTTGAACCAGCTGTTTTTACCAACTGGCTGTCCCATATTTGAGAAAGAATTAGTCGTTCTTGAAGGACGTAGGTTCATAGCAACATTCTGGAGACTGGGCACTTCATACAAGCAAAACAAAGCAATAATACTGATTCCAAACAAATATTTCTTAGATCAGCATTCTTTGAGTATGGACAGAGATAAAACAGAAAAGATCAAAACCAAAAAATAACTTTTAACTATCAATAAACAAATCAGAAACACTCAAGGAAACCAAAAAACACACATCAGATCAAACAAAAGGGAACAGATCAGGTATATATAAAACTTTCAAAAGCACGCAAAGGGATTCAGCTAAAACAAATATAACGGGTAGACACAAGGCCTCAGAGCACTAGTCCACAACAGTTACAGACATAAGCTAAAAATGGCAAATAATGATTTCATGAGGAAATATTTTCCATCTAGAATAGCTTCTTATTTTTCAACCTTGTTCCAGACTTCTCTTAAGTCATACATTTTCAGTGAACTGATTACTTCATGTATATCTTGCTGTATGATTTTGAATCAGCCTTAGGTTGAAATATCTTTATATGATCTATTTAGTACAGATCATATACTTATGAAATACTCCAAAAAGACGTCAAAAATCCATTTTTACTAGTACGAACAGTATCTTTCGCAAATTGGTATTTTGCACTCATAAGAAACACTGAATTTACTATCATCTTTTTAATTTTCACGAGAGAAATCACATACCTAGCAAAAGCAATCAGGGGTGACCTCCCTGAATTCACCGATCTTTTAAAAGCAATCGGTGGAATCTTGCTATCAACCCAAGTTCAGCCAAGAATAAAAAATGCCCAGGCCCAGCATGTAAGGAATAGCCTTTACGCTGCATGGCTTACAGTGAGATAAACATGTGATGCTCAGCGATACTTCGCATACACAAGACAGACCGATAGGATCGAGGGCAGACGAGGGAGTTTGGTAAAGATACTGAGGGGATGTCAACGAAGTCATTCCATACGGGAGCCACAAAAGCCTTACAAGATGCGGGTTACTACCCGCTCAAACGGTCAGACTTTTACGGTGACAGTGAAGGGAAGGTGCTGTTGCCCCATGATTGGGATTACCAGCATCCTGATAACGGGGTTCGTCTAGCTTCAAATCAATCAGGCGCGCACAATTGGCGCTCAGCATTCGAATCCGGCCTCGCAAAGCTTCGTCTATCAGAAGATTAGCGAAGAAGTGCCACAGGACTCTGCCGCCAATGGATTCTATGGAATAAAACAGGTGACAAAGTGGGGAAATCACAGACGTGATGTCCAACAGTATTACTCTGCACCCACATCTGTGCAAAATAGTTCGTTAGCGAGTTGTGCTGACACTTGCGCTATCTTTAGGCTCCAGTCTGTCAGAAAATTACGATTTCTCTACCCTCTCTCGCAACTTTGCCCAGAGAGCCAAGACAGTTGACAATGCTTGCCATACAAGGGAAATAATTAGGGGATTACTACCCTGGGTCGACCAAGAAACAATCGTCAGGCCCCCACCATCAATGCTTGATAGACCTAACATCAAGTGTGGAGTCTGACACTTAACTCCTTTCAGTCAGCAGACTATTGATGAGTTCTTTGCCCTTGGGCGAGAGCACTTGCAGTCGAAGAAAGCTCGGATCACTAGGCCGCCAACTCACACGATATATATAGTCGCCGTTGTACCAGGTATACACTTTGCGATCGGTACTAGCAGCAACACTGGCTCCCGAGAGATTGAGAGAATCACCCGTTTTCAGATTACGTCCCTCGTAATCAAAGGTGCCGTTATTTTCCCGAACGATAACTTGCCAAGTTTCATCGATAAATGTAGTTCCTGCTGGGTTGCCAGGTGCAGGGGTTGGTGTGGGGGTTGAAGAGGTTGTGGGGGTAGGGGTAGGAGATGGCGTCGTAGAGGGGGAAGGCTTAGGTGTCGGCTTTGGAGACTTTATAGCGTCTAACTCTCGTTTAGCTTTGGCGATAATTGGGGTCGTTTGGGGTTCCCAGTACTCATTGTTTGGGAGTGCCCGAGCAGCATTTCTGGCTTCAATCCAACGCTCTGCTGTCAGAGAGGCTTCGGCTTTATTAAATAAGTCGTTTTGTTCGTCCCAATCAGTCTCCCACTGCTCAATCAAATCGGTGGCCTCTGCATGGCTGCTGCTGTCAGAGGAAATTTTGGTTGCGATCGCAACTGCTTCCCCTAAATTCCCAGTTTTAGCATCATCCTTAGCCTGGTCTAACAATACGGCTCCTGAATCTGCCACTGGCGTTGGAGCAACGGTCGGTGACGAATTATTGAAACTAGACTGCAGAGCAACCACACCGCCAATCAAACCAGCAACCAGCAACCCAGCCCCAATAAAAAGAGGTACGGCAGATCGAGAAGACTCCGGCTGACTGATTGGCGTTGGCGCAGGAGATGCAACTGGCACAGTGTACTCAGGGACAGGTGGGGTTGTCGGAGGTGGCGTTATCGGAGGGGGCGCTGCTGCTGGAGGGGGGGCAGCTGGAATGGCTTGTGGAGCCTGCGGTTGCGTTGGTGCAACCGCCTGAGGATTGACAGGCGGCATCGGCGGCTGTGCAGGGGGGGTAAGCACCTCTGTCGGGGCAATTTGAAGCTGGCGCAGAGCCTCTAAAGCCTCTCCTGCAGTCTGATAGCGCATCTTAAAATAGTGACGCACCATCTTGCTGAGGAAGGCCGCTAAGCCCTCACTGACCTGGGCCTGCTCACGCCAAATCACTTCACCATCAGCATCTTCAAGCAGCTGAATCGGCAACAGACCTGTCAGGGCTTGAATCCCAATTTTCCCGAGGGCATAGAGGTCACTGCTGGTGCGGGGATGGCCACTGACTTGTTCACTGGGCATGTAGCCTGGTGTACCCACGGCAACGCTCTGACTAGCTTGACTCGCAAGGACTGTATTTTGAGAACGAACCTGCTTAACAGCACCAAAATCAATCAAAACCAGCTTGGCATCTTTTTGGCGTCGGATAATGTTATCGGGTTTAATATCGCGGTGAATCACATTTTGGCTGTGAACAAAATCTAGAATCGTCAGCGCTTCCTCCAGAAATTGAATCACCTGTTCTTCAGGCCAGCGCTGTCCCAGTTCTTGGCTGAGCGGATGACCTTCCACAAAATCTTGGACGAGGAAAAAGTCTTGCTCATGCTCAAAGTAGGCCAGCAATTGTGGGATCTGATTGTGGTGGCCGAGTTGCTCTAAAGTTTCGGCTTCTTTGTTGAAGAGACGCTTTGCGATCGCAAGAAAACTAGGGTCATTTGTCGGCGGTTTGAGCTGCTTAACCACACACACAGGATTCCCAGGTCGCTGCGTGTCTTCAGCCACATAGGTTTGCCCCATCCCTCCAGCCCCAAGAGGACGAAGAACCTTATAACGTCCTGAAAGAAGTTGACCCATCATGATTTCAATTTGCGATACCTATCCACACTACTGGTATGCCCCATTCTGTCTATGAAAGTGCAGAATTAGTTTGAGCGACCGGCCGAGAACGACAAAATTTCATCTAAATATCCTCGTCAACTTGACCACATCAAAATTGATAGAGTTCCTTAGTCATCAAGACTTCACACTCAAGCACCAACGCTCACACATTGGGATTACAGGAACCGTTGATGGAAAGAGAAAAGTTGGACTGACAATGCATGCAACCGATCACCCATGCAAAGCCACTGCAGCAAACGCATAATTTCAATGTGATAGGCTTCAGTCATAAATTCTCAACAAGCCTTGAGAGAGCATCGCCATTGCGGCTCTCAAAAGATAATTTTTGGATGAGTCAAGAGCTTGGTGCTGCATCTATCCATTTTTAGGAGAGATCAACACCCATCTTGCTAAGCTGCATCCCTAACTAAGCCGGAAGAGTATCAACAACGCAATTACGCCCCTTATTCTTCGCCTCATAAAGACAGTGATCGCCCTCTGTAAGCAACCGATCTAAATTGATGACCCCAGACTCGCTCTGTGCGATGGCGACGCCAATACTGACTGTCACGGCAATCGTTTGGTCAGCATAATACATAGGCGTCGATTCAATGAGTTGACGAATGGCCTCGGCCTTCAAGGATAAATTTCCCACACTGGCCCCTGGCAACACAATGGCAAATTCCTCCCCTCCCAGGCGAACAATGTCATCACTATTGCGTAGAATCTGCCGAATTGTCTGAGTCAGCTGAACAAGGATTGCATCTCCCGCATCATGTCCGTAGGTATCATTGATTTTCTTAAAATGATCAATGTCTAGAATTAACACTCCACCCTTATTGTTATGGGTCGCAAAAGCTGGGGGAGCTTGTTTTAAGAAAGCACGTCGATTACTACAACCTGTCAAAGGATCAGTATTTGCCATTCGCTCTAAGGCTTCGGCTTGATGTTGCAGTAGATCCTGGCTTTCCTTGAGTTGCCGATTGATGCAGGTCACATCCGTGATGTCATGCATAATGCCAACCAGAAAGACACGACCATCCGTTAACGTGAGCCGACTTTTACGTGTAATTGTTTCTCGAGGCCCCGAGGCAGAGCACCACACAGTCTCGTACGCTTCATCAATCTCGCCTGATTGAAGCACCCTTAGATCGCCAGCATTACACTGCACAGCTTGCCGATCAACAAAGACTTCCGTATCGAGTCGGCCTATTAAATCTTCTCTGCGAACATTATGGAGATCTTCAAATGCTGTATTGACCAGAACATATCGTAGTTGCTCATCCTTGACGAGCACGGGGTTCGGCAAGATATCAATAATTTCAGGATGTAAACCATCAAGACAAAGACGGCCTAGATCTTTCATAGCTATGCTCTACCCATCCTTACAATACCTGCCAAAAACAGTGAGAGATTTAGAATGCTACAGACACATCTAAGGAAAAAATGAGGTGGACACGACAGACCAGAGCTTTCAGATTTTTCCTATGGACAGACACCTTAGATTATGCCCAAATTTCAGAACACCACGAACACGTCATTCAGAAAAAGTCAGGAAAGTTGATTATTCTTGGGTTTAGGTAAAATCATCGATGGGATTTAAGGTCACGAATAACCGACGTATTGACGACTAGAATATTTTCAATGCTGCAGCCCATTAAGTAAAAATAGCCCCGCCCATCAAACGCTGGTAGCGCTGCTCAAGTTCCGTTCGCATCAGAGGCCAGCGTTCGAGAGTCGGATCCTGTGCGATCGCTTTTTCCGCCGCATCTCTGGCTAACTCAAGGGCTTCTTGATCATCGACTAAACTAGCCAATGCCAAATCCGGTAGACCAGATTGGCGCGTCCCCATCACTTCCCCTGGACCTCGGAAGCGCATATCCATTTCAGAAATCCAGAACCCATCTTGGGACTGCTCGAGTACCTTCAAGCGCTGTTTAGCGGTTTCATTTTTGGAGCTATTCAGCAACAGACAAAACGACTGGTGTGCTCCCCGCCCCACACGACCGCGCAATTGATGGAGTTGGGAGAGACCAAACCGTTCTGCATGTTCAATCAACATCACTGTTGCGTTCGGGATATCGACTCCCACCTCAATCACGGTCGTGGAGACAATCACCTGCATCTCGCCCTCCCGGAACCGGCTGATCTCCGCATCTTTCTCTGCAGATTTCATGCGACCGTGGAGCAACCCCACCTTAAAGTTCGGGAAGACTGTATTTTGCAACCGTTCATGCTCTGAAATGGCTGATTTGAGATCCAGCTTTTCCGACTCTTCCACCAACGGCAGCACAATATAAACCTGGCGGCCCATTGCCACTTCACGCCGAATCAAATCATACGCATGGGTCCGGTCTTTTGGGGTGAGCATCGTGGTTTGAATCGCCTGCCGCCCAGGGGGTAGCTCGTCAATCTGACTGACATCTAAATCTCCGTGGAGGGTCAGTGCCAGAGTCCGAGGAATGGGAGTTGCCGTCATTGTCAGCACATGGGGATGCTGGCCCTTTTGCTGCAGTCTAGCCCGCTGTTGAACGCCAAACCGATGTTGTTCATCAATGACCACTAAGCCCAGACTTTGGAACTGCACTTTGTCTTCAATCAGAGCGTGGGTTCCCACCAGAATCGGTAGCTCTCCGGTTTCGAGCTGACTGGCAATTTCTCTCCGTTTGGCAGCCTTGGTGGAGCCGGTCAGTAACTCCACAGGCAAATGAAGCTGATTAAACCATTCCACCAACTTGCGGTAATGCTGCTCCGCCAGTACTTCGGTCGGAGCCATCAATGCGGTTTGATATCCCGATTGAATAGCAGCCAGCAATGCGACCACGGCCACCACGGTTTTACCCGCTCCGACATCCCCTTGAACCAGGCGATTCATGGGTTCAGGCGACTCGATATCGGTCAAAATTTCTTTAACGACACGTTGCTGTGCGTCTGTGAACGAAAAGGGAAGCACATCATAAAATCGCTCCACCAACTCGCCTCGGGCACTGAGGGGATTGCTTTGTTGGGTTTGGCGTTGTTGTTGACGTCGCAGCAAAAGGCCCAGCTGCAGGTAGAAGAATTCATCGAAAATCAAGCGGCGACGGGCACAATCTAAGGCCGTACTGTTTTCAGGAAAATGGATATTTGCGATCGCATCTCCAATTCCCACCAAATTATGGCTATTGAGCAGCGCTTCGGGCAAAGGCTCTCGTAATTTATTGACGGCAGGCAACGCCGAAATCACCGCCCTTCTGATTAAGGCCGGCTGTACGCCTTCCGTCAGCGGATAGATGGGCACCACTCGTCCCACCGTCAGCGAGTCAATTTCATCACCAGAGTGATCGAGCACTTCAATATCAGGGTTATCCAGGGTGATACCATACTTGCTGCTTTTCACTAGACCGGAGGCGGCAATAATGGCCCCTGGAGGATAGAGCCGCTTTTGCCCCTCCTGCCAACCCCGATTGCGAAACCGATTCCCAGCAAAAAAGCGATTCAGCTTAATTTGACCGGTGGCATCTCTAATCGTTAGATCAAAAATCGTCAGCTTCGGATTTTTAGGACTGCTAAAGCAGTTGCAGCGCCGCACCGTTGCCACCAGCGTCACTGTTTCTCCCACCTCGAGATCCGCAATTTTGACCTGACGGGCATAGTCAATATGATCGCGCGGATAGTAGAACAGAATATCTCGGACGCTGTATAGTCCTAGCTTGGCTAGTTTATCTGCGCTTTTAGGACCCACACCAGGAAGATAGGTGAGTTCTTGATCAAGGGTGATTTCCCGGTTTTTAGTTTCAAGAGATGTGGTTTTCGGCTGCCTGGGCTTGGGTGCAGTTTCGGGTTCCGTTACCCGGCGGTAGTCTTGCTGCGCTTGATGGAGGAGTCGTCTCGTTTCAGCCACAAGATGCTGACGTTTCGTGAGAGGGAGTTCGGAGTAAGTTTCAAAGCGAGCAGCTGTTTGCTGCCAGCGTTCCTGCTCATCCGGCTGCAGAAAGGGAACCGCAGAGGTTTCTAGGCTTTGCTTGAGAAATTCGCTGAACCGAAATTCTTTGCCTTCAAGATCGTTAAAGCCTCGCTCTGCTTCGACGGCGAGCGATCTTTGCAGCCTTGTCCAATCAGGCAACGTGGGTGCAGGTGGGATATGTGGAGCTGAATCAACCATTGCGGTTAAGCTGTGCTGCGCATATTCTAGGCCGAATCAGCACTTGTTAATAGTCATCTTTGCTCGAATACATCTGAGCTAGACAGATGCTGAAAGTCCGATTCCCTCGTAGCCTGAACCCCCTATTCCTTCGTCAAGATGCCTAAAATCATAGGTTTTTGTCGAACTCAGGTCGAATGCAGTTCAAAACAACTGAAGGATCAGCGAGCTTGAAACAACTCCCTTATTTTTCATGGCTAAGTACCTTGGCGAGGCAATCTCATATCAAGAGTGCCAGTCGCTTAAAAGACTGGTATACCTCGGTCAATATCAATCTCTATCCGCTAGACCAAAAGGGGTAGAATTAAATAATCTAGAGAGGAATCCAGATTTCAGATCAGAAGAACTTGATTTTTCCACCTCAGAGAAAACTCGATGAACATAAGATGGTTGCGGAGGTCTACCGACACCTTCCAAAGAGTAGTAGGCTGCACATAACAACCACACAGCCATAGTCAGAATGAGCAATCCCTCAAGCGAAGCAGAGATCCAAGGACCATTTAAACTATCATCTTTCAGCAAAAACAATATTTCACTAAATTGATTCCACGCGGCGGAGAGCAAGAAAAGCCCCACAAAAGAGGAGACTAGATATAGGGCAGAGCACACGACAAAAACCTGGTTAAAAGTCCTCTCTCTCCCCAGAATTACAAGCTTCCTAAATACGTTTTTTTTATATACAACTTTATCCTCTTTAATTTCCAGATATAAGCGATAACGCAGAAAACAATCTATGGCTAAGTTAGGATTATCAGCCTTTACAAGAACAGCCATATCGCGAACGGATAGTCTTCTAGTCTTATAAAAATATCGAACGGCCTCACCGAGCAATAGTTTTTCATTCTGAGACATATCTACAATTGGCTTATCTAGATATTTTGCCAAATGGTCAATCGAGTCTCTATTCAGCTTCTTATTATTTATGAGATAGGTTTGCAGACACTTAATGACTACGGGAGCGGCACCAGTAACTACCGGAATCTGGACTCATAAATTTTGAAGAACTGTCTTAGGATCCACGTCTCACCCCCCTAAGATTGCCTAAGAATACATTTGCAACCAAGCTGTTAAGTCAGAACGTTTGGAAAAATCCAGTAGCGCCTCACACAGGGATTCAAGCTGAGGCAAATCAAGAGCACTGATTTGCGCCTCTACAGAGGGAGAAATAGAGCCAATCTTTCGCTCAAGGAGACGTAGCACCATTGATTGACCTGCGCTTAGCGCACCTTCTTCAACTGCTTCTCGGTAGACTCTTGTTTGTTTTAGTTCACTGGTGGTAAACATTTTCTCAATGGCCTCCCGGCTCAACTCAGGAAACTTGTACACCATAATGGTCTCTATCAAGTCTAGCATTAGCTCTCGTTTGGGATCCTGTTGAACCTGATGCTCTGTTCGAGTAAATAATGCTTGGGCTAGAGGCACTGCATCATCTGGTTTCGCCAAAATTAATTGCATCAGCTGAACACCCACCAACTCAGACTCAATATTCAGGAAGTCTTCCAGATAGATTCGCTGGAATTGCTCACATTGCAACAAT
>CALFCG010000353.1 GCA_937951315.1 uncultured cyanobacterium
AATCTATACAGCGATCAAGCAGCACACCAACAAGTTGATTATCTGACGGAAGAAGACTTAATTCGCAAGCTGCTCCGCTTAGAACCGAACGATAGATGGGCCAAGCAACAATTGCGATCGCGTTTGAGCCACTGGTTGGCATACACAATCCATGAATGGCCCTGCGGAGTCCTTTTCGGTCATGATGGAGCGACGTTAGAGCAATGCGATGAAATTCTAGAAGCTGTTCAAGAGCTTCGCGCTCTAGATACCGATGGATTGAGCTTGGAGCTAGCTGCGGACGTAGCCAGTAAAACACAGGCCTACAAACTGCGTTTAGCTAGAGCTAGCAGCTAAATAACAAGCGCAAGATATTCTGTTACACCAACCCAGTCACAGACGTGAAGCTGCAATGTAGTTGCCATCAGACTTAAGAGTGAATAGTCCTGTTCATTCATCACACGATGACAAGGACCCAGCAGCAGCTAGGCTAAAAAATATGACACACTTTATGGAGTGGGACAGGTCAAGCTTGATGGAAATTGCCCAATGAGTGTATTCGATGATGTTAGCCGTTTCCTTGAAGAGCGCCTCGAGGAATACCTAAAAGCCCATCCTCACTTAGAGCTCCAGGTCTTAGAAGATAAACTGCATGATCAGGCTGCAGATACAACAAAGCTGCTCACGCAGCTCCAGGCTGAAGAACAGCAGCAGCAAAATGCAATTCTAGAGACAGCCAACGAAATTCAACGCTGGCATCAGCGCATCAAAAAAGCAAAGCAGGCAGGGCGCCAAGATCTGGCCACTGCTGCCGAACAGCGAGAAGCATCACTCCTCCGGCAGGGCAATCAGCAGTGGGGACAGCTCGAAATTGTCAAAGAACGCATAGCCCAGACCCAAGAGCTCAAACAAAAAATTCAGCTGCGTCAGCAAGAGGTGCGAGCCAAAATGCGCCAGATGCCTAAACAGAAGACAACCCCGCGCACCGCCCAAACCACCGGCTGGTCTCAACCCCCAAAATCAGGAACGCCTGATCCCCTCGAAGATCAGTTTCAGAAATGGGAAATGGATGATGAACTCGATCAGTTGAAGCGGAAGATGGGGCGGTAAACCGCTCTCCCTCTCTATCGTGTCTTACTCCGGTTCAGCACTATTTTTCTTAAACATCCTTGCCGATATCGATTTCAAGGCCAAATCGGTTTGCGGGAATAGAGCCGAGCCGTTCGAGAGAAGGGCCAAAGCCGCTCCTCCCAGCAGTAGCAGAGGCCAAGGCACAGAAATATGCTGCAACCATTTGTGACTCTCGACAAAAGCCAACAGCACAACAAAACAAACGACGAACCAGATTTTCATACCAACCTAGCCAGACGTACGAGTGAAAACAGAAACAGCAGGTTCGGCATTCGGCTGAACAGCAGCTGGATCAACTAATTGCTGCATCGTTTGCCAGAAACGTTGCTGAAGCTCTAGCGACCTGAAGGCCTGTTTAATATCGCTGTTGTGGGTCTTTTGAATCACCTCTCTGTGGTACATCCCCACAGAGATTTTATTGAGCGGAATATAACGCCAGTGAACCTCACGTGGGAAAGAGGGCAAGTCCAGAGGCTGTGGTGTACTGGGTTGTGCCGTTCGGTGCGGCGCCAGTTGAGGTGGTAACTTTGCACTCTGAGACTGTTGTAATTGAATAGAATGCTCCTGCTGAGGAAAACGAGGGAGACTGACTTTATCAGAGCGTTCCGGATCCACAATTTCGTCTAGCGCAACCACATAGGATTGGTTCGTATCAGCAAGCACAACCTCTGGATTCTCTGCCGTCAGAGGAACGCTATTTTCTTCTACATCACCTTGTTGTAGAACTGCGCCTGCATCAACCGACCCAGAAGCCATCGTTGAGGCACTCTCTGTATTCATCTGACTGGCGGTGGAGGGCACCAAGTGCCTGTGCGCATTAATCTGACTGGCAACAGCGGTCAGATCATCCGCTTCCATTTCTGTGACTTGTGGCCAACTGCCGGGAGTCGCTTCAACAAACTCCCAATCTGAAATGGATTCACAATCTTCTGCTAAGACCTGCAGGTTGATGGATTGGCTTTGTTTCTGTTTCTCAGTAGAAAAAAGCGTACAGGTGACAGTCCATAGACCATTTCCTAAGTAAGAGTTGGGTAACAGGCTGAGGTTACCGTGAGTATCGGGCTGCTGACGGAGCTGTTGATGCTCTTCTTGCAGAATGCCATCGTCTTCATAGCGATGGCGAATTTGAATATCTAGGTCCTGATCAAGTTGAGCGGTATGAGCCATCAGATGATACCGGCCCTCCAATACCTCAACTGTGGGGGATTCCAAAGGTAACCATTCTCGGTCCCCTGCTTTCTGAATTAAAAACGTTAAATCCATCATCCTTTTTAATCCCCTGTTTCCCACACGTTAGATTCTTTGTCAAGCTGATTGAGTTCGTTGGCAAGTGTAGCCGATTCTACTCAAGAATGGGATATTAATATTTAATTTTTTCTTGAGGTCGGGAAGGAATGCAGGAAAAAAGCTGAAATTCTCACCCTGAAAGCCAGAGAAAATTCAGTCAGCTCACAGGCTCTAACGTCGTTGGGCTCAAGACAACCTGATGCAACACAAGCAAAGTAACACAAGCTAAAGATGAGCGGCCCATCGAGAGTATCGAGTACTGATCGCGCTCATCTCCATCAGTATTGAAAACGGGACTGGGCGGATTCGAACCGCCGACCTAGCGCTTAGGAGGCGCTTGCTCTATCCATCTGAGCCACAGCCCCATGTCTATAACCGCCATATTAGCGTGAGATTGGTGCCAAGTTAAGCACAGCAAAGACGACTCAAAGGACTAAGCTTTGAGTCGTCTTTGAATCATTCGCAATCAGAGCAACGTTGCCAGAAAGGTCTCAAGGAAATGAAGACATTTGCCTTGAGACCTTCAATGGCTAGGCGAGTAACTCTTCCAATTGCGTCTGTGCTGCATTCAGGGCTGCACGATTGCCGAAAACGTCAATTGTATCTTCGCCACCATTGAGTTCAATCTCAAGCAAGCCGTAGCCGACCCGATTCACGTCAATGGAGCCAGTGTAGCCATCGAAGTCGAAGGCATCGATTTTCTGAAAGCCAACAATGACGTCGGCATCTGATAATCCATCATCTAACAGCCCATCGCTGAAGATAAAGAGATCTGCGCCACGCCCACCATACAACGTGTCACTACCTGCCTCACCTTCAAGGTGGTCGACCCCATTACCGCCTGAGAGCAGGTCTCTTCCGATCCCACCGACAAGGGTGTCATAACCAGCACCCCC
>CALFCG010000354.1 GCA_937951315.1 uncultured cyanobacterium
AGTAAAAGATATCGCCAGCGTTTTCTAAATATCCAGACTGTCGCCATTGATGCTCTAGAGATACAAAGCACCACCGCAAATGGGCCAGCAGTTGACTGTAGACGGATGTCACTTGCCCCTTCAGATCCAGGCGCTTTTGCACCTGTTTCGCTTTCCAAGAGCTTGCGCTAGAGGTTTTAGGGGTGGCGGCCGGTGGGGATAGACAAAACTGAGTAAATAATTCATGGACCGGAGTGGGATCTTCTTTCCAGGTGGGGACGGCGATATCGGTTCCCACTTCGCTGAGATAGCCGTAGCAATCGACGATTTGCTGAAGCTGAGTCAGAATGCTTTTCCCTTCTGTGCTTGTGGCTAAGACCGCAAAAAGTGAGTCTTGATCCGTGGCTGAGATCTTGGGCGTGGCAGCTGCCAAGGCCCGAATATCCTGTAGCGACGTCACTTCTGGTGAGCTGTCGTTGTTGAGATCAGAGTCTTGAACTTTGAAAAGGGCTTGGCGAGCGGCAAAACCCAAGGGTGCCAAAATGCTGTAATAGGTTGCGCGCTCCAGCAAAGCTAGCAGTTGTTCGATGCGTGAGAGGATCTGCTGAGCATTGAGGGATTCAGGGGGGTGATGCTGGAATTGTTCTAGAGCCGGTTGGAATTGCTGTTGCTGATCGCGCTGAAAGTCACGGAGGAGTTGCCGTTCTCGCTGCACGAGCCGCAGTAACCCTGGAACATTTATTAAAGTTGACCGAATGGGCGGTTTGCTAAATTTTGCACCGCGCGTGAGGAACTCTAAGCTGTCTGCGGGTAAGCCCATTCGCAGGAAGATTTCACCCAGTAAGGATGCATTGAAATAGGCATGGCCGTGGTGCAAGGTTGCCGTCTGCCCAAAGTCCAAATCTTGGGCGCGATCACCCAAAACAATTGAGAAAATCTGACCCCAGACCCCGCAGGTGAGGGGTTGATTGACGGACCAGGTGAGGGGGCGAATCACACCAGGAATCACCTCGGCGGCAATCTTGCGGGTCCATATTGGCAAAAGCGTGGTGATCGGTCGTGCTTGCAACACCCAAAGGGTTTCACCATCGAAGCTCCATTCCACATCCTGAGGAATGCCGTGATAGCGAGATTCGAGGTGGCGAGCCAGAACGGCAACCTGTTGAATAACCTGTGGTGGAACCTCCCCACTTCCTTCCATGCTTAGAACAACTTGCTCTGTTAGATCTGAAAGTTGATCGCTTTCTACTTCGCTCCAATCTTGATCCTGAATTTCAACGCGATACTGTTCGGGGGTCACTTGCCCGGAGACGACTTGAGTAGCGTCTCCGGGCAAGGCTTCAATTACCACGGCGGAACCTTGGCAGGCAATGGGGTCGCGACTGAAGGCCACTCCAGAAACGATGCCCTTCACCTGCTGTTGGACGAGGACTGCCATGGCGGTTGCTGTGAGTTGGCGGTCTTGTCGGTATTGTTGTGCCCCTTCGCTGTTGTAAGAACTGAGGCAAGTTGAGATCGCAACCTCCAGCTCTTCCTGATTACTTACGCCCAGAATTGATTCATATTGCCCCGCCGCCGAAGCCTCTTCTGAATCTTCCCCGACTGCAGAGGATCGCACCACCACTGGATGCTCTGCTGAGGGCTGAATCTGCTCAATCAGACCCTGAGGATTGCCGTTGATTGGCATCACCCACCCTTCAGGAACTGTATACCCCCAACGTTTTAGCTCAGAGAGGGTTGCTGCCTTTTGGCCAACTTGGTTGGTCTCTAGATTTTGGTTGAGAGAGAACGGTTGGCGAGAACCTCTGATCGGCCTGCGGCCATCGCGCTGAAGCCACCGCATCATCTTGGTTAATTTCGCTTGAGTTGCAGACATTTCTAAGTCATCCGGAACGTGGTGAAAAATCCAGGCTAGCAAGCCGCTCAACATCATCATTGCGATGACCCTGCCGCCGTCGTGCGGACTCAAAACCGCAACCACCACCGGCATCAAGAACAAGATGATTCTTTGCGATCGCTTCCGATTGGGCACCAGCTGAAAGCTAAACCAAGCCCCAACGGTGAAAATCAGATTCATCACCCAATCATGAACCCAAAATCCCCAGAACGTATTGGTGGCTCCAGCCCCGCCCCCAATTAAATTGCGGCCTAGGACCAACATGAGCAAGCCCCATAATTCCCAGGCCGGTGTAATGGGGAAGAGGTGGCGCGCCAGCAAAACTGCGGCAACCCCTTTAAATGCCTCTGAAAGAGCCGCTAGAATTCCAACAGCCTTGCCACCATGGTAGAAAGCGGCCGAAACGCTGACGTTTCCCGTTCCTAACCGTGAAAGCCTCTTCCCTGTTAGGAGATAGGTAATCCAACCCGGTAGCGGTAACCCCCCTAAACAGAAGCAAACGCTAAACAGAAAAAGTATTTGCCAAAGGAGTTCTAACGTCATCACGACCTCACTGCGCAAGGGAAAAATAGAGGTCATCCCCCCGCATTCAGTTGTCACGATGTCTCGACGAAGAGATTCAGGCTGGATGTGGCATCAGCCCCAATTCTAGAGGGAGGAATCTAAAAAATGGAGTGACTTTGCCTTCGCAGTTGTGGACGGATGGATTGTGTCTCAATGCAGGCTTGTCCTGCTCAGCAGGCTAGGGAGATGAGAGACGTTAAGCCATCAGTTCCCTAGCCTGCCGATATGTTGACGATACCTATCGTTGTCTAGTGATGATGGTGCCCATTATGAGTGTGATGCCCATTGTGGGTATGGCCATGTCCATCATGGTCGTGGCTGTGACTATGAACCTTCGCTGCTTGTGAAATTGCTAATTGAGGGTTCACAGCCAGGGGCTCTGCGCTTCGCAAGTTGGCAATATGATCATGGGCC
>CALFCG010000355.1 GCA_937951315.1 uncultured cyanobacterium
CCCACTCGGTTATTGTCAAACTGGAAGCCATTGATGGTGACCGTCACCGCATTGGCCGAGGTGGTGTTGCGAATAAAGAGCCCTTGCCCGGAATCGGGCGCTGCGCCCTGCGAACCAGTGACAATATTATCGAAAAGGATAGCTGTATCACCGACATCCTCCAGGAAAATGCCGCGTTCCCCGGAATTGGTAATCACATTGTTTCTCAGTTCAACCGAGCGCACATCCTGCCCAATGATGCCATTGCCTACCGCATCTTGCACCAGGAACCCTGCCAGCGTGGTTCGGTTGCCTAAGGTCACCAAGTCAGGGCCCCCCCCGGTAATAGTGGGGAAGTTGCCATCGCCAGAGAAAGGCAGGTCAACCAAAATGCCATCATCGAAATTATTCGCGGGTGAAAAGGGCAGCCGGACCGTTCCCCTCGGGAACGTGGAGAACGGAATTCCTGCCAGGCGTTGAACCGGCCCTCTTGACAGAACACGGACTCGGTCTGGAATGGCAAACGCTGGAATATCAACATCGACAGCCCCATCGACATAGACGACATCATTGCCGTCGCCGATGGTGGCATCTAAGGCTTCTTGGACGGTGCCAAAGGGATTTTCGATGGTTCCATCTCCGCCGGTGGCCCCTAAAGCCACATGCTGAAAGATATAGTCTTGCTCTTCTTCGGGGTTCATCAGCGGTGCTGATTCCACGATGCTTTCATCGGTGACGGTGCGCAGGGTATCGAGGGTGACGCTATCGGTGCGTTTAATGGGGTCTCGCAACCGTGCAGCCACTCGCTGATACTTGTCGAGTTCTTGTTCTTTCTGTCGAGGTCTCAGCCCTGGCAGCCGCAATCGAATATTGCCGATGACATTGGTACCGAACAAGGCATCATCTTGGACGGAGACGCCTAGGCTGATGTTTTCGGTGGGTTCGGCTTCGAGTCGTAGCCGCCAGCCGAGGGCATCGGTTTGTCCGAGACCGTCATAGAAGTATCCGCCGGCAAAGGCTCTTAAGTTACCGCGTTTCCATCGGGCAACTCTGGCCCCGAGTTCAAAGTCAAGGCCGGGTAGTGCTCCTTCAAACTCTCGGATTCTTTGTTGTTGTAGGGTGCGGGCGAGTATGAGTCGGTTGGCCTGAAAGTTTGTGCTGGTGGTTTCACCCAGGTCAACGAGGCTATTGCCGATTTCTTCTCTGCGATTGAAGGGGACATATCCATTGATGCGAAAGTCCCAGATTTTGCCGAGGGTTTCGAGTCCGAGGTTGAATTGCGGGAAGACGCTTTCGTCGGTACTGCGGGTATCAAAGCCGAGGTATCCGGCGTAGGTGCGGTTGTCGTCTTTATCGTAGGCGCGATGTCCCAAAATCAGGTTACTGCCGAGATGGGCACCGTTATCGATTAAAAGTCTTGCTTCAACGAAGGTGATGTTTTCACCGGTATCTTGTCGGATGGGGAAAAAGCCTTCGAGGTGTGAGACGCCATCGGTGCCAGCGCCTGAGGTGGTGTGACCGATGCCGCCTCGGACTGGAACTCGGAGATCGATGGCACTAGGAGCGGGAGCACTTTCACTGGGTGCATCAGTTGCAGGGGTACTTTCTGCAGGCGTTTCGCTGGGGGTGGGAGCACTTTCGGTGGGTGAAGATTGAGCGAAAGCACTGCCACCAAGGACGAGCCCTAACAAAAGAGGACTGATTAAATAAGCGGTTCGAATCAAATACATTACAGAGAATCTCTAAGACAGATAGGACATAATCTTTTGACTGACCCCCCCCGAGCCTGAGTGGAGATGTGAGGCAAGAACAAAGCGAACACAAATACCACATCTATCTCTTGGACCAAGAGTACCCATGAATATCTAAAAACAAACACATATCAGATCTTTATCCAGACTTCATCCAAATCAGGCACAACTGACCGAATAGAAAGATCCTCAATTCTATAGATAAAAAAGCTCATCAACTTTTAATTAGCAGTAGGAAAATACATTATGTATTCAAACCATGACAATGGCACAATTCATAAAAATTCAGACTGAAATCATTGCTCATAGGGCATTTTCAGGATATCTAACATCTTCAAACTCTTACCCAGAAATATAAATCTTCATAAGAAACTCAGATTTTATTTTTATAAATTCATTTTTTAGAAACGCCACTTTATATGAGGCTAGTTTGAATCATTCTAGATACCGACGTATGTATGATTTGAGAACTACATTGTATAAGTCTTTACTTTTTGGGAATGACTTCAGAGATTTGGAATATTTTTATGGCTACCAAATATTGGCAGTTTTTCAGTTCTGTTAACTGAAGCCAAGATTAAGGATTCAACTCAACTTGCTCAAGCGCCTGATCGGGTAAGACATAAGAACTTGCCAATTTTTCCGAGTTTCGCTCCAAAATCTCCGGGAAGCTAATTTGAGGCAAGACAGTAACGGCAAAAATTTCTTGGACCGCCGCTTCAAAACGCAAAAAACCAATGATCTCTCCGGTATGGATGTGGATGATCCAAACACCACAAATCCGTTCCTCCAATCTTTCGGTCAAGGGAATCCCACTAAACACAGCAGACTCTCTCACCTGTGATAAACCCACAAAGGCAAAAGGGCCATAAAAATCTAACCCACGAGTAAAGCCGGGGAGTTCGATAACGGTCTGTAACTGACCTGACCCCATATCAATGGTGGCCAAGGTCCCTTTTCCAGACTCTAAGACCCACAGTTTGCCTGCATACCATCTTGGGGAATGGGGCATCGCCAAGCCACGACAAATGACTTCTTGGGTATCAATATCCATCAGGATGCCCCCAGTTGATTTGTGCTCTCGCCAACCCTGAGGTGTATTGGTTTCAGCTAAGGCTGTCACATAGGCTGGACGATCATCCACCACTGCTAGGCCATTGAGATGACAGCGATCTTCTACCCCTAAGCCAGAAATAAAGGGAGGCCGCCAACGCGGGACAAAACTATGTTCATTGTCGAGGGTACAGAGACAGGAAAAGCGAGTGTTGACCACCCACAACTCATCTGCAGCCCAAGCCATCTCATGAATATCAATATCCCCAGTAATGTGGGTATTACGGGGAATATAACAGGCATCATGTTTACCAGCAGGTTCTAACTTTCGAGCCACAATCGGTACGTTGTAGAGTTCTACCAATTGATAGGCTTCGCCAATGGTCATGCGCGTTTGGTTCGCGGCAATACCCATGGGTCGATTAAATTGACGGAAGTGCGTATTGAGTTGAGGACCATCGGAACGAACCAGAATAACTTTGCCGGCTTGATAGGTGGAAACCACCAAAGAAATATTATTTTGACTCAAAAGTTGAGACAGGTTGGAGGAATGAACACTTCGCAGTGGTTGGAGAACATCACTGTTGGCCTGAGATGGTGAATTAGTCATCATTTCAGTATTCTTTGTAGTGGATGCGCATCGTCTCGGTAGAAAAAGGACAAGGCTCGTGACCCCATCTAGGATTGTTGTTGTTGATGATCATGCATTGATCCTACGTGGAACCGTGACCAGTTTGGAGGGGCAATACCCTGAAGCACAGTTCATGACCGCTCAAACGGCAGAGGAGGCGATGCAGCATGTCCATCAATCTCAGCCAGATTTAATGATGATGGATCTGTCGATCCCTCAAGCCGCTCAGGACAAGGCGGATGCTGATACGGGTCTCCAGCTTCTACGGCAACTCATGCAGGAATATCCGACTCTGAATATCGTTGTGCAAACTGCGTTTCCGCAAGCGCTGATTCGATTGAAACCAACGATTAATAATCATGAGGGAGGATTTGCGATCGCATCTAAAGATCTATCCACACAAGTTATGCTCCAACGCGTTGAGTGGGCTTTACAGGGCATGATGTTTACGCCCAAAGAAATGCGCACCGGCTTGGAATTCAAACCCGAATGGTTAGAAGTTCTCACCCTTGCCTTTAAAGATGGACTCCAGGATAGAGCTATTTCTAAGCGAATGCATTTGTCAGAGCGCACCGTACGTAATTATTGGACCCGTGTACAGGATGCACTAGCAGTCTATCCCGAAGAAGGGAAGAACATTCGAATTCAGACTGAAATTCGGGCGCGAGAAGAAGGCTTAATCGATTAGCAACTATGCGCAATATCAAATCTGGGCACAAACTTCCCTTCATTCAGCCCAAGCAGCTCAGGCTGGGGGAACTTCTACCGGGTGCCACTGTAGTAGCAGCAGTAGTTTTGGCCCGTCTATTAGGCATCTTTCAAGGACTAGAATGGATGGCCCTTGACTATGGACTGCGTCTACGACCCGCTGAAGAACCTGACAATCGAATTGTGATTGTGGGACTTGATGATGCCGATATCCAGAATCTAGGAACATATCCGATTCCTGACGACAAGCTGGCTGCCTTACTGCACCAAATTAATAGTTACCAGCCCCGCGCCATTGGTCTCGATATCTTTAGAGATTTTCCGGTTGAGCCAGGACATCAACAGTTCGTGAAAACATTGGCTGAGATACCCAATGTAATCGCCATTGAGAAAGCCCTTTCAATTGCTCAGGCAGGCTTCACAATAAAACCGCCTCTGAGCCTATCTGATAATCAAATTGGGTTTGCTGATGTGGTGCTCGATCCAGATGGTGCATTGCGACGCAGTTTATTAGGTGCGCATAACCCCGAAAATGACTACCGATTTTCGTTCACCTTGAAACTTTCCGAGGTTTATCTAGAGAAACAAAAAATCTCATTAGAAAACGGCATTCAAGATCCCGAGGCCATGCGATTTGACTTGACGGAACTCACTCGATTTAGACCCAATACAGGGGCATACGTTCGGGCAGATGCAGGAGGCAATCAAATTGTGCTGAACTATCGCAGTGGCCCCAAACCATTTCGGACGGTTTCAATCACAGATATTCATACAAGGAAGTTTGATCCTCAATGGTTCCGTGATCGGATTGTTTTGATTGGAATAACGGCAGAAAGTCAGGGCGATTTTATCAATACGGCTGCCATTGATAGCGCGACCTCTAACAGAATTCCGGGTGTAGAGGCCCAAGCCCATGCCATCAGCCAAATCATCAGTGCAGTTCTGAATAATCGCCCCCTACTAACGACTTGGCCCGACATCTTTGAATATATCTGGATTGTGGGCTGGGGACTGCTAGGGTTGCTCATTGGACGCTTGATCAAATCTCCAGGCATCAATGTTCTGATCATTCTTATGCTCGGAAGCGGCTTGATCGCCTTCTCCTATGTTGGACTGCTTGTTGGGGTCTGGATCACGCTCGTGCCGACTCTAGTGGCATTGGGACTTAATGGCTTAGTTCTCTATGGCTTTTCAGTCTATGATCGCTCCCTCAAAGAACGCATCGCCGATCAGCAGCAAGTGATTGAACGGACCTTTGACACCATTCACAATGGTCCTCTCCAAACTTTGGCCAGTATGCTCCGACAGACAAAAGATCGGGAATGGTCTACAACCGAACTCCAGAAACGCTTAAATCAACTCAACAAAGAGCTGCGGGATATCTATGAAACAGTCCGCCAAGAAACGCTGGAACAAGGACGTCAATATTTTACGATTTGCGATCGCAACTTAAATTTGCAAGCTCCCCTCCATGAAGTGCTGTACGAAGTTTATAACCACACGCTTCAAAGAGATTTACCTGGGTTTGAAGAATTGCAACTCAAGCTCGTGGACTTTGCCCCCTTAGAGTGTCCTCATTTGAGCCTCGAAAATAAACGCGATCTCTGTCGATTTTTTGAAGAAGCTCTGTGCAATGTGGGTAAACATGCCCTCGCCCCGACCCGCCTCTCCATCACCTGCAAACAGCAGGGCGATCACAACATAATTCGCGTAGTTGATAACGGTAATGCAGCCGATATGACCTCAGAAAAAATATCGTATTTGACAGAAAATCGGGGAACTCAGCAAGCTCAACGTCTGTCAAAACAGTTAGGGGGCCAGTTCCATCGTGATCTGGCGATCATGAATCAAACATGTTGTGAACTAACCTGGCCTGTGGGTAAAGCCCACTTTTGGCAGCTATGGTTTGCATCAAAAGCTAAGCACTAAAAAGGATTGATATTTTTGCGACTTGGGGTAATTGCAATAAGGAAATATATTCTTTCTTAAAATAATTAAGACGTGCAATGGTCAGATCAATTTTTACTTTTCGGCAACAAAACATTGGGGTCTGCATCAGTTTAGCGTTATCAATGATGACGACAGCAGCAAAAGCTGGAGAAAATCTCTCTACAACTCAGCAGCCTGCTCCACCGCATAGGCACTCAATTTCTACAGAGATCAGAGCCTACAAGCCCCCACAAAAACGTTCTGCGCCAACTTCGCCCACATCGACCACGGGGCGAAGAGGTGGCTGTACAGAGGAATCCAAAACGTCGTTGATGGCCTTGGCACCGCATGACCATGTAGGACACACCCGTTCGCGACGTCCGACTTTTTCCTGGTACGTACCAGACGCCAGAACCTTTCCCATGGAATTTCAGCTATACCAGTTAAGTGCTGTAGGAAGCGCTCAAAAAATTCTGGCATTGCCTTTACAAAGTACACCTGGATTTATGCAGGTCTCTCTTCCAGCAGGCCAGGCCAGTCTAGACGTCGGACAGCGGTATCTCTGGAAAGTGATTCAGTTCTGCGAAGGCACCAGCCGTCCTTCCAGTGCTCTGATCACTCAAGCAGAAATAGATGTCGTCGGCACCCCCACAACATCTGTCATGACACAACTTTCCAATTTGCTTTTGCCCCCAGTAGAACGGGCACAGATAGCGGCAGAGCAGGGGCTTTGGTACGATGCAATTTCAACGGTCCTCCACCTCGAAAGTCCTGCAGCCTTAAACCTGAGAACACAACTTCTCCAAAACGCAGATTTAGAGTTTGAAGACACTCACCTCACTAAGGGTCACAACGATCAAAGTCAACAAACTGAGGAGATAACTCCCCCGGGCGCCAAAGATTAAAGCCAATTACCAATCAAAATAAATGCAGCCCAGTAGCTGGGATGCCGATATCCCTGATCAGACTTGAGCAGGCTCAGTTGTGCAGCCTGTAGGGCCTGAGCCTTGTTTAAATCAGGATTGCGTAGGGCTTGATAAAACTGCTCTGAAAACTCGGCAGTCGCCTGGTCATCAATAAACCATAGCGAGGCAAGCGTGCTTCTAGCTCCGGCTTGAATAGCGCTGCCCGCCAGGCCCAAAGCTGCTCGATTATCCCCCACCGCCGTTTGGCATGCAGAGAGTGTCAGCAAATCAATGGTGTCTTGGGGACTGGTCACCTCTCGAAGCAATTGTTCAAAGTCCTTTAAAGGCAGCTTGCTATTATTGCCCATCACCAGGAAAGTCTTCTCTGGCTCCGAGCTAAATTGTGCATGGGTTGCAATATGAATAATGGGATAAGTTCGACGCCGCAACTCGGTATATAGACGGTCGCGGGTAAACGCATCATTCATCAACTGCTGACTTCCCGGAAAAAGCGATTGAATGCGATCGACCTCTGAGGTCACAAAACTCAAGGCAGAGAATTCTTGGTCATCGACTTTAGCTGCCTCAGTCAAACCAACAATCATGGCTTTCAGGGAAGACTGCTTAAGAGGTTGAGGATTGCTAAGCTGCAAAGAGGGTGTTGTCGCAATCGCAAAGCGTTCTATCAAAAACTGCTGACCATCAAATAAAGCCGCCATAGGGACCGTGCGGAACAGACCATCTTGCACAAAAACAAGGGTGTCAACCTCAGACTCGGTCAGTAAGGATTCAAAAGGCTGAATCAGCCAAGTGTAGAGCTGCTCGGCAGACTGGCGATCGGTATAAGGCTCAAAGTAACGTTCCAGCCCCACTCGGTATTCATTGATCGTATTTTGCAATGTCGCTTCAGAAACTTGAATCCAGGCCAGTTGCCGTTGGCCGTCCGGTAGCGTCAAAATCACAGCGCTGCGCTGCGGCAAAATAACGGTACTGAGAGTCGCCGTTCCTGCAGGCCCCACCTGCTCAACAGGGGTTGCAGGTAGAGCGGTGAGCACACAATCATTACCAAAATAGTTCTGCAATTCCGCCAGCTTGAGAGAGTCTAACGTGTTGAGAGCCGCAGTCAGGCGCTGGGACTGGGCGGGCAAGGGAATAGAATCTGTCCCATTTTGCTCCAAATAGAGGGTGACCAATTCTCGATAAAGGGGCTCGATAGTATCACGAAAGTCAAACTGCAGATCGCGATTGGCATTTAAAATATCGCTGCGAATAGTCTCCAAGGTAGAGACAGCTTGCTCATAAAATTTGAGTGCCTCTTCTATTTTTCCTTCGGTTTTTAGAATGCGTCCGGTTTGCCATTCCCAAAGATAAAGACTGTCATCACTATCTAAGTCAGCCGCGACCCAGCGGGCCTTTTGCGTCATCTTCAGCGCCTTCCGCTGATCTTGGCGACATTCGTAGAAGTGCCCCAGCTCACCCAAAGCAAAAGATTCGGCACGGCGATCGCCTACCTGCTCTGCCGTCACCTGGGCTTGTTGTAACAGAGTCTGAACCTGGGAAGCCTCCTCTTGGAGATAACACTGCGCCCCCGTAAAGGGTAAAACGGGGTCTGCGGCAGGACGATAAAGATGGGCTAAATCGATGGCAGCGAACACAGCTTCTTGGCTAACAGGCAAGCGAGGCATAAGTTTCAGAGCTTTCTGTTTAGCAGGTTCTATTTTGGGGTAAAGGACTTCTGTGCGCTGATAAATCGGAATAATGTTCAGCAGTGTCTGCACTATCTCCAGGGGCTGATCCTGCTGTTGGAAAAGGGTCAAGCTTTGTTCGAAATATGTCAAGGCTTGGGACTCTTTATCCTGTGCTTCTTGGCGCAGCATCGCCACCTGTTGAGCACCCCGCACTTGCTTAGCAGTCAATGTTTGATTAATGCGATTAGCGGTCACGCTTTGGTTCTCAGATCGTGCCTGACGATAGTCAATTTCGGCTTGCGCGAGATAAGCATTCCCCAAACTGGTCAGCATTGCCGTTTGGTAGGTTGGCCATTTCGAGGCTAGGGCCAACCCCTCCTCTAGAGAATCAATGGCCTTTTGAGAATCTCCTCGGGCAAGGTACGCATTGCCAAGGCTGCCTAAAGCGGCCACTTCACCAGCCGAATCTTTGACTTGACGCGCAATATCGATAGCGCTGCCAGACTGACATTCGGGGCCAGGATTGCAAAGTACTGCAATCGCGCGTCGGTGCTGTCCCAATTGGCCATGGGCTTGGGCCTGTTCCGTAAGCAGACGTCCGACTTGTTGGGCATTCCCGAGCTGGCGTTGCAGGGGAATCACCTGCTGCCATTTTTTCAAGGCTTGATCCGTT
>CALFCG010000356.1 GCA_937951315.1 uncultured cyanobacterium
TCGTTCATATATTGTGACCTTGCAAGTCAGAAACTTCAAGTTGGCCAGTCGTCAGAATGCCGCCGGGATCACTATGCTTCGACGGAAAATCGTTTGATAGATTGCTATTAAGGCATTGGAATGCGCTTGCGCTACAGCGCATTGGGATGCTCCTCACCATCAGTTTGGCCTATGATGAAGACAGGTTGATGAAACAATTGTTAACATCTATCTCTTTAAGTTTTCTGCCCCCCACAGGTTAGTCTGATGACTTCTCGCATTCTGTATGTTCGCCTTCCTTGTAATCCAATCTTTCCGATTGGTGTGGTGTACTTAGCAGATCACATTCACAAGTGTTTCCCGGATACAGAGCAGCGGATTTTTGATCTAGGTACAGTGCCGCCACTGGATTTTAAAGAGGCCTTAGATCGCTGTATTGATGAATTTCAGCCGAGCCTACTTGTTTTTTCGTGGAGAGATATTCAGATTTATGCGCCGGTGGGGGGACGTGGAGGAAACCCATTGCAGAATGCCTTTGAGTTCTACTATTCTCGTAACCTTCTTAAGCGTCTTCGAGGCGCGTTGGGAGGGCTCCGAATGGCTGCAACTTATCTCAAAGAGCTATGGCAAAACTTGGGCTTGATCAAGCGTGGGTGGTTGCGGGCGCAAAAGCATGATCCTGATGTTCAACTGATTGTGGGTGGGGGCGCAGTTAGTGTTTTCTATGAGCAACTGGGATCTATGTTGCCCAAGGGAGCCATTATTTCTGTAGGGGAAGGTGAGGCTCTCATTGAAAAGATGCTTCGGGGAGAGGCGTTCCGAGATGAGCGGTGCTATGTCGTCGGAGAAGGTAAGCCTCGGGATCGAATGATCCATGAGTGGCCGACTCCCATTGAAAAGACCGCTTGTAACTATAACTATCTCCAGGGCATTTGGCCTGAGTTTGAATATTATCTCCAAGAACAAGACTTTTACGTTGGCGTCCAGACCAAACGCGGTTGTCCTCATAATTGTTGCTACTGCATTTACACCGTGGTGGAGGGGAAGCAGGTTCGGATTAATCCTGCTGAGGAAGTGGTGGCAGAGATGCAGCAGCTCTATGATCGCGGCATTCGCAATTTTTGGTTTACCGATGCTCAATTTATTCCGGCCCGTCGTTTTATCCCCGATGCGGTGGAACTGCTTGAGAAGATCCTGGCAACAGGCATGACGGATATTCATTGGGCTGCTTATATTCGTGCTGATAACTTGACTCCGGAACTTTGTGATCTAATGGTCAAGACGGGCATGAATTATTTCGAGATTGGGATTACCAGTGGTTCGCAAGAGCTGGTTCGCAAAATGCGGATGGGCTATAACCTACGTACCGTTTTAGAAAACTGTCGGGATCTCAAAGCGGCTGGGTTCAACGATTTGGTTTCGGTGAATTACTCTTTTAATGTGATTGACGAACGTCCTGAAACCATTCGGCAGACAATTGCTTATCATCGAGAGCTGGAGAAAATTTTTGGAGTCGAGAAAGTTGAACCGGCGATCTTTTTCATTGGTCTTCAGCCTCATACCCATCTTGAAAAATATGCTTTTGAGCAAGGCATGCTTAAGCCTGGTTATGATCCGCTGAGTATTCATCTGCCCTGGGTTGCCAAGAAACTTTTGTGGAATCCTGAACCCTTGGGATCGATGTTTGCTGAAGTTTGCTTACGAGCCTGGAATCGCAACCCGAATGATTTTGGGCGTGAAGTGATCTCAATATTAGAAGAGCGTTTTGGCTGTGCTCCCTTGGAATCTGCGCTGACAGCTCCCGTCCGTCCTAAGGTACGTGAACTTGCGAAGGCTCATTAGGGTTGGAGGTCACTGGGAAAACCATTGGGCATCGTTGTATTTGAGTCGATGAGCGCGTCTGTAAGGTTGGCTCCGTGGGCTCGGAACAGCTCTGAATGGATGAGTTGAGCTTGCGTGAACTTTGCACCCGTCAGGGTTGAATCTCTGAGATTGACTTTTCGCAGCTCTGTCTTGATGAGGCTGGCTTGTTGAAGATCTGCGCTACGGAGATCAACTTGCGCCAAGGTTGCTTTAGAAAGGTTGGCACCATAGAGACTGGCACGGAAGAGATTCACTTCCTTTAGCATGGCGTTTTGGAGATTAGCGCCATTCATGTTGACTTGTTCGAGCTGTGCGTTGTTTAAGATGGCACCTTTAAAGTTCGCATTACTTAGGTTGGAATAGGCTAAATACGACTCGCTAAGATTGCTGCCACTGAAGTCAATATCTTTTAGGGTTTGACCAAACAACTGAATTTTCCTGAGATCAAGATTCTTGAAGCTGCGTTTACCCTGAGCGTAGTCTGCCAGTAATTGATTCTTGTCAATCTGGTGCATAAAGTAACTTGTTATGGCTATATGGCCAGTCCCTGCAAAAAATGATTGGCTTAAGCATTTATGCTTACTGCAAGCTTTGTTAACATAAGTTAACATCCTGGGCTGCTGCATTGGCCTTGGTTAAGGTTTTTTTTAGGATGTTAAGGAGAGGCTCTATGTTGTAAGGAGTTTGATATTGCTTAGACGTAAAATAATGCTTTCCTTGCTCTGTGGTAGCTTATGAGGCTGCTGGAATCTAAGGGTAAGGTCTTCCTGATACGTAGGGCGCTGATATATGGTTTGCGATCGCATCTCTTCCTCATCGTGCTTATGAGTTGTACCTTGCCGGCTCGAGGGGCGTTTCGTCCTATGAAGATTTTGCACAAGCAGCCCTGTGATACGACATTAACTGCAGCCTCAGATATTCCTCACACTTGTTGGCGCTCAGAAGCCCGTCAGGCAAAGTTGCCGGTTTGGCAATTTACGCTTGATTTTGAGTTCGGTCAACTGACAAAGCCTCAGTGGCGCAAGCTTTTGGATGTCTATGCGAGTTGGCATAGGCATCGCACTGTTGCCTATGATCCCCATCGGTCGTATACGTTGATGGATTTCATGCCGCCGCTTATGCAGGCGTTAAATGCCCACCAATTTCACGAGGAAGAGGTGTCTCTGCCGCAGCCCCTAGGAGAATTGGTGCCTAGGAAAAATCAAGGTTTAGATAGGGCGAGTCTCATCGCTAATTGTTGGGGAACACTCTACGAGATTTTGAGAACCTCTCGGTCTGTTAGCGCCGTTCCCTTTACCTTTATTGCTGGCCCAGACCAAATGGCAGAGTGGTTGCAGCAGCAAACTATGCCAATTACCGATCGTGCGCGGACGGGAGATATTTTGTTGATTTATCATCGCTTAGGGGATCGTACCTATCTAGATCATGTGGCCCTCATGGTTGATGATCAGGTCTTTTTTGAAAAAGCCGGAACTGGGAATGATACGCCCTATCGACTTGTCGATCGAGAAACGCTAGAGCAGAGTTGGCGACCTGATCTGTTTACCTTTGAATTGCGTCGACTGAACGCCAAGTCTTTGCAACCGCCCCAACAACAATTTGGGCTCCATAGTCAGAGTACCCTGGCCGTGTTTCCAGAGTTCGCTGGTGTGTCACCCTCTCTGGCCCAGAACTTTTCGCTAGTGTGGTTCCGTGAGCAGGAAGTCGTTACGAAATATTTTTATCAGATGAGGTCTATTCACCTCGTTAAAGGTGCTGAGGGGCGATCTTTGCTTGCTCCGGCTCACTTGTCTTCTGACTGATTGACCCGTGATTCCCGTTCAATTATTAAGCCATGCATAGTTCACCCAGGACTTCAAGGCGTTTGCAGTCGCTGAGAGTAAGGTAGCTCTCCCCAAGTGTATCTGCAATTGTCGGGGTAATCCAACCGAGTTCTTTGAGGACATGAATGGCCGCTGCATACTTGGCGCGTCTTGCCCCGTCCGCGACTTTAATGGCCAACCCCATTCCTTCTCCAATGCGACCAATACATTGAATTCCTTCAGCTCCAGACTTACTCACGATTTCACCTGCGGTTAACTCCATCACATCGGTATCAAAATGTCCGGTACCTGAAACCAGGGTGGGGTGATGTGTCATTGCTCGTACAATCCGTTCAAGATCGAGGTTGTCTCCAGCTGCTAGCTTTGCGTATAGGGAAGCCATTTGCGCCAGCTCCATGCAATAGGTGGGTACCCCACAATCATCGCGAGCAGCAATAAATTCAGCGGCTGGCATCTGGAGCATCTCAGCTAGCTTGTCAAGAATGAGTTTTTGTAATGGATGGCGCGTCTGAGGATAGGTCTGTAGCGGCCAGTTACACTGTTGGCAAACGGCTAACATTCCCGCATGTTTCCCAGAACAATTATGCTCCAATGGGCTAGTTTTACCTTCTGGAATAGGGCACCTGAGCATACTAGGGTCAACATCGCAGCGCCATAGAATGTTGAAGGCTTGGCGAACTTGTTCGAGATTGCCTTGATGGGAGCCACAAATAACGGCAAGGTCGCGATCACTCAGCTTAAATTGTTCTATTGTTCCGGTTGTCGTGACCGCAAGCGCCTGAAAGGGCTTGAGGGCAGATCGCACAAAATAGCTCGTTTCGACATTGCCGGCTGTGCATAAAACTCGTCCTCGCTGATCACAGACAACAACCTCAGCATGATGTCTTGACTCAATGATTCCTTCTCGCAGTAGATGGATATCTAATGCGGCTGTTGACTTTCGTTTTCCCATATTCATGGCTAAGACTCTAATATCTGGTGCGAGCAAATGTGATGCTGTTAGCTCTGGATTTTCCTGCCATGGCTTTAAGCTGTCTTAAAGCGCTTGACTTATCACGCTAGGTCAGAGTTAACAGGCTAACTTCTGCCCCTAAAGATAAACAGAGGAGGATGAAGCTATACCGGAGGCGTCTTAAGAAGGGGCGCAGTTCGTAGGTAACAATTAGCCGTTCCTGTGATAAGGCTTCTGTTGGCTTGGGCCACGTTTGACAGTCATACCAACCTGTTTCTTCATACACAATTGTTGGACTATATAGGCGATCGCAAATATAACCCCACCCCAGATAAAGGCGCAGTAGTAGTAATAGCAGTAACCCCGTTGCCCCTGCCGCCGTCGCTAATAAGCATTTAGCGAGCGCAGATTTCCAGGTAAAACTCTCGACCGCAATTGGCAAACAAAAGAGACAGCCAACGCTCCAAATGAGAAACGTTCGGATCAGAAATGCTTGAGGCCCTAATGTTGCCCAACGGAAAAAACAGGATTCTTGTAAGCTTCGATATTCATTCATTGGCTGTTGCTCAGCTGGAACTGGACAACCGGGCGCAGAGACATTCATGACGAAGGGAGTTAGGCCGTAAATGATTATTAAGATATTAGATCCCGATGAAGATCCTCCATCTCCGTTTATAGCACCTTCCTTACAGCTCAGAGATATGAAATTACCGATGCAGCGCTCCTACTTCATTGTTTTGTGTCTCTGCTGACTGGACTATCAGTTTGGCAACTCATTTGAGGTAAGCCAAACTACTGTAGAGGTGAAATGCTGGGTCCCAGTAACTGTCAGCGCGACGAAATAGATTGATGTGGGCATCAATGTGGTCCAGCATATCGGTTTGCTCGATCACAGTATCTGCAAATGCCGAAAACTGATCCCAGGTTTGCACGTTGGCTAAATGTTGTTGCCATAAGGCCGTGAGGCTCCGCCAATTTGACCAAGAGGTCCCCGGTTCAGCTTTGTTGGTGTCGAGGGGCACGCCTTGATTAAATTGATAGGCTGCGTCGTACACGCGCAAAATGCAGGTGGGGAGATGGAAGTCTCGAAACTGCGCATAATCTTGCGTTTTTTCTTTCCGTTGCAGGACACCCCGTGCATCGAGATCTACAACTTCTTCAAAAATAGGAAGTTGTCCTTCAACGGACTGTGAGACTTCAGACCAATCAAAGGAGAAAAGATGGGGCGGAGCACCTGAATGGGCTTCTGTCACCATGACTTGTACGGGATTTTGCAGGGTCTTGAAGTAGCAAACTTGGTACACTTTGATTTGCCGAACTTCCTTCAGAGATTGCCAGAATAATGGCACGCCGGATTCCAGGAGTTCTTGTCCATAGACCTTGAGTTCACCAATGGCGCCCGTTCGATATAGTCGCCATCCTCGGCTGGGGAGCAGCAAGCGAGCAGAGTAAGGATCGAGCTGCATGATGCGAGCAAAGGCTGGCGCAACTTCAGATTTCTCCTCCGGGGATAGGGCTTCGAGAATGAGGACACCTAGCTCGCTTTGGCCTGCTTGAGTGACTGTTGTTGCGATCTGGCTTTGTCGTTGAGCCGTCTCCTGTTGATGCAATGCTGCCTCGCGTTGCGCGAGTCTTTGTAGGCCTTGGCGGGCTTCTAGCGCTAGTTTCGGTACATTTCCCTGGCGGAGAATCTCTCGGTAAAGAATGTCCGCTGATTCCCACTCAGCTTGGGCTTCGTGGAGTCGAGCTTGATAAAGAGGTTTCCATGGATCCCCAGGCAACAGGTGAGCAATTAACCGAGATACCTCTTCGTAATTGGTATGCTTGAGCGCCGCTTCAATCGCTAGATCCACCATGTCACTCCTTTTACTGTCAGGAAATATTGCGTTGCTCGAGGTAAGCCGCGATCACAGATAGTGCTGTGACGGGGGCCGTTGCGGCTCTCAGAATGCGCTGTCCTAGAGAAACAGGCTGATAACCGGCCAAGATTGCTTGTTCCTGTTCTGCTGCTGTCCATCCTCCCTCAGGCCCTGTCATAAGGGTTATACCCTGTCCTGGGACTAGGGTGCCCAGCAGACCAGGTGCAGTGGAATCTGTCACACAAATATATTGAGCTGTTGTTAGCTGCTGCTGTTGTGACCACCGTAAAGCAAGGGGCAGTGACATCGGATCCTGAATTGCAGGAATGATTTGACGATAGGACTGCTCTGCAGCTTCGTTGGCAATCCTTCGCCACCGCAGGCATTTTTGCGAACTGGGTTTCAGTAGGGTGCGCTCACTGAGCAAGGGGATGAGGCAGCTGATCCCTAACTCGGTTGTGCAGCGGACAACTTGATCAAAATAATTACCCTTGGTTGGAGCAACCATTAAAGTGACAGGCATCGGGAGTTCAGTTGAGATCTGCAAAGGCTCAAGGATCTGAGCTGACGTGACTCCCTTAAGTTCTGCTAGCCACCAGTGACCTTTGCCGTCCATTGCAATAAAGCGATCTTCAGCCTGGAGTCGAAGAACTCGACATAAATAATGTTGTTGCTCATGTGTCAGATCAATTTGCTTGCCCTGCCGTTGTTCTGAGGAAATGACTAATCGCTGCAATTGGGCCACAGTTCACTCCGATTTAGGTGCTGACAAATTTAAGCGAACAAACTGAAGCGAAGACACGCATCGACCAAATTGTAATCTCTAGGGCATTCCTCATATACCTCACTACAGGGTGTCTGCCGCTGTTCCATGAGGTCTCGAAATATCCAGTTCATAGATCGCTCTGATATGTTAATTTATTGAGGTTGTCTAAAATTCACACATCTGAGAATTCGGGTGTCTATGCAGCGCAGTCCGCTGGCCAAGATGCACTCAGGTGGAGGATAAACCCGGATAGGAGAAATTTATGCCAGTTGTTAGTTTGGCTCAAATGCTTGAGTCAGGGGTTCACTTCGGTCACCAAGCCCGACGCTGGAACCCTAAAATGGCCCCTTATATTTTCACTGAGCGCAATGGCGTTCATATCATCGACCTTGTGCAAACAGCACAGCTTGTTGATGAAGCCTACAACTATATGCGCTCTGCTTCAGCTTCAGGCAAGAAGTTCTTGTTTGTCGGGACAAAGCGTCAAGCTGCTGGAATTGTCGCAGAAGAGGCGGCTCGCTGTGGTAGCTACTACGTGAATCAGCGTTGGTTGGGTGGCATGCTCACCAATTGGACCACCATTAAAACTCGCATTGAACGCCTTAAAGATTTAGAACGTCGCTATGAAAGTGGCGTTTTTGATCTGCTGCCGAAGCAAGAAGCCTCATCACTCAGACGGGAGCTCGATAAGCTGCAAAAATACCTGGGCGGCCTGAAGCTGATGAACAAAATTCCTGATGTGGTGGTGATTGTCGATATTAAGCGAGAGTACAATGCCGTTCAGGAATGTCAGAAGCTAGGACTCCCTATCGTATCCCTGCTGGATACGAATTGTGATCCTGATTGGGTCGATATTCCCATCCCTGGTAATGATGATGCAATTCGAGCCATCAAGTTGATTGTCGGCCGGCTCGCTGATGCCATTCAAGAGGGGCGTCATGGTGGTCAAGAGCAGGTCAGTCAAAGTGATTTTGATGATGTGCCCGATGCTGTAGACGATGTGCCTAGTGCTGTTGATCCAGTTGCCAGTGATGTGGTCCCTGAGGCAGCCCCTGCGGTAGAGCCTGAAGCGGTTCCTGAGGCAGCCCCTGTGGCAGAGCCTGAAGCGGTTCCTGAGGCTGTAGCGGAAGTTCCCGCACCCAGTGATAATGACAAAAGCGACGCGTAATTTTTTAAAGACTGAGGCAACATAATGGCAGGAATTTCCGCACAACAGGTTAAAGAACTGCGCGAAAAAACTGGCGCAGGGATGATGGATTGCAAAAAAGCCCTCAAGGAGACCAAGGGGGATCTAGAGGAGGCGATTGCCTATCTTCGCAAGAAGGGACTGGCTTCAGCCGGTAAGAAGTCAGGGCGGGTCACCGCTGAAGGTCTTGTCGATAGTTATATTCACTTTGGTGGCCAAATTGGCGTCATGGTGGAAGTTAACTGTGAGACAGATTTTGTCGCTCGGAATGATGCCTTTAAAGAGCTCGTTCAAGATATTGCGAAGCAAATTGCAGCTTGCCCCAATGTGGTTTACGTCAAGGTTGACGATATTCCCTCTGAAATTGTCGAGACTGAAAAGTCGGTTGCGATGGGGTCTGATGCTTTAAAGGGCAAGCCCGAAAAGGTGAAGGAGAAAATTGTCCAAGGTAAATTGGATAAGACTTTGCGTGAGCTTTGTCTGCTTGATCAGCCTTTCATCAAAGATCAGAGCATGACTGTAGAGGAGTTAGTTAAGCAGGCTATCTCTAAACTGGGTGAAAATATTCAAGTGAGTCGGTTTAGCCGCTTTGTCCTCGGTGAAGGGATTGAGGACTCTGAGTCAGAATCTGAAGACGAATAGGGCGTTATTTAAATTCGTGATCTTCATGAGTTGATCGGCTGCTTTTAAAACGTTGGGGTGAACAGTTTTGTTTGCCCCATTTTTTATGGGCGGCCCTTCTGCAGTGACTGAGGTTATTTTTGCTTGAATGATTTAGGCTGATGACGTTAATAAGAGGGAGAATGCTCTCTTGGAAACTGATTTCTGGCTTTTAGACGGTGTGCAGGTATGGGTGCAAATATTCATAAACTTCAACAAGCATTGGAAGGACTGGAGGTTCAGGCAGCTCAGCTTGCTCAAAATATCTATTCGCTTTATCAAGATTACCTGGCTGAGTTAGGACAGTCGGTTTCCAAGCAACTGGTTCGCGCTGCCTATCACCTCTGTACGCAAACTGAACCAGAAGCTTTTATGGCACTCTCACTGAGTCAGCAACAGTCTTTGCAACAGGGATTGCAAAAATTAGGCTGGCAGCTCCAACAATCTCTACTACAGACGCTTCAGGAAACGATTGTGACTGATGCTGAGCGCAGGGTTCCTGAAGGTCTCATGCTTGCGGTTCAAGAACTTGAGGAAATAATCGTCGGAGCCCTACAGCAAACATCTCGAGACGCAAATTATTTACTCCAAGACCATCAAATTGTTCAGATTCAGTCGATGGACACGCTGTTCAAGATTGCTGCTAAGGCTGACGAAGCGGGGCGTCCCATTACGAGTCCTCCCCATCTGCTTAAAGCTTTAGTGGAAGCAAAGGAATCTGATCAAGAAGAAGAAAATGTACCTGTTGTTGCTGTCTATCTGCAAATTACAGATATTGAGCTGGCAGATTCAGAATTAATGGTTTGGCGACATCAGTTGCGTCAAGCGATGCAGAAGGTGACAGCGCTAAATAAAGACTATTCCCAGAAACAAAAGGCTCAGAAGACTGCTGAGGCAGAGTCTGCCTGGAGGGCAAGTTGGTTTCCCTATCAGCCTGAGGAGATATCCCGAATGGGACGCGAAGATGAAAGCCCAGCCGACGACGAGGATTCTAATGAGGCCTCATGAGCGTCTATACAGAGATCAAGGAGCGTCACTGTGCAAAAATACGTTCCGATTCACAATTGAGGCGCATGTCTGGTTTTTGAATCTAGAATGTCTAGCTGCATATATATGAGTCATGCCTGAACACGCTACACTGGTCAATTGGGTTCTATATCACTATTGCCCCAGAGTATTCAAAGGATAAAGTTGATGGGTTTGCCAGTTGTAGCCATTGTGGGCCGTCCCAATGTCGGTAAATCAACGCTTGTTAATCGCCTGACGGGGATGATGGCTGCGATTGTTCATGATTCGCCGGGGGTGACTCGGGATCGCACCTATCGTCGTGCTCTGTGGCAGGGCCGGGATTTTTTAGTGGTGGATACAGGGGGGCTCGTATTTGATGATGATTCAGAATTTTTACCTCACATTCGCCAACAGGTGATGACGGCGCTTTCTGAAGCGGATGTTGTGGTAATGGTGGTGGACGGTCAGGCGGGGCCCACCGCTGCGGATGAGTCTATTGCCCATTGGTTACGGCAGCAGCCCACCCCGATTGTATTGGCGGTTAATAAATGTGAGTCCCCTCAACAAGGCGTTGTGCAGGCGGCTCAGTTCTGGGAGTTGTCCCTAGGGGAGCCGATCCCACTTTCGAGTATTCATGGTAGCGGGACTGGAGATCTGTTGGATCTTGTGGCTGAGGAACTGCCCGATGTGGATCAGGTGGATGATGCTGAGGAGACGAAGGTTGCGATCGTCGGACGGCCCAATGTGGGGAAGTCCAGTTTGCTGAATGCCTTTGTGGGTGAGACCCGATCGATTGTGAGTCCCATTTCTGGTACAACACGAGATGCCATTGATATGGTGGCCCAGCGAGGCGATCAGATCTATCGGTTTATTGATACCGCAGGCATCCGTAAGAAGAAGAATGTGAAGTATGGGCCTGAATTTTTTAGTATCAACCGAGCCTTCAAGGCGATTCGCAGAGCGGATGTGGTTTTGTTAGTTCTCGATGCTTCTGATGGGATTACGGAGCAAGATCAAAAGCTGGCCGGTCGGATTGCTGATGATGGTCGAGGTTGTGTGGTGGTGGTGAATAAGTGGGACACCATTGCGAAAGATAATTACACGATCTATGAATTTGAGAAGAAGCTTCAAGCCCGCCTCAATTTTCTCGATTGGACTGAGATGATTTTTGTGAGTGCTAAGACAGGACAGAGGGTCGAAAAAATTATCAATTTGGTGGATAGTGCTGCGGAACAGCATCAGCGTCGGGTCACGACTTCTGTGATTAATGAAGTGCTGGAAGAAGCGGTGAGTTGGCATTCTCCACCGACATCACGCCAGGGACGACAGGGCAAGATTTATTATGGAACGCAGGTTAGTAGTCAGCCGCCTGCGATTGCACTGTTCGTCAATAACCCCGATCTCTTCAAAGATAACTATCGCCGTTATATCGAGGGCCAGTTTCGCAAGAATCTTGGGTTTACCGGAACGCCGATTCGCTTGTTCTGGCGGGGTAAACGTGCGCGTGAAATTGAGCGAACGGTTAATCGAGCGACGCGTGTGAAAAGCAGTTATTAGGGAGAGATGATCGTGATGTGCTTTACCTGACTGAACCCGCGATCACTAATCTACGTCTCAACTAAAGTTGATCCTGTTTCAATTCCCGAACTGCTCTGGAGAATCTCGATTATCGGGCTTATATTTAGACAGGGAGCTGATTGTTCTGTGCGCTATGAGCTTTCGCATTCCTCTTAAAGATGCCTATCATAGAGCCTGAGGCTGGATCAAAAAGCTGTGTGTCCGTAATATTGCCGTTTGACTTTTTCCATGGCCGTTATCACTCGACAATATGCACCCCCTACTTGCACTCTCGAGGTGACGGCACAAACCTCTGCGTTGTCTCGATGGACGCGGCAGCCCGTCCTGAAGTCCCTAGATTTTCTGCTGAGTTTCAACGAACTTTGCGATCGCAACCAACAACCCCTCGAAGTTCAGGGCAATCAAGAACAGCTTGAGTCTCTTTCAGAAGCTGTTTCTGCTTATACCCAAGAATTCTTGGGACAAAGTTTAGTGCCATTACCGGATGAACGCCTCCGCTCAGAACCATCTCAAGCAGAGCCAGAGGTTCAGACCGCCGATCTCTCCGGCGAGGCCGCAGCAACTGTGACCCTCCCCGTACCGCTTCATCTACGCCCGCGCAATTTACTCAGCCATGAACTTGTGTTGGGATCACTTGCCACTGAGGCTTCAGGTGCTGTGATTCAGCTTAAAGCCTCTCAACTCTTTGATCTCGCGACTGCGTTAGATGAATATGGTGCTGAGATTGAGACGCTTCCAGCTCAAGTGCCCCAGCCGGCTCGACCCTCTGTTCCTGTTTGGGCACGTGCCGCGGGTGTCATCTTGCTTGTGGGAGGAACCACGGCGGCCCTCTCCCAGTTTCTCTACACTGGCTTTGGCGGACCCACCTCGACGATCTCCCAAAAAGATCAGGAGTCGACATCGCAGGAGACCGCACCCGTTGCAAACTTGCCGTCTCCTGCTGTACCTTCTCCGACACTCGATGAAGCGCCTTTGCCGCAGCCTACTCAGGCGTTGCCGACTGTAAAGCTTCCAAAGCGTGACTTTGGAGACTCAAAAACGAACCCATTTCCAGCGTCGTTGCGTCCCTCAAATTCACAAAGTGCACCATCAGCATCTCAGCCCATAGCCAAACCCAAAGCAGCGCAGCAGGCACCGTTGGCAAAATTACCGTCACTCCCTGAGCCACCAGCTCCCGTCGATCTGAACTTGGAACAATTGAAAGAGCCTAAGACGACGGACGCTCCTACCACGATTGCGGGCCGACCACCGATAGAACTTGGACAAACAAATATAGGTCGTTCGGGGACAAGCGCCGCGTCAGAGTCATTGAAGTCTTCAGATGTATTGAAGTCTAGCCCTCAGGCCGGTGTTAGTGCTGAAAGTGAGGCGTCGTTTAGCACGGCTGATGTCGAAAAGGTTCCTCAGCTGGAGCAGGCAAAGCCTGCTGCTCCGGCTGCTGTCAGTCCTGGGGCTCCCGTTCCCCCGGAATCTCAGGCTCGGAATCGAACCGCTTTTGATGTGACGCCGCAGATTGCGGAGGCTCGTCAGTACCTTGCCCAGCGTTGGCAAGTTCCAGCGAATTTGAAACAGACGCTCCAGTATACGCTTGTCCTCAACGCTGACGGTACGATCGGGCAAATTAAGCCTCGAGGACAAGCGGCCACCCAGTATTTGGGGCAGACTCCGATCCCCGAAACCAATCAACCCTTTGTTTCGCCGACGCCAGCATCTGGGAAGAAGACGATCCGGGTTGTTCTGGGCGCTGATGGTAGTGTTCTAACTTTTCCGGAGTCCAGTCCGTCTGATTGATGACTATGAACCCAGTCCCATCCCGAATTAGCGTTGCGCCGATGATGGATCGGACGGATCGGCATTTCCGGTACTTTATGCGCCAATTGACCCGATATACATTGTTGTATACGGAGATGGTGACCAGCGCAGCTATTTTATACGGTGATCGTGATCATCTCCTCAGCTTTAGCCCTGAAGAAAAGCCTCTCTCTTTGCAAGTCGGTGGGGATCAACCCCAAGACCTTGCCACCTGTGCGCGAATCGCTGAAGACATGGGCTATGACGAAATTAACCTCAATGTAGGATGTCCCAGTAGTCGCGTCCAATCCGGGAATTTCGGAGCTTGTTTGATGATGCGGCCCGAGCATGTTGCGGACTGTGTGGCTGCAATGCGTCAGGCCACTCGGTTACCTGTGACGGTGAAGCATCGCATTGGTGTGGATGATTGCGATCGCTACCAAGACATGGCCAATTTTGTACAGGTTGTTTCTGAAGCAGGTTGCCAACGTTTTACTGTCCATGCTCGTAAAGCATGGCTCCAGGGTCTCAGTCCCAAAGAAAATCGAACTGTTCCCCCACTGCGCTATGACGATGTCTATCGCCTTAAACGCGATTTCCCTGATCTGTGGATTGAGATCAATGGTGGCATTACTGATCTTGAACAGACACAAGGCCATCTAAAGGCTGTTGACGCTGTCATGATTGGAAGGGCTGCCTACGATACCCCTTATCTGTTTGCTACGGTTGATCAATCGGTTGGGGGAATACCTGGTTTGCCGCGTTCACGGTCAGATATTGCTGCGGCGATGCTGCCCTACATTGCACGTTGGACTGGCCAGGGGCTGAAGCTAAATTCCATTACCCGACATATGCTACAGCTCTATCATGGGCAACCGGGCAGCCGCATCTGGAAGCGCCATTTAACAGAGAAATCTCGGGCCGGTGCCGGTCCTGAAGTCGTGGAAACGGCCCTAACTAAACTTACCGATATAGGTCTCGGATGTGCCGTCTAATGTAAATAGATCGCGGGGTTGGAAAGCGGTTAATAAGCGCCATAGCATTTTTGACCAAGTGAACCAAGCAATGGTTGCACCGCTGCGATTATTCTGGAGAACGCGATCAGCGAGCCAAGGTGCAACGGTTTCAACATTGTCTCCAAACAAATTGAAAACGGTTTTGACCCGTTCTAAACCCGCGGGATCTTCACGGAACTGATCGGCCACGAGCTTGGTGACGACCATACCCGGAGACAATGTGCTGACCTTTACCGTTGTTCCCTTTGTTTCTTGAATGAGAGCCTTCGTTAAATATCGGACGCCAGACTTGCTGGTTCCATATCCCGTCATTCCTTGCAAAATCTGTCCACTCGAACCATGGCCTTCCATGTTGTAAACATGACCATGTCCCTGCTTTAACATGCCTTTGATGGCCACCTGTGAACAGTATGCTAGACCCAATAAATTGGTCGAAATGACAGTTTGTAAGGTTTGGGCTGACAACTCCCATAATGCCTTCATGGGATGGTTAATGCCTGCATTGTTGATCCATACATCCACGCATCCCCAAGCTTTAAGGGTTGCATCCCACAGGCCCTGAACTTGTTCAGAGTTAGAGACATCACAACGAAATCCCTGCACCTTTTCTTGGCCATATTGAGCCGAAAGCGACTTCACTGCCCGATCGATGCTCTGCTGGGAACGTCCACTAATCATGACCCGACATCCGCGAGATAGGAAAGCATCTGCTAAGCCGTATCCAATACCACGAGAACTGCCGGTGATCACAATGTTCTTCACGAATGTTCCGTTTGTTACAACATATGAGAACTACTTTAACAAAAGTTAACAAAAATGTCACCCCTTCATTCTCTGATGGTGTTCGGGGTATTTGTCCAAGCCGATTTGGTCTCAAATGTCTCAGGCATCCTGCTGTTCCTGTGTTCTGCTGGGGGATGAAAACTGTTGAGGCTAAGACTGTGTGGGGACGTCGGATCTTATTTCTGGGCACAGGAATGGAGTGTGTCCAGATTGTGCGGAAGAGTTTCAATAGCGCTTGTTGTGAGGTTCACAGCGGCGTAACATTATATTTTATGGGTCTGTATTTAGAGTTCGTTGATGGGCTCTAACGGGAATATCCTCAAAAAGTGCAGGCCAATATCATGGAGTAGTTTTTCCTAAAGCGTTTTTGGAATAAACACAATGACTAGTGCAAATGCAAACGTTGAGTATGGGGCTTTAGCTGGCAATGGTCGCCTAATCGACTTTTCCGGTAAATGGCTTGCTGCTCATATTGGGCAGTATTCCCTTATCTGTCTATGGGCTTCACTCATTACATTTTTAGAGGTTTCGTCTTATAACCCTGAGCTGCCAATGGGTGAACAGGGACTCATTTTGATCCCACACTTGGCAGCCTTTGGTATGGGGGTTGAACCCGGTGGGGTAATTGACACCAGCACCTATACCCTATCTGCGTTTGGCCACCTTTTTGGTGCCGCCATCTATGCCTTCGGTGCGTTCTTTCATAGTCGTTTCGCTCCTGGTGAGCTTGGCGACATTGAGGGGCGAGGTTCCAAGTGGGAATTTGAATGGGATGATCCTAAAAAACTCGGTTTCATTCTTGGGCACCACCTATTGTTCCTAGGTGCTACAGCTCTTCTGTTTGTGGCTTGGATTCGCTTCCACGGTATCTATGACCCTGCCATTGGCGATATTCGTGCTGTTAGTAATCCGGGTGCCACCATTCGGAGTGTGGTTCTTGAGTATGGTTTGTTTACCCCCGGTCACAACCCTTACTTTGTCGATAACTTAGAAGATATTGCCTCAGGACATGCCTTTATTGGTGTCGTAGAGATTTGTGGTGGTGTCTGGCATATTACTCAGAAGCCCTATGAGTGGGCCACTCGACTCTTGAGTTCTCTCTATTCTGCAGATGGTCAGCTTTGCTCTGCTTTGGCGGGTCTGTCAGTGCTTGGTTTTGCTGCCGCCTACTACTCTGCTGTCAATACTGTGGCTTACCCCGTTGAGTTCTTTGGCCCACCCTTGAGTCTAGAACTTACTATCTTTCCTAGGTTTGTCGATACAGTCGATTTACCAAGTGGCGTCTTTTCCGCTCGTGCTTGGCTGTCTAACGTCCATTTCCTGTTGGCCTTCTTTATTCTTCAGGGACACCTCTACCATGCGCTTAAGGCTTGTGGTTTTGAGTTTGAGCGTATTCCTGAAGCACTGGGTTCTATCTCAGACTAAGTTCTTACATTTTGATCACTTGAGACTGCTGATGAAGGTCAGCAGTCTTTTTTATTCCCGACTTGTTTTTAGGCCTGAAGAGACTGCCCCGGAAACATCATGCGTTTATTGCACATTGACACCACTGCGCGAAAGCAGGACTCATTCTCGCGGAAACTGACTCAATTTTTTGTGACCACTTGGAAGCAGTATTCTGCTGACAGTGACGTTCTCTATCGTGACATTGGGACTCAGCCCATTCCCCATATTGATGAACGTTGGGTTATGGCCTATGAAGCGGAAGCGCAAATGCGATCCCCTGCTCTGAATGCTGCACTTCAATTGTCGGATGCTCTGATAGGTGAATTGCTGACGGCAGATATTTATGTGTGGGGAATACCGATGTATAACCTAACAGTACCCTCAACCGTTAAGGCCTATTTAGACCAGGTTGTGCGTCGTGATCGCATCTTTACCTTCCAGAATGGGCAGCCTCAAGGTCTGTTGCTGAATAAAAAAATGCTGATTATCACCACCCGCAAGTTTAATTATCGACCTGACTCTGGTCGGGAAGATCGTGATTTTCTAGAGCCTTATCTCAGGGCCATTTGGGGAATTATCGGTGTTCATGACATCACCTTTGTACATGCGGATGATCTGGCCAACAGTGCCGATACGTCTGTTACGTCCGCCAAACAAATCCTGAATGCTTTAGCCTTAAAGTGGGCTGCCCGCGATTAGATGCTTGAGCAGATATCACTATTACCGTCATTTCTATGGCATTAGCTTCTTCAGTCACGCGCAACGCGTTCAAAATAGTTTTTGCGCCCCTTTCTTTAGAGCAGGTCTATCAATTAGCTGATGACTCTCAAAATGGCGCGGTGGTCGTCATGAGCGGAACGGTACGAGACAATACTGATGGACGTATCGTAGAGTCACTTGAATATCAGGCCTACGAACCAATGGCCATTCAGATTTTTCAGCAGATCGCTATTCAGATTCAGGTCCAATGGCCAGAGGTTAAGCGCGTTGTCATTCATCACCGCATTGGTCAATTACGTGTGGGTGAGATTAGTGTTTTAGTGGCTGTGGGGAGTCCACACCGAGCTGAGGCATTTTCAGCCTGTCAGTATGGCATTGATACCCTGAAACATAGCGCTCCTATCTGGAAGAAAGAACACTGGGCTGATGGCAGCAGTAGTTGGGTCAGTATTGCAGCCTGTGAAGACCAGCACTAATGCTGTGATGCAGCGCCGATATGAAGGCTAAACGCGTTTTTCTCCATAGTGCAAAAGACCATAATCATTGGTTGGTATCTAAGGGAACACCAATACGAATATCTTGCTGTCGCTATCTTGTTCTCACCCCTATCTTTCTTTTGTTTATAGGTCGCAACGTAGGGTAAAGGAATAATCTCCCCCTGGCTCCAATTGGTAGTCCTGCTGTTCGAGAAAACGGCCTAAGGGTTCTTGAATTAAAGCCCGCCCTAGAGATGGGGAAACAGAAAGTTCACCCTGTTTGAACTGCCACTGAAACAACCAGGTATATTGCCCAGCAGAAACCTCACCTTCGAGGAGTCCTTGATACCAGCATTGGCCTGTAATGCGAAGATGGGCAGTCGTGTGTGGAAGACGGTGAGAACTCACAAAGGAAATTGATACGGTTTTCTACCGCATAGTGTAAATCTTTCCAGCAAATTGAGACTGTTACTTGCCTAACAGCCTGTTGTTGTGATTGCTGATTATCAACAAATCCCTAAGATTCTTGCGACTACCTTACGATGGACGAGTCACGACAGACTCTGTGGAGAAAAGCCTGTAGCTGCTTGTTTGCGTCTTTGTTTGCACTGTTCTCTGTTGAGCCTTTCTCCGTTTGTAGCATTGTCAACATGGGCAGCAGTTCAATGTCTAATGCTGCTCTTAGCTGCGTTTGAGGCCAGAGCAGATCGGAGCATTCACGAAGGTCATAGATTTGTTGAATTCTCGCTTCATCCTGGTTCCATGTTGTCGTTTCCACAGTTGCTAAAGCTAGGGCTAATGGGCGCAGCCAAGATCGTTGCTGTTCCGTAACGGCTTGTATCACCTCTGCGTATAGACAATGACCCTGATGCTCTAGGCAAACAATCTCGTATGTCTGTGTTTCTTGACGCTGACCCATGGGTTACTTGAAAGAGCGATATATGTTCCTTGTTCTATTCTAGAATGGCTTTTGGGAGCCGCAAGTCAATATTCTTGGTCTATGTCGCTCAGGTCTTCGCGTGACTCGGTAAGTATGAATTCCTAAGAGGTTACGTTGTTTGAAGTTTCCTATGTTTTTTGTAGAAGTAGTAAAAGCACTGCTGTAAACTAGGACTCGTTATAGCATTCCTGGCTTCGGTCACGTTTTGATAAAGCCCCCAACGGTAAAGATTGGCCGTTAGCATCCTCTAAAATTTGGAGCTTTGATTCAATGTCTCATACAGTCAAAATTTATGACACCTGCATTGGGTGTACCCAGTGCGTTCGAGCTTGTCCAACTGACGTTCTCGAAATGGTTCCCTGGGATGGTTGTAGAGCAGGTCAAATTGCGGCCTCGCCTCGCACAGAAGATTGCGTCGGCTGCAAGCGATGTGAAACAGCTTGTCCTACTGATTTCTTGAGTATTCGGGTTTATTTGGGTGCAGAGACAACGCGCAGTATGGGCTTAGGCTACTAACTATTCGCGATCATGTCTTGATCCAATGATTCTTTGCTGTGTTGCATTTAAGCAAGGAGGGAGCATAAGCTGCTCCCTCCTTTTTATTGCACGCAGGGGTGACAATCGTATATTAAAAGTAAGTCATGACAGCAACTACAATCTGGGTCAATGAGCAACTGGATCCCAATGGACTTCTCTATGCCTGTATTGCTTGCTGTGATGAACAGCAGGCGCAAGAATGTCATGCATCATTTTCGCAGAATCTAACCGATCTACAGCAGCGCGAGGGTTGGGTTGCCAGGTTGCGAACGGTAGAGAGCTGGGACGACGTCCCGGCAAGCGCCCTGAAATTAAGTTAGTCAGCTAGAGCTCTAGAGTAAGCTGCGGCTTGCTCTGCCTAGCGGAGAATCAGCTCGTCTGGATCAACCCGCAGGGGCTGATTGATCATTCCTAGGTCGGGGACCGGTTTTTCCTCTCTGGCGTCGGTAATCAGCCAGTCTAAGGCCGCTGCTTTTACGTCAATGGTGGCTCCAGTTTTGTCAACGCAGTAGCGCCCAAATACGAGCTTGTCGACTAAGCGAACGTCTGGGCCAAGGCAAGAATATTCAAAGATGACGCTGTTATCAACCGTGGCTCCCCCGCAAATGCGGCAGTTGGGTCCGATCATGGTAGGACCGATAATTTTAGCGCCGTCTTCAATGCGGGTCATCGCACCAATGTAAACGGGGCCATGGATCTCGACTTTATCCCAATTAACGTCAACATTCAGGCCTGTGTAGACTCCAGGAGCTACTTCTCGACCTGGTACATCTACGTTTTTAATATCTCCTTTCAAAACGCTGCGGATGGCGTGCCAATAGTCGGGCACCTTCCCAATATCTACCCACTCAAAGTCCATGGCTGTGCCATAGAAGGGGGCACCCATTTCAACGAGTTTCGGGAAGAGTTCACCACCGATGTCAAAGGTTTGCCCGGAAGGAATCAGATCTAGAATTTCGGGCTCAAAAATATAGATGCCAGTGTTGATGTTGTTGCTGAGGGCTTCTTCAACGCTGGGTTTTTCCTGAAAGGACTTCACGCGCCCCTCATCATCTGTCACGACGACACCGTAGCTGGGGACTTCACTCGGATCGACTGTTTTCATGACAATGGTTGCGATCGCACCTTTCTTTCGATGCCACTCCACAGCCGCTGTTAGGTCTAGATCGATCAGCGCGTCGCCACAGAGGACGACAAAGGTATCATCAAAAAAAGGTGAAAAATCTTGAATGCGCCGCATCCCTCCAGCAGAGCCAAGGGCTGCCCCTACTAGGGTTCCATCGGCTTCAATGCTGCCTTCAAAAGAATAGGCGATTTCAACGCCAAAGCGTTGACCATCGCGAAAGTAGCTCTCAATTTCATTCGCCAAATGACTCACATTAACCATAATCTGGTCAAATTGATGCCGACGAAGTAGCTCAACCAAGAACTCCATCACCGGCTTCTGTAGGATGGGAATCATCGGTTTAGGCGTGGTGAATGTAATCGGACGAACCCGGGTACCTTTCCCGGCGGCCAAAATCATAGCTTTCATAGACGACATCTAAAATGTGACAAGTCTCATACCCAGCATGCCCACCCGTAAGCGCAAAGAGTAATAGAAGTTTCAATGGCTCGCAATTAATAAGGCATATGCTGAGACTAGTTTAACTAAAGCAAAGACATCATAGGGTATAAACACGGCCATTAATGAGGAATCGAGTGATTCCTTTCGCTGACAAATGTGTTCCCGTTTTTTGGAGTAAATCTCCATTAGGAACCTTGATTACGCGCTGTGACCGTTTCGAGAATCGGCGGGCAACACGATGATTCTCGAAGACAGGTAGTGTTTTTGACTGGCTTTCGACTTCTGGAATATGGCCTAGATCGCCAAATTCTTCGAGTGGGCGTGTAATTAACTCTGCTGTATGATCCACGACAAGGTAGCAAGGCTTAGGAATCACCGCGTCGATTAGGGGACTAATTTCAATGATGGCCTCTGGCTGGAGCGTGATTGTATCAAGGTCGCCTTCCTCATCCAATTCATCATCTAAAGAATTGGACTCCTCCTCCTCGACCTCAAGATCGTCCTCGCTGTGTGTGCGATCTTCATCCAAATCATGCTCAATCTCAGCTAGAAGTTCTTCTAACTCAGGCTCACTCGTTGTCGCCATTGCTTCGCCTTTTGGCTCAGGCTCCTGTTGAACCGCCTTTGATTTTAAAATAGGAGGTGCAGGGGATGACGCCTCAGAGTCTGGGCTCGTCAATGTAGTGGTTTGGGGAACTGATGTTGTTTGCTTGCTGCTTTTAGCAGCCACCAATGCCTCATACTCTGAATTGGGAAGTTGGCGCTTTAATAGGCGTCTAATTGTGGAGCTACTGACTTCATACTGACGGGCTAAATCTGCAATAGTTGAGCTAGACTCACAAAATAGTTGGATAATTACTTGCTTGTCAGAATCAGAGAGCTTACTTCGAGTCATATCAGCAAAAGGTGGGCCAAAAAACAATCGACATGTGAGACGACATCTGCTGATGCTGCTCACTCCTATCCTATTACGTCGTTAGTGCAGACCTGAATAATTTTGAGTCTCATTCTCTATACGAGTGGATTGCATTGACATGCGGGCTTGCTCTAGGCTCAAGCATTCTTTTGAGATAAGGGTCCTGATGGCACAACTGACCGTGCATAATTAAAGATACATCGCTATACCATGCCCATGTCTTTGCAGCCAACACGTAGTCAAACCAAAATCCTGCGGTTGTTGAACCAGTGCAATCAAGAGATTTCAGCCCAGGATCTTTATGTTGCTCTGCGTAAAGCTCAATCACCTTTGGGACTTGCGACCGTCTATCGGGCTTTGGACGCCCTTAAGCTCAGCGGTGCTGTTCAGGCGCGACTTTTAAATACAGGTGAAACGCTCTATAGCCTAACGCAGATGGACCGCCATCATCTTACTTGTCTGCAATGCGGTGCATCGGTTGCAATTCGTGATGATGAATGCCCGGTTCATGCTCTTGAGTCTCAACTAAAGGCTTCAGCTCAATTTGAAATTTATTATCATACGCTGGAATTTTTTGGTCTCTGTTCACCCTGCCAACTCCAGCAGCCTGGTTCTGGTTCGTAGTTGAAGCAGTTACGCCTCAACTTTGACACCCCGCCAAAAGGCAATGTGTCCTTCAATATTCTTTGCGGCCTCCTTAGGGTCAGGGTAGTACCAGGCAGCATCCTTATTCACTTCACCATTCACCTCAATGCTGTAGTAACTTGCCATTCCTTTCCAGGGGCAGTTGGTGTGGGTTTCGCTGGCTTTGAAATACTCTGACTTAATTGCATCGGGAGGAAAGTACTGATTCCCTTCAACAACCTGACATTGATTACTTTCAGCGAGGGTTACACCGTTCCATGTTGCTTTTGGCATTGTTCTTCTCTCGATACATCGAACTGACTCCCTAGAGAGAGGTCTCCCTAGAGTGATCTGGGAACTAAAGATAGATTCTCTTCAAGAATAGTGGATTTACGGTACCCACCAGGGAAACCTATAGGTAAGAAACCACACCTTATCAAAACGATCCTGCGCCTATGTCTGCTCTGAAATCTAAATTTTCGTTTGAGGATGTTGATCTATTCTTAACGCAGCAGGATACGCTGAGTGCCTTAATCGTCTGGGTGCTCTTAGAGGGGCTCAGTCTGATTTTGCTGCCTAATTTTCAAATTATTCCGGGTGAGCAAAAGCGCCTCGTCTGGATTTTGCTCAGTGGTTCTTTGGGTGTGACGGGTGCGGTCCTGATTGGTATTAGCTCAGGTGTGATTCAGTATTGTCACGATAAGCTCCCCCGGCGTGGAACAAACAAACAATCACTAATCAATCTTGCCCAAGTGATGAGCTGGATTGGTCTGGCAGGGGTCGGTTTCCCCATTATTGTGGTTGCCTTGGAGTTGGGGTTAGTGTTGGCACAAGGGACTGGTAGCTCAGCGTAAATAAGTACTTCTACTTAAGATTTTTAAATACTTGTATTTATCTATACTATATTTAAGGAGTGTAAACAGTTGGTCAGACAATCAAATTTGAAAGCCTGAAAGCTTTCCCTCGCTTCACTTGAGTGAGGTAAATCATTTAGGAAATAAATTTTATGATCAGTCTGCCATGCCCCAAAGGAGGTAGGTGATCACGTGGTTCAGTCCGTGTCACGCCCAATGCAGCCAAAAGTTGCGACGACATCTCACTCAGCAGCACAGCCTTACGATCCGCAAGCGATTGCTCGATATTATCACCGGCGTCCTTGGCTTATGCTGTGGCGTACCTTTCAAATTTTGAGCTTACTTGGACGCTTTGTTTGGGGGCTTAAGTGGGATCAATGGATGCGGCAGACTGAGCGAAATTTGGGCCGTCGTGCGATTCAACTGCGTAAGGTCTTGACCCGATTGGGGCCAACGTTTATCAAAATTGGTCAGGCTCTTTCAACCCGTCCTGATTTGGTTCGTAAGGAATATCTGGAAGAGCTAATGCTTCTCCAGGATCAGCTACCGCCGTTTCCAAATAAAGAAGCTCTGGCCCTGATTGAAAGGGAGTTGGGGCGACCTATCTCAGACCTTTATCGGTCAATGTCATCTCAGCCTGTCGCTGCGGCCAGTCTAGGTCAGGTCTATCGCGGTGAGCTTTGGAATGGAGATGCGATCGCAATTAAAGTTCAGCGACCCAAGTTAGTGCCAAAATTATCCCTTGATTTGGTGCTGATCCGTAAAGCCGCTATCTGGTTGGGTCCCTTTTTGCCCCTTAATCTAGGCCATGACTTGTCCTTGGTCGTAGATGAATTTGGCACGAAGTTATTTGAAGAAATTGACTATATCAATGAAGGCCGTAATGCTGAGCGGTTTGCCGACAACTTTGCCGAATATCCAGATGTTAAGGTGCCTAAAATTTACTGGGATTACACCAGTCAGAGGGTTCTCACCTTGGAGTGGATTGAAGGCACAAAGTTGACTGCTGCTCAATGCATGGTAAACGGTAAGCGAGATCCGGATGCATTGGTTCGCACCGGTGTGGTCTCTGGCCTGCGTCAGCTTCTTGAATTTGGCTTTTTCCATGCTGACCCCCATCCCGGTAATTTGTTTGCTATGCCGGATGGGCGTATGGCCTATATTGACTTTGGCATGATGGACCAGCTCGATCAGTTTTCTAAAGAAACACTGGTTGATTCGGTGGTTCACCTGATCAATCAGGACTATGAGCTGTTAGCCCAGGATTTCGTAAAACTGGGTTTTTTGACCCCGGAAGTTGATATTCGGCCGATCGTTCCAGCGCTAGAATCGGTCTTTGCCGAGATTATCAACGTGAGTGTGAAGGACTTCAACTTTCAGACCATCACGGATCAGTTCTCGGAACTGATGTATGAGTATCCGTTTCGGTTGCCTGCCAAATTTGCCCTGATCATTCGTTCGCTTGTGACTCAGGAAGGGGTTGCCCTCTGTCTCAATCCTAACTTCAAGATTGTAGAAGTTGCCTATCCCTATGTTGCCCGTCGTTTGTTAGCGGGGGAAACACCTGAGTTTCAGCGTCGGCTTTTAGAAGTACTGTTTAAAGATGGCAAATTTCAATGGCAGCGGCTGGAAAACCTGATTGAAATTGCACGAACGGACGAAGCTTTTGATCTCATTCCTACGGCCCAATTTGGTCTGCAGTATCTTCTGTCTGGTGACGGAGGTTTCTTCCTGAAACAAGTTGTCTTAGCCTTGACTGAGGATGATCGTTTGCATACAGAGGAAGTTGGCCGCTTGTGGGATCTAGTCAAGGATGACTTTCAGCCTCAACGTCTACTGGGTGCCGCTTTTGGTGCATTAGCGAGCTTTTCTGAAGAGGCTGTTGCCAATTGGCCGCCGGTTGTTGCTATAACGACAGCTCAAAAAGAACTGCAGAACGTTGCTTAAGCGTCTGTCAGTGATTTAGAAAGTAAGAATTTCGCTTTATTTCAATACTCTCTTTGTTCTTAAGGACGTGACTTAACTTATGTTGTACTATGTTCCTCCCTACACCCTCACGGTTGCAGGCTTTGTTATTGCTCTTCTTTGCGGCAAAGCATTTGAAATGGTCCTTAAGGAACAGGTGACAGACTGGTCGAAAGACCGTTCCCAAAGCATTTTGGCTGGTATGCAAGGTCTTTCGCTCATGCTGCCCTATCTTGGTATCAGTCTCGGTATCTTAGTCTTTCTCGGCACCGGAATGATGCTATTTGGATTCACCAGCGGGCTAAGTTTTTTGATCGCCTTGCCTTTGACCATTGGGACAGCCGTTTTGATCTGGGGGCAGCTGCGAAAATTATTGCTTCAACTCGAAGAGGGCGGATCTAAGGCTCTAGAATACAAATAGCGCCCTCCAGTATAGAAAGTCTCAATGCAAATTCAAGATCGCCAGGCTATCGACCATTCTAGTGTTCAGGATTCTTTGTCTGCGAACCGTATCGCAACGGTCAAGCGAACAACCAAAGAAACTGATATTGCTGTTACCTTGAATTTAGATGGTCAAGGTCAGGCAGATAGCCAGACAGGGGTTCCTTTTCTAGATCACATGCTGGATCAAATTAGTTCTCACAGTCTGATTGATCTACATATCCGTGCAACTGGGGATATTGAGATTGACGATCACCACACCAATGAAGACGTGGGGATTACGCTAGGGCAGGCGTTGGGTGAAGCCCTTGGGGATCGCAAAGGTATTCATCGCTTTGGCCATTTCTTAGCCCCTTTAGATGAAGCGCTTGTTCAAGTCACGCTTGATTTTTCGGGTCGCCCTCACTTGAGCTATGGCTTAGAGATTCCCACACAACGGGTTGGGACCTATGATACGCAGCTCGTGCGTGAGTTTTTTGTAGCGGTGGTGAATCATAGTCAAATGACTTTGCATATCCGTCAGCTTGATGGCATTAACTCTCACCACATTATTGAAGCCACTTTTAAAGCTTTTGCGCGGGCTCTGCGAATGGCACTCGCGATTGATCCGAGACGTTCGCAGTCTATCCCTAGCTCGAAAGGTGTGCTTTAGGGTTGACTACTCTTCCTCTTCTTCGGTTTCTGTGAGTAAAAGAGGGGCGAGCAAATCTTCTTCATCTTGAGACCAAGTAAAGTTTTCATCATCTCCTTGGATGAATCGACCTGTCTGTTCAATCCAGTTAAAAATCGAAACGTTGGTATTTGATGCAATGACAGGGCTCACCTGGTGGCGCGGTTGAGCATGTAAGGAAGGGTTAGAAATCATGGCGATACACGTCCAGAACGTTATAAAAGAGCTTAAATAAAAGTTGCCCTTCTTTTTTGTCTGCTTTCTCAGTGCTTTTACCCAATTTCTAGCAAAAATTGGTTGATTTACTGTTTAGATACATCTAATTTAGCGATCTAACATATACAAGAGATAGCTCCAGAAAAGGTGTCTCAAGAGTTTTAGAACTCAAGAATAGTGCCTTCTCTGGAGCTATTTGACTGTTGATTTTAGTCCAATTAAGAGTTGATTCCCTTAATTCAACGCTTCTGCACCACCCACAACTTCAAGGAGTTCTTGAGTAATTGCAGCCTGACGGGCTTTATTGTAAGTCAGAGTCAGAGACCCAATGAGTTCGCTAGCATTATCGCTAGCATTGTTCATTGCCGTCATTCTGGCTGCTAATTCACTAGCCGCAGACTCCTGAAGTGAACGGAGCAGTTGGTTGTTGAGATACAGAGGCAGAAGTGCATCAAGTATCTGAACTGGATTCTGCTCGAAAAGCATGTCAGAAGCCATAGCCTGCGGCGTTCGAGTGACTTGCTCTCGCTCTACTTCAAACTGACCCCCTCGAGTGGTTAATCGGAAGATTTCATCATCAGAAACCTCTAGACCCTGAGGGTCTAGGGGGAGCAATGTCTGAATGACTGGCCGCGAACTGACAAGTGATAGAAAGCGCGTGTAAATTAACTCAACACGGTCTACGGTGTCTGAGAGAAACAGAGAAAGAAGTTCATCGCCAATATTGGCGGCTTCTTCTGCTGTGGGAATTTGCTCCAGATTGCTGTAAGTTGCGTCAATAGGCTGCTCGCGACGCTGAAAGTATTGGATAGCCTTGCGGCCCACCAAGACAAAAGTGTAGTCGATGCCAGCCGCTTTCAGCTCTTTAGAACGATCTTCCGCTCGTCTGATCACGTTTGAGTTATAGGCACCGCAGAGACCTCGATCTCCGGTGACCACTAACAGTGCGACTTTTTTGACTTCGCGCTGTCTGAGCAGAGGTAAGTCTGCTTCTTCAAACTTCAGGCGAGCTTGGAGGCCATAGAGAACTTGTGCGAGGCGGTCCGCAAAGGGACGAGTAGACAGAACCTGCTCCTGAGCACGACGTACCTTTGCGGCGGCTACCAATCGCATAGCCTCAGTGATCTTTTTGGTGTTTTTGACGGTGCCGATGCGATCGCGGATCGCTTTTAGATTTGCCATCTATTCCTCCTAAGCTGAGGCCGCAAAGGTTTTCTTGAAGTCAGCAATCGCCGACTTCAAAATGCCTTCGGCTTCGTCGCCCATTTTTTTCTCGTCGCGCACCAATTCACCAAATTTAGGCTGACTATTTTTCAGGTAGTCGCGCATCCCTTCAATGAAGTCTGTGACTTTATCGACGTCAATATCATCAAGGTAGCCGTTGGTACCGGCATAGATGAGAGCGACTTGCTCTTCAACAGGGATGGGAGAGTACTGAGACTGCTTCAGAAGTTCCCGTAATCGTGCGCCCCGTGCCAGTTGGTTCTGGGTGGCCTTATCTAAGTCAGAAGCAAATTGGGAGAAGGCTTCTAGCTCAGCAAACTGAGCTAAGTCAAGCTTTAGCTTACCGGCTACCTGCTTCATTGCTTTGATTTGGGCGGCTGATCCTACGCGAGATACCGAGATACCTGCGTTAATGGCTGGCCGGAGACCGGAGTTGAATAGGTCAGAAGATAGGAATATTTGACCGTCTGTAATGGAAATAACATTGGTTGGAATATAAGCAGAAACGTCGCCGGCTTGTGTTTCCACAATAGGAAGCGCTGTCATGCTGCCCTCGCCTAATTCAGGGCTGAGCTTGGCTGCCCGCTCTAGCAAACGAGAGTGAAGATAGAATACATCTCCAGGATAGGCTTCACGACCTGGTGGACGACGAAGGAGCAGTGACATTTGACGATAGGCCTGAGCCTGCTTAGAAAGGTCATCGTAGACGACCAATGTGTGCTTGCCTTTGTACATGAAGTACTCCGCAATGGCAGCACCAGTGTAGGGAGCTAGATATTGCAATGTTGCTGGGTCGTTGGCATTCGCTGCTACAACGACCGTGTACTCAAGGGCACCGTTCTCCCGCAGAACATCTACGACCTGAGCAACGGTTGATGCTTTCTGGCCTACGGCTACGTAGACGCAAATGACGTCGCCGCCTTTCTGGTTAAGGATCGTATCGATGGCAACGGCCGTTTTTCCGGTCTGGCGGTCACCAATAATCAACTCGCGCTGACCACGACCAATGGGAACCATCGAATCGATGGCTGTAATGCCAGTCTGCATTGGTTCGTAAACAGACTTTCTCTCAATAATGCCAGGGGCCATTGATTCAATGAGGCGTGATTCTGTCGTGTTGACGTCACCTTTACCGTCTAACGGTCGGGCAAGCGCATCTAGGACTCGTCCAATGGAGGCATCACCGACAGGAATCTGGGCAATTTTCCCAGTGGATTTAACAGAGCTACCTTCCTGTAGGCCCCGACCATCACCCATGAGCACCGCACCCACGTTGTCCTCTTCAAGGTTGAGGGCAACACCGATGGTTCCGTCTTCAAATTCTAATAGCTCACCGGCCATGGCCTTTTCTAGACCGTAGACGCGAGCAATACCGTCACCCACCTGGAGAACGGTACCAACGTTATCAACTTTTACTTTCTGATCGTATTGTTCGATCTGCTGGCGAATTATATTGCTAATTTCGTCAGGTCTAATGCTTACCATGGGACTTGCTCTGAATTAGGGTTTGCGATTATAGGACAGGGGGAGCGGCTAGGCACTCGTGAGGGAGGTTGTCATGCGACGAAGTTGACCGCGAATGCTAGCATCTAGCACCTCGGACCCAATTTTAATGACGACGCCTCCAATCAGGGTTGCATCAATGCTGGTTGCTAGCTCAACCTGATTGGCCTTAGTCATTTGCTGAACCTTAGCAATGATTTGCTGCTTCTGCGAATCATTCAGCTCTATGGCTGAAACAACCTCTGCTAACACCGTATTGTTCAGTTTACGGAGGAGGGATTGATAATGTTCACAGATGGGTGCGAGTAGAAAAGTCCGACGACGATCCACTAGCAGCATTAAAAAATTAAATAGATAGGGCTGAACCTTGGATTTTAAGAGCTGGTCCAAGACGCCTTTCTTTGCTTCAGCTTTGGTTAGAGGGTTTGTCAAAAATTCCTTGAGTTCGTCCGAGGAATGCAGCATCTCAAGGATGCTCTTGACATCTTCGCCGACTTCATTGGTGACTTTATTTGACTGAGCTACGGACATGAGAGCCTCGGCGTAGGGCTCAACAATGGCTGCACTCACGGCATTTTGGGTCATTAGCTGTCTCCCAACAAGGAAATACTGCGGTCAATCAACTTACTTTGGGCGTCAGAGTCTTGGCTAAGTCGAGACTCTAATTCGCTTTCCACCTGCTTGAGGGCTAATTCAGCAACCCGCTGCCGCAGCTCGGCCATTGCTCGTTCTTCGCTGGTGGTGGTGTCTTGAGATGCTGTAGCTTGCATGCGCTCAATCTCTTGCTTGCCCTGGGCTAAGATTTTCTCTTTGGCAGATTTTGCACTTTCTGCAGCGCTAGCCAAGATTCGCTTAGCCTCTTCCTGAGCTTGGGCTAGCTTCTCTTTCTCTTGAGCAAGCTGTTGAGAAGCCTTCTTCTGCCGTTCTTCAGCTTCTTTTATCTCAGAGGCGATCGCATCTTTTCTTTTGGACAAAATGCCGCCCAAGAAGCCACGACCAAAGTAGACCACCAAGGCGACTACAATCGCCAGGTTGATAACGTTTGTTTCTAAAATATCTAGATTAAGGCCAAAACCTTCAGCTTCAGCTAGCCTTATGCCAGCCGCTCCGGCCAGCCCATTCAACATCCCCATGATTTATCCTTAAACTGCGATGCGGGTTGTGGCTTGATTTGCCGTACTCCTATACAAGAAGCTTATCGAGAATCTGGTTGCTGAGTGTATTGACCTGACCTTCTAGGGTCTGGAATGCACTCTGCTTTTGCTGTTCTAACTCTTGTTGAGCCTGTTGTAGTTCAGCCTGAATTTGCTTTTGAACTTCAGCAATTTCCTGCTGTGCTATCTGCTGCGCTTCTTCCTGGGCAGAAGCAATCGTGGACTGCGACTGACGACGGGTGTCGGCGAGCTCTTGCTCATATTGCTCAGCAAGCTTATTCGCCTGGTCGAGCTGCTCTTTTGCCCCGGTCGTATTGGAACGAACATAGTCCTCACGGTCCGTGATCACTTTGGTCAACGGCTTATAGAAAACAATGTTCATCACGTACACGAGGGCAACAAATTGCGCCATCATTAGTGGCAACGTGAGATCAAAATCAAACATGGTCTCGGTGGGTGAACGCTAGTTATGAATCCAGCAAGGGTTACCATTTGGCAAGCCCGCCGGTTACGAAAAGACTGTCAGGGAAGCGTTAGGCATCCCTGACAGCGGCTAGACCTATGAAAAAGGATTAGCAAACAATAGAACTAGAGCGATTACCAAACCGTAGATCGTCAAGGATTCCATGAACGCTAGGGTAAGTAGCAGCGTTCCACGAATCTTACCTTCTGCCTCAGGCTGACGGGCAATCCCCTCAACAGCTGATCCAGAAGCGTTACCTTGACCAATACCAGGGCCAATCGCAGCGAGGCCAATGGCTAGAGCAGCAGCTACGACGGATGCAGCCTGAACTAAAGGATCCATAATGTCTTTCCTTACTTATGAAATACAGAACAGTAGATTTTTACAGCGAGCGCTGAAATGTAGACTGCCAAATCAGGCAGTGAGGCGCTAGTGAGCCTCTTCTTCCCCGTGACCTTCTAATGCCTCATGAATGTAGGCCGCAGCCAAGGTCGCAAACACAAGTGCCTGAATTGCACTGGTGAACAGACCTAACATCATTACCGGCAAAGGAATAAACAGGGGAACCAGTAACACCAAAACGGCGACCACAAGCTCATCTGCCAGGATGTTGCCAAACAGACGAAAGCTTAGGGAAAGCGGCTTGGTGAAATCTTCAAGAATCGCAATGGGTAACAGAACTGGAGTGGGCTCAATGTATTTTGCAAAGTAGCCTAACCCTTTCTTTCTGAAACCTGCGAAGAAATAGGCGAGGGAGACCAGCAACGCCAGGGCAACGGTCGTATTGATGTCATTGGTGGGAGCCGCTAGCTCTCCTTCGGGAATCTCAAAGAGTTTCCACGGCACCAAGGCACCGGACCAGTTTGCCACAAAGATAAACAGAAAGAGCGTCCCGACGAAGGGCACCCAGGGGCGATACTCTTTCTCGCCTATCTGCGCTTTGGTCAAATCCCGCACATATTCCAGTGCGTATTCCATGAGATTTTGGATGCCACTGGGAATTCTCTGGATATTCCGAGTTGCAGCAATGGAGGCAATCAGTAATAGACCAATCACAATCCAAGTATTGATGAATACCTGTCCATGAACAGTTTTATTGCCGATATGCCAGTAAAAATGATGACCTACCTCCAGCTTGGCTAGGGGAAGTGAATCAAAAAAACCGATGGAATCGAGCAGAAGGCTGCCGTAGTGCATGATGTGCACAACCTCGTTGGAACTTCAAAAAAACTTTTTAGAATCGGCTTCATCTGAAACGACTAGGCGCGATCACTTGGCTTGAATACAGTCCGCAGTGTGTAAACGATGATGGCGGCTTTGTAGGTTAAAAAACCTAGAAAAACGGGCAACACCTGCAAATTCTCCCATTGACTGGCCACGATAATGACCCCAACGAAAACTGCCAGTTGGCTTTTGCCCACCGACCCTTGCTCTGTACCGAGCCGCTCAACATTCCGAGCCAACAATCCAATGTAGACTACCCCTGTCAATGCACCCACTAAAAAGTTAAATGCAATATTGAGGGAGTAAGCCCACCAAACCGGGCCAATAAAAAGCCCCGTTAGGATTAGTGTGGTCACCAACAACTCTTGTTTGAGTTGATAGAACTCGCTCATTGAGTTACTGGCTTCAGGTGCCTTTACTACTTCAGAGTCTTCTTCCGTGGAAGGTGACGTTGATTGTTCTGGCAAATCTAAAGGGTCCACTGGCTGAGAAATGAGTTCGGATGCGTTACTGCAAGCCAAGGCAGATCATATCATGGCTGGGTAACATTACTTAACGAAGGAAAGTAATGAATTTAAAATTTTCTTTAGCAAAGGATCCCATGGCGTGACATGTTTCTTAGGCTGGCTGATCATGCATTGGTCTAGATGCTCAATGCATTGCTATTAAAGGCTTTTAGAGCCTCTGGCGGGTAAGTTTCTTGGCAATGGATTACGTTAATTTAGAAATATCTAGATAGGGATGGAGACGCTTAATCATGGAGAGCAATTTCCCCTCCCTTGTTCAGAAAATGCTGCAACCGGAATTCTATTCCCATCCGGTGACTGGGCCCGTCAGGCTTCTGCAGACGCATATTTCCTACATTTTTTTGACGGGAAACTATGTCTACAAGGTCAAGAAGCCAATCAAGTTTGGGTTCCTTGACTTTTCGACTTTGGCGTTGAGATGGCACTTTTGCCAAGAAGAACTCCGTCTCAATCGCCGTCTTGCTCCTGATCTCTATCTTGCGGTTCTCCCTATCACCCAAACCTCAGAGAATGAGTTTTGTCTCAATGCGGAGGGGCCAACGGTTGAGTATGTTGTCCAGATGCTTCAGTTTGAGCACAATGGCCTGGAGCTTTTTCTTCAAGGTCAACTGACGGCAGACACAATGCGTGTCCTCGGCCATCAAGTTGCCAAGTTTCATCAAGTCGCTGCTACGAGCTCTGAAATCTCTTCTAACGGAAGTGTTACAGCTATTCGTGAAGTGGATAAAAGTAACTTCCAGCTCAGTGAACCCTTTTTGGGGTGGACTCAGACGGTGAAGCAATTGGAGGAGACGCGGCAGTCCGTTCAGATGTTTGCTGAGCGCCATGCTGATTGGTATGCCCAGCGCCAACAGGACGAGAAGATTCGAGAATGCCACGGCGACTTGCATTTAAGCAATCTGTGTCTTTTTCAAGGCAAGATTCAAATTTTTGACTGCATCGAATTCAATACAGAGTTTCGCAATATCGACGGTATCTATGATGTTGCTTTTCTGGTTATGGATTTGGACTTTCATCAGCGTTCCGATCTCGCCAATATTTTTCTCAATACCTATTTGGAGTGCACTGGAGATTATGAGGGAGTGGCGATGCTGCCTCCGTACCTGTCAATGCGGGCCTATATTCGCGGCAATGTTAATTCTCTCGCACTCAAGGATCAGGCCATCTCTCCTGGGGAAAAACAGCAGCTTGAAGCCGATGCCCGAGCTTACTACCGTTTGGCTTGGCGATATACGCAGCGACCCCAAGGGCGATTGTTTTTGATGTCTGGTTTATCAGGTTCGGGAAAGAGTACTGTTGCCCGTCAGCTTGCGGCTCGGATTGATGCGATTCAAATCCGTTCTGATGCTGTGCGCAAACATCTGGCCGCTATACCGCTGCATCAAAAAGGACCGAAGGAGATTTACTCCTCTGAAATGACTGAGCAAACCTATCGTCGTTTGCTGGAACTAGGAATTTTGCTGGTACAGCAAGGGTGGTCGGTGATTTTAGATGCGAAGTATGATCGGCAGTCTCACAGGGGAATGGCCATATCTGCTGCTGTTGAAAAGAATGTTCCGCTCCAGATTTTGCACTGTACTGCGCCGATAGAGGTGATTTGCGATCGCATCCGCCATCGGCAAGACATCACAGATGCCACCGTTGATTTGATTACTCAGCAACAGAAACAAGCTGAACCGTTTTCTCTGCAAGAACAAAACTATGTAACTACAATTGCGACGCACGACAGCTTCTCATTACCTGAGGAGCTATTAATGGTGGCCGAAAAATAGACTTATTTATGTCAATATTTCATTTGGGGGAATAGACTCATTCCTAACAGTAATTCTAGAGAAAACCTTCTGGCTGTTGATGAAATTAAGGTGTTTCCCTTTTTTGTCTATTGGTATTTACCTGTGATTTTTCGGTTTTTAATGTTCTCTCTCGGCTAGCCTATCTCACTCTTTGGGGAGCTTTTCTATGGCAGAAGAGGTTGATCCTATGGCAGAGCTGCGGAAAAGTGAAAAATGTTCTCAAACAAAAGAAGACTTTTATCGATCTCAAACATTAAAGTCTCCTGCATCTGAGTCTTCTGTTTACTTCGATACTGTTCTGCGTCGTTCTGTTGATAACCAGGTTCCTCAAGGAAACGGTCAGCAGATTTGCTTGGGTAGTGGTAAAACACCGAGAAGCAATCTCATGGAAGCTGAAAGTGTTAAACGGTTGGTATATAAACGTGAGTTCGATGAGCCAAAGATAGCCAAAGAAAAGGCTGAGGCGTAGATTCTGAGTATTCAAACAACAGAAATACCCCAGCCATGTCGTCCAGTGTATCTCGCCTTGATTTGACTAGAGTCTTTTGCGATGTCGATG
>CALFCG010000357.1 GCA_937951315.1 uncultured cyanobacterium
CTAGCCTCCACATCCGGCTGATTGAAGGCATGAATACCCAACACTGAGCCCGCCACCGCCGTTGCTATTTCCCAGCGGAAAAATTCTTGACCGAGCTGATAGGCATCAGTGACCCGAATATAAATCACGGGATGTCCTGCAGCTTCTAAAGCTGCGACCGCTTTATCTTGAGCCGGATCCGGTGCAGAAGCTAAACGGATATAGGTAAAGAGACGATCGGCCCCATACATTTGCGGCAATCCCAAGGGTTCCTGATCCACCGGGATAATACCGGAGCCTTCTTTGCCTGTCGACTCTGCCAAAAGTTGCTCCAGCCAAGCCCCCATATCCGCAATACCCGGTGATGCAATCAGGGTCAGCTTATCTCGGCCCCCCTTTGCGGCCTCACCCAAAATGATGCCAAGCATGACACCCGGATTATCCGTGGCGGGTACCGAAGCAGCACAGGAATGCACCATCTCCTCTGCCGCATCGAGGAAATGAGAGACATCAATCCCCATACAGGCAGCGGGTACCAAGCCAAAGTTCGACAGTGCCGAGTAGCGCCCGCCGATACTCCGCAACCCGAAGAAGCAATGCCGAAAGCGATGACGGTTGGCAACCTCTTGAAGCTGAGAGCCAGGATCCGTGATGGCAATGAAGCGAGACCCAGCAGCTTCCGCCCCCATCTGCTGGTGAACAAGATCGAAAAAATACTGCTGGAAAATATTCGGCTCCAGCGTACTACCGGATTTGCTGGAGACAATAAACAGGGTCCGCGTTAAATCGATCTGCTGGGTGATGGCCCACACCTGAGCCGGATCGGTGGAGTCTAACACCAGTAGTTCTGGATAGCCCTCTATTGGTCCAAAGGTAAACTTCATCACCTCAGGACAGAGAGACGATCCTCCCATCCCTAGTAGCAATATGTGGGTCAGATCTTGCTCCTTGACCTCCTGTGCCAATTGGATCAGGTCATTGAGGTGGGCGAGCTGGTCTTCCGTGGTGCCAAGCCAACCCAACCATTGGCCTTCGTCAGCACCGGTCCACAGGGTTGCGTCCATCGCCCACAATCGTCGAACTTTTCCGGTATCCTGCCAATCCTGCAACGTAGCTTGAACCTGGGCATCAAGATCGGTCGGCAGTCTGAAGGTCAGACGATTGAGGGCCTCTCCGAGCTGAGCCTCACGCTTGCGCTCAACGGTGCTCAGCAGTTGATCAAAAGCCTGTTGAAACAGCTGAATGCCCTGCTCTAACAGCAGGTCCGTAATCTCTCTCAAGGCAATTCCAACTTGGGGCAAGCAAGAAATGACCAGTTCAGCCTGTTCAATTGTTTCTGTCAAGGTCATACGGGCTGTTCCGTGATCTCGAAAGGCTACCAACGTACTGGGCGGAATGGTGTTGATGGTTTCCGGACCGATCAATTCTTCGATGTAGAGCGTATCCCGATATTGAGGATTTTTTGTCCCAGTACTGGCCCACAGCAAGCGCTGGGGCTGCGCTCCCTGGGCTTTTAAGGCTTGCCAGCGATCACTTTTGCACAGCCGTAAATAGTCTTGATAAACGAGTTTGGCATTTGCGATCGCAACCGTCCCGAACAAACTCTGCAGCAGAGCCACCAGTTCTTGATTCGCCTGTTGCACCGCGATCTTTAAACGCTCTGCAATTTGGCGATCAACGGCACTATCAATACGACTGATGAAGAAACTCGCCACGCTCGCCACGCGACGAGGATTGCCGCCTTGAGACACATATTCTTCGAGACCCGCCAGATACGCCTCTGCAACCTCTAGGTAAGCAGCCTGCGAGAACAGGAGGGTCACATTTACATTAATGCCCTCACTAATCAGTTGCTGAATAACCGGCATCCCTGCAGCCGTCGCGGGAACCTTAATCATAAGATTGGGGCGATTCACAGCTTGCCAGAGCCGCCGGGCCTCAATCAGACTTTGTTCTGAATTGTGGGCGAGATAGGGAGAAACCTCTAGGCTAACGTAGCCATCCTGTTGGGTCGTCCGGTCAAACAGAGGCCGCAAAATATCCGCTGCAGCTTGAATATCAGCGATGGCCAACTTTTCATAGAGCGTGATCGCATCCTGATCGTGATCTTGCTCTAGGGCCGCAAGGGCAGCATCGTAATCGGTACTGCCTGCAATCGCTTTTTGGAAAATCGCAGGGTTCGACGTGACCCCCTGAATTTCTGAGTCAACCAGTTGCTGTAACTCTCCGCTATCAATAGAGCAGCGGCGAATATAGTCCAGCCAAACGGATTGGCCGAGACCCTGAAGCCTCTGCAACACATTTTGCTGAGGCGTCTGTACTAAGCTCATTCTTGTCTCCGAGAGGGGGAAGGCGACTGAACCGATACCATCACGTTGACAACAGACTACAGAGATGAAACCCGAGAATCTTTTACATTCCTGCAAGAACTATTACTATCTTGCGAAGCTTTTATCTTTAGCGATGCTGAGAACGATAGGCTTTAGGTGTTGTCCCTGTTAACTGACGGAAGTATTTGCTCAGGTGACTGGGGTTCGTAAACCCGCATTGTTTAGCAATGGTGGCAATGGCAACATCAGTCCCACGCAACAGCTTTTTTGCACGTCCAACCCGCTGTTGAATCACATACTGATAGGGTGCCATACCCATCGATTCTTTAAATAACCGAGCAAAGTAAAAGCGACTCATCCCCACCTGAGCGGCAATATCATTCAGCTTTAGATTTTGGCCCAAGTTATCGTTAATGTAAGCCAGCACAAGGCGCAAAGAGGCCTGAGATAAACTTTTACTTGAGGCATTCTCTAGCCTGACAGGCTGCCCCGTATACCGCTTAAGAAGGTGCATGATCAGCGCCGTAATGAGAGAGTCAATGTAGAGATTGTCAATGCTCTCAGGCTCTGTCAACTCCTGCTTCAACGTTGTACTAATGTCGTAAATGAGCGGATCGCGAACTCCCAGGTGGGGCAATAATTCAAAGCGTTCAGGCATCGACTCATCGGCCACATTCACTAAAGATTGTTGGTCTAAACTCACACTTAAAAACTCCACCGTTTGATACCACTGACATTGCTGCAGCGTATGGGCTGGAACAATCGCGGTAACGCCGTCGCCATAGCACCCTTGGAAGTGTTGGTTCCCCAATAAATAGTCCACGTCGGCCCAAGCGCCCAAGGGCGATAGGATTAAAGTATGCTGTGTCAATTGATGTACAGGCGTCGTATGGGCGGGTTGACGATGTTTCTTGAGCATGAGTCCATCCCACCCCAGGGTCTGACTTGAAAGCAAAGGGCGTTGCGGGCAAATCTGAAGAATAGAATTTGGCTCAAGGCAATTGACAGACAACGGTGGAGAACTTGATTGGGGGGAATCAAAGTCTTCATGTGGCTTCACCATCGTTTGTTGAATCTAGGGGGTTTCACCATTGAGCAACAGCACGATGGCCAAATGGATCACGATAGTGAGGTTAGCCAAGAACTTAAGCAATGCATTGGCGAATTTAACGAACTGCTTGTAAATAAGACAACGGCTGTGATGGCTCAGAGATCGATCGGGTATGAGGCTAATCTCCTGCTTTTAGTCGCTCCACTGCCCGCTTGTACCCCCTCACCGCCCCATGCGGGGGGACCTGTCCAACAACCGATAAATCCGGCTCCCCCTAAAGATGACCTATGGCAGACGCTCAATCTTTCAATCTGCAAAGCAAGCCTTCTGACCTACAACGCCAACGCGGATTTGCACTCACGCCAGCCGGACGGTCAAAGCTGCAACAACGTCTGCTCGAATTAGAAGCCCAAACGGGCGTCAAATATAACGCAGCAAGGATTTCACAACAGATTCAAATTGTTGATCCCAAAGGGCTACATGCCACAACAGTCCGCAAAATTCTGCGACAGGAAGCGGTGGATTTCGCCACGCTCCAAATTTTGTTTCATGCGCTCAGCCTAGAACTGGCGGAGGCAGACCGAGCACAGCCCTCTCCCACAAAAGCAGTCCCTCAAACCAGGCAAGACTGGGGTGAAGCCCTAGACATTGAACAGTTCTTTGGGCGCAATGAGGCGTTAGAGACGTTAAGAACCTGGCTCGTGACCGATCGCTGTCGGGTCATTACGCTGCTGGGCATGGGTGGCATGGGTAAAACAGCGCTCTCCATCAAGCTTGCGCAACAAGCCAAACCCCACTTTACGGCCATTATTTGGCGATCGCTGCGCAATACTCCCCCCCTAGAATTCTTGCTGAAGGATTGTCTTCAGTTCCTCTCGAATCAGCAGAAGACAGACCTTCCCCCCCATCTCAACGGTCAAATTGCCCAAATCATGGATGCACTCCGTCAGCATCGGTGTCTGCTTGTTTTCGATAACGTCGAGTCCATTCTCAGCAGCGGCAGTCCTGCAGGACGCTATCGATCTGGCTGCGAAGGCTATCAAGAGCTGTTTCAACAAATTGCCGGAACCCCTCATCAAAGTAGCCTCATCCTCACAGGACGTGAAAAACCTCAGGGGCTTTCTGCCTTTGAGGGGGAGGCATTGCCCGTGCGACTGTATCGTCTCGGGGGGCTCGAATCTCAGGATGGACAAAATATTCTGAGGACCAAAGGCTTGGATGCTGCAGCCTCAGCAGGCGATCAACTGATTGAAAAATATCAGGGGAACCCCTTGGCCCTCAAAATCGTGGCAACCTCCATTCACGATCTGTTCTCAGGAAATATTGAAGCCTTTCTAGCTGAAGATGCGATCGCATTTAGTGAGATCCGTCAGCTCCTCGATCAGCAGCTTGCGCGACTCTCGTACCTAGAGCAACAGGTTTTGTATTGGCTGGCGATCGCACGTCAACCCATTCCTCTCGCAACCCTGCAAGAAGACATCATTCCACCCACCTCAACCTCCAAATTATTCGAAGCGATAGAGTCCATCGACCGGCGTTCATTGATAGAGATCTGCAGTGGCACAACACCCCAGTTCACACTCCAACCCGTCATCATGGAGTACATCACCGATCAACTGATTGAGTCCATTAGCGAAGAACTGCTCAGCCCCCTCAATGCACAGGGCCTCTTCTCCACACATGCCCTGATTAAAGCCAATACCTGGGATTACATTCGCGAGATTCAAGCACGTCTCGTGCTCGCACCCATTGTTGAAATTGTGATCTTACATCTGGGTGGTTTGGCCCAGCTAGAAGCGCACCTCAAGCAATACCTGTCCGCACTGCAGACACATCCAGCCCCTAACTACGCAGCCGGCAACATCCTGAATATATTGACTCATTTGCAGATCGATCTCTCCGGCTATGACCTCTCAGGACTCACGATTTGGCAGGCCTATCTTCAGGGCATTAATTTATACAACGTTAACGTTGCCGCAGCGGATGTTTCCAAAAGCGAATTTACCAAAACCTTTGGTGATATCTATAGTGCAACCTTTAGCCCCAATGGTGAATGGATCGCAACGGGCCACAACGACGGCATTCCAAGGGTTTGGCACGTCAGCGACGGGACACTGCTACTGGCCTATCAGGGACACCAAAAGACGGTCTGGTCCGTGGCCTTCAGTCCCGATGGACAGACCCTTGCCAGCGGTAGTTTTGATCACACCATTTCACTCTGGGATCTCGCCAAGGGACAGGGCAAGCAAACACTCTCCGGACATTGCGATCGCATCTGGTCCCTTGCCTTTAGCCCCACTCAAAATACCCTTGCCAGCAGCAGCAACGACCACACCATCAAAATCTGGGAAACTGAAACAGGAGCCTGCCTGCAAACACTAAAGGAGCATACCGATGGCGTCACCAGCCTGCACTACCATCCAGCGGGGAATCTCCTCGCTAGCGGCAGTGCCGATCAGACCGTACGACTGTGGGATCTAGCCTCAGGACAAGTCACAAAAATTTTGACTGGCCATACCTCCCCTTTAACCTGTGTGGCCTTTAGCCCTGACGGCCAATATCTGGCCAGCAGTGAAGCCCAAATGATTAAGCTCTGGGATGTGCAAACCGGTCATTGCCTTCATACAATCGATCACCTAACGTCCGTGTGGTCCCTTGCCTTTAGCGGAGATGGAAAACGTTTAGGGGCAGGCGATCGCCAATATCTCCGATTTTGGCACGTCCCCACCGGAGCTCTCATCCAATGCCACACTGGCTATGACAGTCAGATCTGGGCGGTGGCCTTCAGCCCTGATGGACAGCAGTTTGTCGCCTGCGACAAACAAAAAATCGGGTTGTGGCGGGTAAACGCCCACCCCGAGAACCACGGGAATTGCCTCATCCATCGCACACGCACCCTCCAGGGGTATACCAATGCCGTTTGGTCCATTGCCTTCAGTCCCGACGGCCAGACCCTTACCACCGGCAGCACGGATCAGATCATCAGAATTTGGGACCTTGAGACGCACACCTGTTCCCACAAACTCCGGCAACCTTACAGCCGCTGTGTTGCCTTCAGTCCTGACGGAAAAGCGGTGGTCAGTGGAGGCGAGAATGGCTCCCTTCAAGTCTGGGAAACGGACAGTGGGTTACAGTCCACCCTGACAACTTGTCACAATGGCAAAATCTGGACCATTGCATTTGCACCGGACGACCAACAACTCGCCAGCGGCGGTGCCGATCAGACAATTCGCCTCTGGGATACCATTAACCACCAATGTCTCAGAACCTTGAGAGGTCATACGGGCTGGGTTCTCTCAGTCACCTTTGCCCCCTCACATCACACCCTGATCAGCAGCAGCACCGATCAAAGCATCAAGTTCTGGGATCTTCAGACAGGTGCCTGCTACCAAACGCTAACAGGCCATACCGGAAGCATCTGGTCAGTTGCAATCAGCGCCCAAATGCTAGCCTCTGCCAGCGAAGACGGTACAATCAAGCTCTGGGATTTCCCCTCTGGTCAATGTCGCCAAACCTTGCGGGGACATGACAGCCTTGTCTTTACCGTACAGTTCAGCCCTGATGGTCAGACCCTTGCCAGCGGTGGGGCCGACAATACCATCCGCCTCTGGGACATCGTCACCGGCCAATGTCGCCAGATTTTAACAGGGCATACCCATTCGATTTGGTCCATCGCCTTTAGCCCCGACGGGAAGCACTTAGTGAGTGGCGGGCAAGATAGCACCCTTCGCCTATGGGCCGTCGACTCAGGCCAGCCCATCACAACATTCACCTTAGAGAAACCCTACGAGGGGCTGAATATTATGGGAACCCAAGGACTCACACATTCGCGCCGACAGATGCTACAGGCATTAGGAGCCATCGAAAAATGACGGATACACCCGACCTGAAGTGCTACCAGGAAGCACAACTCTTAAAGGTCTTAACCTCCCTCAGTTATCGCCAAGACAATCTAAGCACCTACCTCACGAATATTGTTTGCGGCCTCAGCCAACTCATCAAAACCGACTGGTCCGTCGTTACGCTTCGACAACAAGGACAGTATCGAATTTTAGCCAGCAGCATCGAAATCAAGCCAGAGAAAAACTATAACCTCCATGACACTTTCACAAACGATGTTTTAACTAGGGGGGCAACCCTTTTTATTGAAGATATCTCTGCCGTTGCAGCCCGAGGTCCTGAAGGATATTTTGCCTATCTCGGCATTCCCCTCAGAACTCCCATCGGTGAAGTCATTGGGACAATCTGCTCTTTCTTCCGGCAACCTCACACCGTCATGCCTGAAGAGATTCAACTGGCCGAAGTCTTGGCCGAGCAAGCAGCCGTTGCCATTGACAACTATCAGCTATATCAGCGCCAAAGACAGGCCAAAACTCAATATCGTCAAATGAGTGAGCAGTTAGAGCAAACCAATACCGATCTCAAAAACGCTCTGCAGCTCAAAGATAATTTTTTAGCCAACATGAGCCATGAACTCCGCACCCCCCTGACAGCCATCATCGGCCTGGCCGAAGTCCTGCAAGATAAGGTCTATGGACCGCTCACACCGAAGCAAAATAAGTCAGTAGAGACCATTGAGCAGAGTGGTCAACATCTCTTGGCTATGATTAATGACCTATTGGACCTCTCCAAGCTTGAATCCGGCAATCTTGCGCTACAGCTTAACGCCGTCTCATTGGAGTCTCTGGCAGCAAGTAGCTTAGCCTCTTTTCAACGGCAGGCCCAGGCTAAGCACATTACCTTACTCAACCAAGTGTCAGCGGACGTGGGTGAGCTGATCGGAGACGAAATTCGGCTCCGCCAGATATTGCTAAACCTCTTGAGTAACGCCATAAAGTTCACGCCAGAAGGCGGTGAGATAACAGTGAGTGCCCAGACCACTGGCACAGCCATAGAACTCAGCGTGACAGATACTGGCATCGGCATTGCCACGGACGATTTCTCAAAACTCTTTCAACCGTTCGTCCAGCTTGATAGTGCGCGTTCGCGCCACTATGGAGGAACGGGACTCGGCTTAGTACTAGTGCAACGCATCGCCGCTTTACATAGCGGTACAGTCCACATCGAAAGTCAGGTGGGTCAAGGCAGTCGCTTTACCGTGACGTTGCCATCCAACCTGGAACCTCAAGCCAAGTCTCCATCGATGGAGAACACAGCCCTAGAACTATATCAACCACAAGAGTCCCTTGCGCCCTTGATTTTACTAGCCGAAGATCGTGAACCCATTCTCTTGTTACTGTCAGATTATCTAGAAGAAGCAGGGTATCGCGTTGAGACAGCCAAAGACGGTCCAGAGGTGATCGAACTGGCCAAAACCTATCGCCCAGACCTGATCTTTATGGATATCAGACTTCCCCAGATCGACGGCCTAGAGGCAACCCGTCAAATTAAGCTCCACCTGCCCCATACCCCCATTATCGCCCTGACCTCCCTCCTTCCCGAGAATGAAGCGGAGTTTCGAGCAGCAGGCTTCAGCGATGCACTTGTCAAACCGCTAAAAATGGAGCAGTTAACCCAGATGATAACCAAACACCTGAAGCTCAGATAGCGGCGAAGCAATCAGACACAATGCCAATCTTTGAGATATCCCATGGATAGCAAACAACATTCAATCCTCGTCGTTGATGATGAAGAACGGATCTTCGATGTCATCGAGGGGTTACTGATGCGTGAAGGATACCAGCTCACTTACGCCCCCAGTGGTCAGGAGGCCCTGCAAAAACTAGATGCCTTACAACCAGACGTCATTTTACTCGACGTTATGATGCCGGGGATGGATGGCATTGAGACCTGCCAGCAGATTAAAAATAACCCCAACTGGAAACACATTCCCATCATTATTGTGACAGCATTGACGTCTAAAGAAGATTTAGCCCGCTCGCTCAATGCAGGTGCAGATGACTTCATTTCTAAACCCATCAATAGCCTTGAACTCAGAGCTAGAGTGCGCTCAATGTTAAGGATAAAAATCCAGTACGATGCTCTTGCCGCAACGCTGCGCCTGCGCACGCTTAATCTATTTGACGCTTTTCTCAGCTAACAATTCGAGGACAAAGTATTACAATTATCTATTTTTTAAAAAACGGTCAATTTGGATACTAAATTTAGATTTTCTTATGGAGGGAGAAAGTCAGAAAAGCAAGATTTTGTTAGTTTCTGCAGAATTCTAAAAGACCTCCAATAAGGGTCCAGCGCTAAGGTGATTGTGCATTATTGAAACCACTTTCAATTACAAGTGAGTCGCAATCACTGTCTTTCTGAGTCATCTGATTCAGCGTTAGACTCGGGCGCGGAATGGGATGGGTGAGCAAGCCTGTGGCCTTGGCTCACCCATCAGGTAAACAACGTGAGGTATTTAAATGACTTTTCCCTACCGATTAAGCTCTGCCCTTTCGGTCATAGCTTTGTGTGTCGCCACCCCTGCCACAGCAACGCCTCTGCAAAAGACACTGTCGAATTCTCCTAAGGCACCAGAGTCAGGCTTATTGATCGCTTCTCCGTTTCGTACCGAAGTCAGTCCTGCTCACCAGCGACGCAAAAAATTAATGGAAATGCTGGTCCTACAAATGGAAATCGCAGATATGGCCTCAGAATCGTTAGGTTCTGATGACCCTGAGATTAAAGCTCTGGCTCAAGAAATGCTGGACGATAGCAATAAAATAGCAGCCAAGATCCTGGACATGTTAGATCCCAGAAATCCACCTTTCAGAAATGATCGATAAGCTGACCCAGCTGCTTTGATAAATCCTCTCAAGGACCTCACAAATTGTGTGCGTTTTTTTGAAAGGATGGAACAGAGAATCTTGAAAAGACAACACAGCAGCCTCTTAATACAGCAAGGGCTTTCGGTCATTTTTCAACACTATATTTTGGAATATCAAAGTTCGTTTATCTCCAAGGGGAGAGCGAGTGTATGAACCTTACCAATACTGAGATGGCTCACAGTCTCATGGCATCTCTATAGATGGAGTTGAGATCGCAACTCCATCGACAGTCCACTCCACCAGTCATCAGCACACCTGAACAAAGGGCAAGACATTCAAATCCCTCCCTTTTGCAAGAGAACACAGACGCCTTATCAACAGTCAGCCACCGACTCCCTCTGTAGTTGGGACTCCTAGCTATTGGCAGAACAACACAACGAATCAATGGAGAGCGATGAATAAGATACTGAGACTCTTCGGATTAGCCCTGATCGTTACCTTCCTGACAACTGCACCTGCTCTTGCCCAGGGCAGTACCGCTAGCTTCAATCCCCAAGATCTACTACGCAACGCCCTTGAGTGGGTAGATGACCTAGGTCCATTGGGTTTTGCCGCATTCATCGCGATTTATATCGTTGCAACGATCGCCTTCTTACCCGGCTCGATCTTGACACTAGGAGCAGGCGTTGTCTTTGGCGTCATCCAAGGTTCAATTTGCGTCTTTGTCGGTGCAACCTTGGGGGCCTCATTGGCCTTTCTAATTGGCCGCTACTTAGCACGTGGCTGGGTCTCAAAACGCATCGCTGGCAACGACAAATTCAACGCCATCGATAAAGCTGTGGGGCGTGAAGGCTTCAAAATTGTGTTGTTAACGCGACTCTCCCCAGTCTTCCCCTTCAATCTTCTCAACTACGGACTAGGGGTAACAGGCGTTTCTTTGCGGGACTATGTTTTGGGCTGCGTGGGCATGATTCCCGGCACCATTATGTACGTCTATATCGGCTCTTTAGCGGGCAGCATTGCCACCATTGGTGCAGAAAACCAGCCCTCCGATCCAACCGTTCAATGGGCCATTCGCATTATCGGCTTCATTGCGACAGTCGCTGTCACCCTCTATGTCACCCGCATTGCCCGTAAAGCCCTCCAGGAAGCCGTCCCCGAAACCTAAGCTGTCTTGAAGATGAAAGTATTACCATGACTTTTGCTAACAGTCTCACTCACTCTCGAACACTACGCCGCAGAGCAGCAGGAGGATATTTCTCTAAGCCGACTCCCAACACGCCTTTTCAGGACTTAGCCTCGTCCAACAATGGTGTGACCGTGGTGAATCTGAATCCTCACATTAGTAAGGTGCTGCAGAGCATTGCCCATCAGCCCCAATCACGGCTCGCTCAAATCGGTGAACGTTCCGCCATGATTGTCCATGAGGTGCGGAATCCTTTGACCACCATTCTGATGGCACTGCAGTCATTTGAGACCCTCGACTTACCAGAGACCTCTCAGCAACGATTGAACTTAGCCCTAGAGGAAGCAGAACGACTACAGCGGTTGCTCAATGAAATCCTTCTATATGCCAAGCCTTGCCCTCTAGAGCACTCTGTTCTAGAGCTCAATATGCTGATGACAGAGTTCTGGGCACAGATGCAGCTAATGCCCAAAATAGCCAAACACAGAATCGTTTTACGCCCTGCCCCTGAACCGATTGAAATTCTGGGTAACGCGGACAAGCTCAAGCAGATCATGATGAATTTGATCACGAATGCCTGTGAAGCATCCCCCTCGACAGAGGAAATCACTTGGCAAATCACATCCCTTGAAGCAGAATCCGCGGTTCGCATTCAAGTTCAAAACTGGGGTCCTCCCATTCCCCACGAAGCACTCCCTCATCTCACAATGCCCTTTTTCACAACCAAGCCTGCGGGCAATGGCCTCGGACTTGCCATCGTCAAACAGATTCTTGAAGATCATGGCGGTCAGCTAGAGATTCAATCAGACCGACAATCTGGCACGCGGGTTTCTGTGCAGTTACCTCTAAAACCAACATGAGCCTAAAGATTCTACTCGTTGAAGATGAGCCACGCTTGGCTCAATTTCTAAACCTAGAGCTAACGTCAGCAGGCTATGGCGTCACCGTCTGCAACGATGGGATGTCAGGTCTCATGAGTGTGCGTCAGCTCGATCCACATCTGGTGATTATTGACTGGATGCTGCCATACTTATCTGGCCTAGAAATTTGTCGTCGTCTCCGTCAGACGGGTAGCAAAGTCCCTATTATTTTATTAACAGCAAAAGATCGGATTGCGGATCGCGTTGCCGGCTTAGATTCAGGTGCTGATGATTATTTAACCAAACCTTTCAGAGTTGAGGAACTCCTCGCCAGAGTCCGAACGCGCCTCAGAAATTTGCAAAATCAGCAGATGCTTCGGCATGCATCTCTGACCCTCAATCGCACGACTCGGGAAGTTTTTTATGAAACTCACTTAATCAAGCTAACAGTCAAAGAATTTGAATTATTGGAGTACTTCCTCAAAAATCCGAAGAGTGTTTTATCGCGTCAGCAAATTGTCAAAGAAGTATGGAACTATGAGCACTTGCAGAACTACAACATTGTGCATGTTTATATCTCCCACTTAAGACAGAAACTAGAACAGCACAACCCACAACGCCTCATTCATACTGTCCGAGGATATGGCTACATTTTACGCTGATACACAAAAGTCAATGAAGGTCTTACTTCCCTGCAGATTCCCGCTGATTTCAGGGAATGCACCAACAGTATCCAGTCATTCCCATCGCACATTTCACTTCTATATCTCCCCCTTCCCCTAGTGTCTAATTTCTCTATTAATGAAGGGAAAAATATATGACTTATATCTCCTAAGCGATCAAAAGCCTCCAAGACTAATGTCTTAGAGGCTAACTGAGTCTGGTGTCTAGGCTCAGCAGGAATGTTAACAAGCAAACACCAAGGGGTGTGACTTAAATGCAGTCTAATGGCTTACTCAAAATAAAAATGTATCGTATGCAATACTCTTATAAAAAGATAAAGGTTCAGTTCTTAGTCATGACGCAAGGCAGTTTTCCTGCTTTCAGAATCTGGCCCATTCTGAAACAGAAAGCCCCCATGTTAGGAGTAACAGGGGACTGAGTTGAGAGCAAATTTTATGGATGCATTTAACGTTTTAATTTATTGAGAAGATATTAATGCTTTTTCTTTAGCAAAACTGTAGTGAAAGTGACCAAGAGATAGAGCTATGAACGCTCTTCTCCTATGAGCTAAGTCTAAAGTACTTTAGAAGGAAGAATTGGTGGTTATTTTGAAGGTTCATAGAAATCAACCTTCAAGAAATAGTGGGATTAATCTTTTTGCGCATGGCACAGCTGTCGCCGAGACAGAGAAGTTGAGTGAGGATATAATTTCACAACCAGACCCACATCGTTACTCTCCTCTACCAGCAAAGCCCAAATGATAATTTCTGCCCAAAGAACCAGAAACAGCCTAGGCTCTCAACAGTGTTTGAGGAGGCTGTACTGAGGTGCTTGCAAACTGAAGGAGCCATGAGATAAAGCGATCGCAAATCCTTTCACCCGTCAGCGCCTCCAACCGCGCAAATCCGCCAATATTTCCCGCGTTGATTTCACTGATGCGCCAGATACCATCATCGTCTAGCAAGAAATCATAGCCAAGGGTATGGAGGTTGCGATCGCAATAGGCTTCCACAGTACCCTCAATGGCCTCTCGCTCAGCAGGCGTCACCTCCGCCACCTCGCATTCACCATCAACGCTGACATTATTGACCCAGTAGCCACTCTTCGAGCGTCGGGTGTAGGCCCCATAGATCTCTCCATCTACCACCACCACTCGTTTATCACCAGCAGAGACACCCTTGAGATAGCGCACAAACTGCAACGGAAGTAGATCGCCACCCTGCAGATACTGCATAACCTGGGCGAAGGTTTCAAAACATCGCGTTCCAGTCAGACTATTATCAATCCAGAAAGACTTCTGTTCATACCAAATCTTAAAAACACCCCGACCCCCACAACTATTCGCTCGCTTCGCCACCACCACCTGATG
>CALFCG010000358.1 GCA_937951315.1 uncultured cyanobacterium
ATGAATAAGCTGGTGAAGGTGCGCCGCAATATTGGCTATATTTTTCAGTCCCATAATCTTCTCCATTCCTTGACGGCACGCCAGAATGTTCAGATGTCTCTGGATTTACATCCTGAGATCTCAGGGGCCAAAGCGGTGCAACAAAGTGCAGAGATGTTGGAAGCCGTTGGACTTGAGGAGTGGAAAAACTATTTTCCACAGGAGCTATCAGGGGGACAGAAGCAGAGAGTTGCGATCGCAAGGGCTCTTGCCAGTCAACCTAAGATTGTTCTCGCCGACGAACCCACGGCAGCTCTCGACAAACACACCGGTCGAGATGTGGTGGAACTGATGCAAAAGCTTGCTAAACAGCAGGGCTGCACCATTATCATCGTCACCCACGACAACCGAATCTTAGATGTTGCCGATCGCCTGATTCACATGGAAGACGGTCGCTTACGTTCGGTAGACAATGCAATTGTCTAAAGAGGGCTTTAAGTAATCTTCACTCGGACAGCTCAATTCTGTACAATAGCTGCTTACAGTTAAATCGCCAGCGGCGTGAAAAGGGTTGCGGCCTCACTGGCCTCCTTGCCAGCTCAGCCTTATTGAACACACACTACAGACTTAAATCATGCCTAAGGTCCTCGTTTCCGATCCCATTGATCCCGTTGGTATTGAACTGCTGGGTCAAGTTGCTCAAGTTGATGTTCAAACCGACCTTACGCTTGAACAACTCATTCAGGTTATCCCCAACTACGATGCCTTAATGATCCGTTCGGGTACTAAAGTAACCCCCGAAGTGATTGAAGCCGGTAAGCTCCTCAAAATTATCGGTCGTGCCGGCGTTGGTGTCGATAATGTTGATATTCCCTCCGCCACCCGCAAAGGCATTGTCGTGGTCAACTCCCCTGAGGGGAACACCATTGCGGCAGCTGAGCATGCTTTGACGATGATGCTCGCTCTCTCTCGCCACGTTCCTAAAGCCAACGTGTCTCTCAAAGCGGGTAAATGGGAACGCAAAAAATTTACAGGGGTTGAAGTTTACAAAAAAACGCTGGGTGTTGTGGGCTTGGGGAAAATTGGTTCCCATGTTGCAAAGGTTGCTCGGTCAATGGGGATGCAGCTTCTTGCCTACGACCCCTTCCTCTCTCAGGAAAGAGCAGAGCAGTTGGGGTGCAAACTGGTAGAGCTAGATTTTCTATTTAGCGAAGCCGATTACATCACCCTCCATATTCCTAAAACACCTGAAACCTACCATCTCATTAATGCTGAGACCCTGGCGAAAATGAAGCCTACGGCTCGCATTGTCAACTGTGCCAGAGGTGGCATTATTGATGAGCCTGCTTTGGCTAAAGCGTTAGATGCCGGACAAATTGCGGGGGCAGCTCTTGATGTCTTTGAGAACGAACCCCTGGGCGAGTCTCCCCTCTGCGCTGTTGAAGGGGACTTGATTTTAACGCCCCATTTGGGGGCTTCCACCGAAGAAGCGCAGACCAACGTAGCGGTGGATGTGGCTGAGCAAATTCGTGATGTCCTGCTTGGACTCCCGGCCCGTTCTGCGGTCAATATTCCTGGATTGCGGCCTGAAGTTCTCGAGAAGCTCCAGCCCTATATGCTCTTGGCTGAGACCTTAGGGAACCTCGTGGGGCAACTGGCCGGCGGACGCATTGAGTCTTTAGATGTCCGTCTCCAGGGAGAACTGGCGAACAACGAAAGCGATCCGATTGTAATTGCTGCTTTGAAAGGTCTGCTTTCCCCTGCTTTGCAGGAGCGCGTCAACTACGTTAATGCGGGCATTGAAGCCAAGGAACGTGGCATTCGGGTGATTGAAACCCGCGACGCTGCGGCCCGAGACTATGCTGGTTCGATTCATTTGGCTGCCAAGGGACCTTTGGAAACTCGTTCTGTGACAGGAGCGCTTCTGGGGGCCAATGAAATTCGGATTACTGACATTGACGATTTCCCTGTGAATGTGGCTCCAGCTAACCATATGCTGATTACCCTGCACCGAGATATGCCCGGGATTATTGGTCAGATTGGTTCTTTGCTGGGTGGTTTCAATGTCAATATCGCCAGCATGCAGGTGGGCCGCAAAATGGTCCGTGGGGACGCGGTCATGGTTTTGAGCTTAGACGATCTACCCCCCGAAGGCGTCGTCAAAGAGATCAATAAGGCTGAGGGCATCCGGGATGCATACATTGTGACCCTCCAGTGACGCAATGGTGGGAAATCTCGGTCATTGCTGATCCGGCCTTAGATGACCCGATTTGCTGGCGCTTGCAGGAACAAGGTTGTCTTGGAACTGCAAGCCAGCAAACAGAGCAGCAGTTTTCGGTGCGTGGCTATTTGCCTGAGGGGCAAGTCCCCGATCTCGAACAGATTGCGACCATACTGCGCCAGGATGTTGCTGACATGGAGTGTGGCTCCCTCTCCATAACCTGGCAGATTGTCCCTGAAGAGGACTGGGCCAAAAGCTGGAAAGATCATTGGCACTCGGAAGAAATCGGGGACCGTTTACTGATCCATCCGGCTTGGCTGCCGCTGCCGGAGACGGATCGTCTAGTGGTTACCCTCAACCCAGGGGTTGCCTTTGGGACTGGGGCCCATGCCACGACGCAGCTTTGCTTGCGAGCTTTAGAATCTCAACTTTCGCAAACTCGAACCCTGGCAGATATTGGCTGTGGTTCGGGTATTTTGTCGATTGCGGCAGCCTTGCTCGGGGTTGAGAAGGTCTATAGCGTTGATACTGATCCGCTAGCGGTGGATGCTGCTCGCGAAAGTCGTGATCTCAA
>CALFCG010000359.1 GCA_937951315.1 uncultured cyanobacterium
GTGTTCAGGTCAATATATGAGAAGGATACAAGCAATATCAGGTTATTCGACCTGATATCTGATTCCAAGGACAGGGAGTTCTATCCAAAAGGAGTAGAGAATGAAAATAGAGCCGTTAATCACTGTGAGAGATGTTGAAGCTAGCAGTCTTTTTTACCAACATCTTTTAGGGTGTGAAAGTGCTCATGGCGGAAATGAGTATGAGATGTTGACACATGACGGGAAATTACTATTACAGCTCCATTGTTGGAATACAGCAGAGCACCCTGGGATGTGTGATGCAGAGCTACCAGTTGGGAATGGGATTATCTTGTGGTTTCGCACAGATGATTTCGAAGCCAGTGTCTCTAAAGTGCGAAAGCTAGCTCCAGAAATAGTGGCGGAACCACATATTAATCAGAACGCAAAGCAACATGAAATTTGGTTCCGTGACCCCGATGGATATTTAGTCGTCATTTCGGACAATATGGGCGATGCCAAAAATCAATTTATTGCTTGAGAGGTATTACAAAGACAGTCTGATTCACTCCTTTCAAGAAGTTAATCAGTCCACAAAAGACAGAAGCACCTAAAAATCTGTGATTAAAAGCAACTTATCGTTTGCTTTCCTTGATGAATTAACCGATATTTTTCTAAGTTTCTATACAACAAGGGAGACACTCAGTGTCATTGTGACTAATTTGCTCCAAGCAAACAAGCCAGCAAAGCCTTTTGAGCATGAAGTCGATTTTCAGCCTGATCCCAAATGCGGGACTGCTGTCCCTCCATCACATCATGGGCAATCTCTTCCCCTCGATGAGCTGGCAAACAATGCAACACAATCGCATCTTGATTCGCCAACGCCAAAAGCTCTGCATTCACCTGATAGGGTTCAAATAGAGGAATGCGGCTTTCCGCAGAATCCTCTTGCCCCATGCTGGCCCACACATCGGTGTATAAAATATGCGTTCCTTCTGCTGCAGCCTTTGCATCAGTGGTGATGGTGATTTCACTCCGATCACCTGCAATTTGCTGAGCTTTTTGTACAACGTTTGAAAGAGGTTGATAATCCTGCGGCGCCGCAATTCGAACGTTGACACCCATCAGTGCGCAGCCCAGCAACAGCGAATGAGCCATATTATTGCCGTCGCCAAAATACGTCAGCGTCAAGCCAGAGAACTGTTTGAAGTTTTCCTGAATCGTCTGCAGGTCCGCCAACACTTGGCAGGGATGGGCTAAATCCGTCAGAGCATTGATCACAGGCATCTGAGCATAATGGGCAAAGGTGACAAGATCTTGTTGGTCGTATGTGCGAATTGCGATCGCATCCAAGTACCGATCCAGCACCCGTGCCGTATCCTCTAAAGGCTCTCCGCGTCCCACCTGCGTCACATTGGGGTTCAGGTCAATGACCTGCCCACCCAGCTGATACATCGCCACCGAAAAACTCACCCGCGTGCGGGTCGAAGCCTTGGTAAACAGAAGTCCTAAAACCTTTTTTGAGACAGGACTAGCAGTCCCTGCCTTCATTTGAGTCGCCAGCGAGAGTACGCCCTGTAGCTCAGGTGCACTCAAGTCCGCCAAACTCAAGAGATCCTTGCCGACGAGTGCCTCCATAGTTACTTCCCTTCGCTTTCGTAAAGACTTAGCATAGCCCTTTTTGACGAAGAAACCGGTCCAGTTTGGCTCGGGATCTAGGCCTTTTGACCTCGTTCCTATAGCGCCAGAGGTTCATTGGGGCGAATCAAAGACTCATCCGGCTCTAGAAGGGGTTCCGAGTTATTCTCAGTCTCGCGAGGTGCCTCAATATTGTCTGACGTTGGATTATTCTCTGTTTCTGGCTGGTGAGAAGGCTCTGACAGCTGCGCCTCAGAATTTGCCTCCTTCTCAGGAACAGGCTTAGGTACAGATGAACGCTCGACCTTCGAAGAAGCGGGTACCTGCTGAGGCTCAGATTTAGGCTTTGCTTTCGCCTTATCAAAGGGAGAAGGCGTTTGAGGACTCGATGGGGTTTCTAACCGCTCCAATAAAGCCTGGACTTGCTTCAGCAAGGTGAAATCACCGGGCGCTTTTTCACGGGTCCAAGTCAGGGCAGCATCGGGCCCTCGCTGCACATGGACCAGCATGGCCCCCCATGCAATCACATCCTTTTGTCGGGGCTGTACCGCCAACACCGCATCAATCCGCTGTTTGAGTCGCCCTGAATCAGCATCCAACATCGAACGCACATCTTCGGAGCGCGTCTGTTTATCTTCAAAAACCGTCAATGCAGCTCGCCAAGACCCATTGACGGTGTAGGCCATAATTTTCTGCACGGGGCTAGCAGAAGATTGCCGCGCGCGGGCCTCCGTCACCTTGGCATGGCGTTCAATCAATGTCAGTTGGGCTTGCGCTTGGGGAGACCATTTCTCAGGTTGAGCCTGCTTCACCGTCAGCAGCAAATTGCGTGCAGGTTTCCAAAGTCCTCTCTGGGCTAAAGCTAGACTTTGTGTATAAACCGGATGCTTAAAGGCAGGCTTATTTAGCAAAATAGGCCGGAGTTGCACAGCTCCTGTCGGTGCAGTCTGAACTTGATAAACAGCAAACTGCGGTTCCAACCCAACGGATTGATCCACCAATAACTCGGGTTCTCCTCCCGCAATCACCTGCTGCCACTCGGGGAATGCCCCCTTCGGACTG
>CALFCG010000360.1 GCA_937951315.1 uncultured cyanobacterium
GCATATAGCGCTGTCTCTGAAGGCGGAGTTAGCCATTGGGGCTTTTGCTGATGCTGCTAAAGACTTCAAATCAATCAAAAGTAGTCTTGGTGTATAGGCATTCTGTAGATGCGATCGCAAGGTCTGCGTCGACCCATACAAGATTGACCTCAGTGACTTGATTGTCTTGCAGCGTCACGACCGAAAAATTATGTTGCTCACCCGTCTCAGTGTCCTTAATTCGAGGAACACAGGCCGCATTTAAATACACAGTCCCGTTTTGTCGGCAGAGACGCGTTCGCTGCACCTCTTTGGTATGCCGGAGGGAATGATGCATATGGCCAAACGCCACCAATGGCACTGACTTGCCTTGATCCTTGGCTGCTGTAATGGCTGTCGCTAAATCGGGATCACCATAGTCTCCCCCAATGGGCCGCCAATCTTTGCCGCAGGTATCTTCGGGTTCTTTGCCTAGACCCGTGGGACCGTTGTGACCCAGGAAAATGAGCGTATCATTGACTGCTTCATTGGCTGCAGCTTGGATACGCTGCGCTGATTCTTCAAAATCATGCACACCAAACCGCTCACCGTAGAAGTCTGTAAAACGCCAATCGGGACCGCCCCAACTAAAGGGACGTCCGCCGATGACGCTCACTGTTTCAAAGTCTTGGTGGCGATAGCTGGTATCAGCATGTTCGAGTAAGGCCATCTGCTGTGTGACCCAGTCTTCTTGGTTGCGATCATAGGGACAGCGCTTACGGCCCCAAGGCGTGGCGGTATACCAAGCATCATGGTTGCCAAAGGCAGTGGCAATGGGCAAATCAAGGGTTGCAATCTGCTTTACGACGTCTACCGCTTCGTTGCCAAAGTCTCCGACGAAGAGCGCCAAATCAACATTGAGGGACTTTAGAGCTAGATGATCTTGTGTGTTCCAGTGATTGTGTATATCTCCAATAACGGCAATTCGAGTTGATGGGGACATGGGGGGCACTGGGGCTGGGTAAGCATAGAGCAATTCTGCCACAGAACTTTGAGGACAGGGGGCGTTCAGGGCGCCTAGCTGTACTTTTGTCTCGATTGATCTTTGAATTCTTAAGGTGGGAATCCTAGGAGGTACCCTTGCGAGTCCATACTTGTGCTCATGATTTCCTGGTCAAGCAATGAATTCTCCTCTGCTGACATCATATCCAGGTTGCATTGCGCTAGAGTCCCAATTTCTTGCTCGGCAAGCAACATCAGTTTCGTCCCTCATACCTGTGATGATTTTCAGCCTTTGATTCATTCACGTTTTCAGGTGGAGTACTGTTCAACTCATGAATCAGAAACATTTGCCTCCAAATTACAGAAGTTTGCAGGTGTTGAGATGAACCTTCGATGCCTGATTAAGTCTGGGGGTGCAACTATCGGCAAGTGGGCCACTCAGTTTGAGGCCCTGACCAGGGGCCAGATCGTCAATACTGCAACCGATGCTGAACTCTATCCCACGCTCCGAGATAATCTCACCGTGGGAAGCCATCCATATGGTGTGATTCTTTTGACACCGAACGGGATGCCAGAGTTCATCAATTCTGTTCATCAATCTGTCATTAAGCGACTCACCAACAATGCAGCTTTCTCAAACGCTTTAGATGTACATAACGCAACGAGTGGGGATGGTCCACAAGTGTCCGATCGCAAAAGTTTGGAGTGAGGTTGCTGAATCATGCGTTGGACCTTAGGGACGAAGATTATAGCGGCCTATTCTGCTTTAATTACGTTGACGACAGGAGTGCTTGGCTTTGCACTCTATTGGAAAATTTCTTCATTGGAGCAGGAGGCTCTACGCGATCGTCTTCAGGGTACTGTCGGCTTGGCCGCCCAAAAACTGGATAGTGATGCCCATTCCTTAATTCGTAACCCGGAAGACGCAAAAACAGCCTCTTACACGGCTCTCGAAAAGCAGCTCCAGGAACTGAGAACTTCAGTGCCTGATATTCTATGTGCCTATACCGTTCGATTTCGAGAGGGGGGATATCGAATCGTTATGGGCTATGAGGTAGAGACAAGTGGGGCAGAGTCAAACAACATTACCGACCTACACAATATCCAGGTGGGGGAACTGGTTCACCATTTGCCACCAACCTTAGTGCAGAACAAAAGTATTGAGGGGCCGATTGCGGACACCAAAATTAGCAGGGGTCACCATGGACAGTCTGTTCTGATCGGATATGCTCCCATCAAAGGTAAACAGGGGCGTCCAGATGGCATTCTGATTATCGAATTAAGTGCAAAATCAGTCGAACAAATTACAACATCAGCCCTGCTGACTTCAGGGGGGATTATGGGGGTTGTGCTCTTGCTTTCGTTGCCGTTAGTTTGGTGGTTAGGCAAAACAGTTGTCATCCTGCCCATTCTCCGCCTCAATAGGGTTGCCCACCATTTGTCTGAGGGGCATTGGGATGCGGTTCTACCGATAGAACGTGATGACGAAATTGGGCAGTTAGCGGGTTCGTTTAACCACATGGCTGTTCAACTGCAAACATCGTTTCAGAGATTGCAGGAGTATTCTCAGCTCCTCGAACAAAATGTGAACGAGCGCACCCAGGAACTCTCTGAATCTCAACAGCTGCTCAACCTGGTGATGACTAATATTCCCCAATCTATCTTCTGGAAAAATCGAGAAAATGTGTATCTAGGATGTAATCAAAGTTTTGCCCAGGTAGCGGGTATGGAACCGCAGGAGATTGTGGGCAAGACAGACTATGACATGCCCTGGAAAAGGGAAGAAGCAGACTTTTATATCGAATGCGATCGCAACGTGATGGAATCTGGGATGGCTCAACTGGGTATTGTCGAACCACTGTTACAGGCCGATGGGACAAAAAGCTGGTTAGAAACCAGCAAAGTGCCACTGTATGACACTAAAGGTGATGTCATGGGCATCATTGGCATTTTCCAGGATATTACCCCCTATAAAGAAGCAGAGGCTGCCGCTCAACAGGCCAATCAAGCTAAGAGTGAGTTTTTGGCCAATATGAGCCATGAATTGAGGACTCCTTTAAATGGCATCTTGGGCTATGCCCAAATATTAAGCCGTGACAAAACAATTCCGACTCAGGTTCAGCATGGGGTGGGGGTGATCTCTCAATGTGGTTCCCATCTGCTGACCTTAATTAACGATGTTTTAGACCTCTCGAAGATTGAAGCCCGCAAATTGGAGCTGGTGCCGACTGCTCAACATTTGCCCTCCTTACTGCAAAGTGTGGTGGAAATGTGTCACATCAAGGCTCAGCAAAAGGGCGTTACATTTAGCTATCAGCCCAGTGAGCAGTTACCAGAAGGTGTCATTGCGGATGAACAGCGACTACGCCAAGTCTTAATTAACCTGCTCGGGAACGCGATTAAATTTACCGATCAAGGATCGGTCACCCTAAAAGTAGAGGTGTTGACGCTCGCTGAGCAGCAGGTTTCCTTGCTATTTCAGGTGATTGATACAGGGGTAGGGATTGCTCCAGAAGATTGTGAAAAATTATTCACTGCCTTTGAACAGGTGGGTGATCACACGAAGCATTCTGAAGGTACGGGGTTGGGACTCAGTATTAGTCAACAGATTGTGCAATTGATGGGTGGTCAGATTCAGTTGAAAAGTCAGTTCGGTCAGGGCAGCGAGTTTTTCTTTGCGGTGGATTTACCGCTGGCAGAGAATTGGGGCCAACAGCAACTCATCTCCAATGCCCATGAGCGCATCATGGGCTATCAAGGCGAGCGCCGTCAGATTTTAGTGATAGATGATCGCTGGGAGAACCGCGTTGTGTTTACGAACTTGCTTGAACCGCTGGGTTTCAATGTACTGGAAGCCGAGAATGGCAAAGTTGGGCTCGATAAACTCCAGTCTTATACCGTCGATTTAGTTATTTTGGATTTAGCGATGCCTGTGATGGATGGGTTTGACGTGCTTCGCTTCATCCGTCACTCAGAGGTGTTTGTTGATGTGAAAGTGATTGTTTCTTCAGCCTCTGTCTCCCATAAAGATGCACAGACGGCGATAGATGCGGGTGGACATGCTTTTCTCGCCAAGCCCATTAATAGCAATGACTTGTTTAAATATGTTTCAGACCTTCTTGAATTGCAGTGGACCTACGAGACATTGTTAGATGGCAAACATGATGCTTCCGCTTCAGAACTGAACGCACGGAAGACAGAATACTGTGTTGTACCGCCTGAAGATGATTTGAGACTTCTCCTGGAGCTTGCCTCTAGTGGTATTGTCCTCAGCTTGCGTCAGCAATTAGAGCAAATGGCAGCTCACGAGAGTCAATATATAGAATTTGCCCGGCCACTGTTGAAACTCGCTCAACAATTCAAAGTTGAGGAAATCGAGGGAATCCTGGAAGAATATCTCAGTCTTGCTGATGCGACGGCCTAATCTATGGTCTTACCTTAATGAATAAGACAAAGCAGCCTTGTCAATCGTTTCTCATCGCTCGTCTGGTCTAGCTCATGGCACCTGTTGTAACGGCCCCATTTCCAGAAATCCACGGCTACCAGATCACTGAGTGCCTCTACGAGGGGCATCACACATCTGTCTATCGGGCGCTCTCTCAAGCATGTCAACGCCCTGTGGTTCTGAAGGTGCTGCGATCTCAACACCCTACCTTTCGCGAATTGCTCCAGTTTCGTAATCAATATACTCTGACTCAGAATTTACCTATCCCGGGTGTGGTTGTGCCGCTGAGTCTAGAGTCTGGGGAGAACGGCCCTGTTTTAGTGATGGGGGATGATGGGTCAATTTCTCTCCAGCGCTATCGCGAGCAACAGGCTTTATCGTGTGCATTGATTTTGGAGATTGCTCTGCAGTTAGCCGATATTCTCTATGGTCTTTGCCAGCATCACATTATTCATAAGGATATTAAGCCAGCGAATCTCCTGATTCATCCTCAGACCCATCAGGTGCAGTTGATCGATTTCAGTATTGCCTCCTTGTTGCCCAAGGAGCAGCAGGAGTTGCAAAGCCCTGGCGATTTAGAAGGCACCTTGGCCTATTTATCGCCGGAACAAACGGGGCGGATGAATCGGGGTCTGGATTACCGGACTGATTTCTATGGTTTGGGTGTGACGCTCTATGAGCTGCTGACAGGCGGGCTGCCGTTTGAGTCTGACGATGCAATGACGTTGATTCATTGCCACCTGGCCCAACGACCTCAGCCCCTCGATGGGGTTAATCCCCAGATTCCGGCACAGGTGTCTCGCCTGGTCTTGAAGTTGATGGCGAAAAATGCCGAGGATCGCTATCAGAGTGCATTAGGGCTCAAACATGATCTAGAAATATGTCTGGCTCAGTTGCAGGCGCAGGGTGAGATATATGAATTTGAGCTAGGGCAAAAGGATAGTTGCGATCGCATCCTCATTCCCGAAAAGCTCTATGGTCGCGAAGCTGAAGTCAAGACCCTGCTGGATGCCTTTGACCGTGTATCTCAAGGTCGTTCAGAGCTTTTGTTAGTGGCTGGTTTCTCAGGCATTGGCAAGACGGCGGTGGTGAATGAAGTTCACAAGCCCATCACCCGTCAAAAGGGATACTTCATCAAGGGCAAGTTTGATCAGTTTAATCGCAACATACCTTTTTCTGCCTTTGTGCAAGCTTTTCGAAGCTTGATTGGACAGCTTCTCGGGGAGTCTGATACAGCGCTAGCGGATTGGAAAGCTGAAATCCTAGAGGCATTGGGTGAAAGTGGTCAAGTTTTGGTCGACGTGATACCCGAGCTTGAACTAATTATTGGGCCACAGGCTGCAGCACCAGAATTGTCAGGGAGTGTTGCTCAGAGTCGCTTTAATCGGCTGTTGGGCAAATTGATTCAGGTGTTTAGCACTCAAGAACATCCCCTTGTGATGTTTTTAGATGACCTGCAATGGGCAGATTCAGCGTCTTTGAGTTTGCTACATCTGCTGATGCATGAGGCTGAGATCGGTTATTTATTGGTACTGGGCGCCTACCGAGATAATGAGGTTTTCCCTGCTCATCCGTTAATGCTGGCTGTCAATGAGCTGAAACAGCAGGGCATGTCGTTCCAAAATTTGACCCTGGCCCCCCTCAGTCAACGTGATATCAATCAATTGGTTGCTGATACGCTCCTGTGTGAATCGGATATTTCTTTGCCCCTCTCTGAGTTGGTGTATCACAAGACTCAAGGGAATCCCTTTTTCACCACCCAGTTTTTGCAAGGTCTAATGGCGGATGACCATATCACGTTTGACTCTGAATCTGGCTATTGGCAATGTGACCTCACACAGCTGAATCAGTTAGCTCTAACGGATGATGTGGTGGCATTCATGGTGAAGCGCTTACAAAATCTATCTGAGGCAACTCAGGAGGTTTTGAAAATCGCAGCTTGTATTGGGAATCAGTTTGAGTTAGATACGTTGGCGATTGTTTGTGAAAGGACTTCTGAGCAGGTCGCAACAGATTTATGGCCAGCGCTGCAAGCGGGGTTGATTCTTCCTCAAAGCGAAGCCTATAAGTTCTTTCATCATCAAGATGCTGATACTGCTCTAGAGATTAAGCCGAATATCGCAATTACCTACCACTTCTTGCATGATCGGGTTCAACAGGCTGCCTACGCGTTAATTCTAGAAGAAGAGATAAAAAAATATCATCTAAGAATCGGTCAGATCTTACTGAAACAACGGCTCGAAACAGAATACGACATCAGCATCTTTAGTGTGGTGAATAGCCTCAATCATGGGATGAATTTCATCGATGATCTATTCCAGCGAAAGCAGCTAGCTCAACTGAATTTAGAAGCAGGTCAAAAAGCCAAAGCCGCGATTGCCTATACGGAAGCAGCCTCATATTTAGAGAGCGGGATTGAGTTATTGCAGCATCAAGGCTGGAAGACAGAGTATGCCCTGAGTCTCTCTCTTTATTCAGAGTTGGTAGATGTTCATTATTTAAGCGGTGACTTTGAAGCCGTTGAGACGATTAGCTCGACTGCATTAGAACATATTTCGATTATTTCGGATGCAGTGCCAATTTACATTGCCAAAATTGCGAGTGATCAGGCTCAGGGAAAAATGACGGTAGGCCTTGAGTTAGGCTTCAAGGTTTTAAATTCACTGGGTATACAGATTTCAATGGATAGCAATCATGAGGCTATTCAGGAAAAATTTCGTCAAACCCAGTCAGAATTGCAGACTAGAACAATTGATGATTTTGTGGGGTTGCCACAAACCAATAACCCACAGTTTTTAAGGATTCAAGATCTGTTAACTCTGATGGTGGGATATGCCTACAAATCAAAGCCAGAGCTTTTACCTCTTATTATTTGTGAACAACTTTCTCTATTGTTACAACATGGGAATATCCCAGCCTCTGCTTCAATTTATGCACTCTATGGCATGTTGGCCTGTGGCTTTCAAGAGTTTGAGTCAGGTTGCTTTGCCGGAGAGGTCGCTCTGGCGTTAATGGAGGCGTTCCCCGCCAAGCCCTTTGAGATGAGGGTTAGGAATCTGATTTATA
>CALFCG010000361.1 GCA_937951315.1 uncultured cyanobacterium
TTTGATGCCAGAGCGGTTCAAAGGCTTGACAGAAGTCATCGACGTGGCAAAAGAGTTCTTCTAAGCTAGACACGGGAGGAGCATGCTGATGGTTTTGAGATTCTCAGCCTAGCTCCTCCTGCTTATCCCGTACTGACGTTATTTACTACAGCCATAAAGGATGGAGGGGCCTCTCTTGATTTGCGTTCAGCAGCTTGATTCGTAGGCCGAGTCTTTCAACAAGAGGACTGGCGGTATGCGTTGAACGTGCTCATGTTTTCCCGCAGTGGTATCGCTAAAAACTAAGCCCCCTGTTCCATGACTGGAAGGGGGGACCTAGGGTATGACACCAACTAAGTTAAGCGGTGATTAGGGAGTCTCCTAATTTTTCGGCATCCAGCTAAACATGGCTCGCAGATCTTTGCCCACTTCTTCAATGGGATGTTCTGCCTCTCTGCGACGCATCGCAGTAAATCCAGCTTTGCCTGATGCATTCTCAAGGACAAATTCGCGCGCAAACTGCCCTGTCTGAATTTCCTTTAAGACCTTCCGCATCTCAGCCCGTGTCTCATCATTCACAATCCGAGGACCGCGAGTGTAGTCACCGTACTCTGCTGTATTGGAGATGCTGTCGCGCATCTTCGCTAGGCCGCCCTCAACAACAAGATCAACAATGAGTTTCACTTCATGCAGACATTCAAAATAGGCCAGCTCTGGCTGATATCCTGCATCCACAAGGGTCTCGAAGCCCGCCTGAATTAAAGCACTTAAGCCGCCACAGAGAACCGCCTGTTCGCCGAACAGATCGGTCTCAGTTTCTTCTCTAAAGGTCGTTTCTAAGACACCACCTCGGGTGCCACCAATGCCTTTTGCATAGGCCATTGCGCGATCACGGGCTTGCCCTGAAGCATCCTGATAAACCGCAAACAAAGCTGGAACGCCTTGGCCCTGAGTGTAGGTGCGACGTACCAAGTGGCCGGGGCCCTTCGGTGCAATCATCACCACATCAATGTTTTCTGGGGGCACGACCTGAGCAAAGTGAATATTGAAGCCGTGGGCGAACGCCAGTACATTCCCTGCAGAGAGATTTGGAAGAATTTCGTCGGTATAAACGGTTTTCTGCACCTCATCCGGTAGCAGAATCATAATGAAGTCAGCCGCTTTTGTGGCATCAGCAACCGAGTGAACTGCTAAACCAGCATCGCGAGCCTGCTGCGCAGACTTGCTGCCCTCGTACAGACCAACAACGACATTCATGCCGCTGTCCTTCAGGTTTAGGGCATGGGCATGACCCTGGGAACCGTAGCCAATAATGGCAATTGTCTTACCTGCCAACAAATCTAAATTGGCATCGGCATCGTAGTACATGCGGGCCATGGGGGAAATCTCCTTCCAGCAAGCGTCGGGTGTGCAAACTTTTTATTTTACCGTTTAATGCTGGCAGATGGATAAGTAGGATGCAGAAACAATCTGCACCCGATGCTAATGCCACGCCCTTCCCTTTTCAGCCAAGCAAGCTCTAGCGCATTCTACGCTTGCGCCGCATGGCCACCTCCTTACGCTTCTTCTTCTCAATGGGTGTTTCAAAATAACGGCGACGTTTTACATCCGCCAAAATGCCAGCCTTCGAAACCTGTCTCTTGAATCGCCGTAAAGCTGATTCAATTCTTTCGTTCTGGCCTAAAACAACCTGAGTCACAGCTCCTACATTCCTGTCTATCAAAACAACTACGAGATGGCATATAGGCAGAACTGCGAATTATATTCGCTCTACTGATGCCATTCCCTATCTGAGATTGCGTTTGGAAAAATATTTACCTTCGCTAAGGTAGCCTTTGACTTTTTTTATAAAGCCAAGATAACTACTCCCGTAATTGTAGCCAAAATATTTATCGATTTAATGTGCTTTAACTACATAGCGGGTCTTGATCTGCCTTGACTATTGCTGCTTACAACTAGCAAAGGTTTCATGACATATTGTCTCTCGGTATAAACGTCTCGAAAAGGCTCTCATCGACCTGTGCCTAATGTGCTGTCGATTGCCTTAGCGAGTCAAGAACCTCTGAGACGTTACGGGCCTAATCTCAATAATTACCAAGTTTTATTCGGACGTGATTCACGGGGACGAGCCTTGTTGACTTTCATCTGCCGTCCCATCCACTCAGCGCCGTCAAGCTCAGAGATAACGGTCTCCTCTTCAGTCTCATTCGCCATATCGATAAAGCCAAAGCCTCGCTTGCGACCGGTCTCTCGATCGACGGGCAAGTGAACCTTCTGCACAGTCCCATATTCCGTCAAGACGGCCTTTAGCTCTTCTTCGGTCACATCGTAATTTAGATTGCCGACATAAATTCCCATAAATCGTCTCCAAGGCAGATGCGCTGCACAAAACTGAGGTGATGAAAAGTTCCGCTGGATTGCAAACAACAATGCATGAGCCAGACAGTCGGATTCAGCGATTTGCTGAGCAACTTTACATCGGCTTACATTGTGCTGCCGGATCAAGCCATCAGCTATGCAGCTCAAAAATTTCCCCCTTATCATAGCAAGAAAAGCCTCTGCTATTAAGCGCTACAGCCTAATGAAAACTGCGATAATTTTATTTTGTAATCCAGGTCACAAACCTCTCTTAATAGTTTGTCAGGATGACGATACTATTCTCTCTCTGAGACGATCGTTTAAAAACAAAGGCTGACAACAGCTAGCATGAAATGAAGGCATGACTCTTTAAGTCTTCCATACAGAAAAAGTTGATTATGAAAAAGGTTGTCGTTGGTCTCTCAGGCGGTGTTGATAGTTCAGTGGCGGCCGCTAGCCTGCACCACCTTGGCTATGAGGTGATTGGGCTGACGCTGTGGCTGATGAAAGGGAAAGGGCAATGTTGCTCTGAAGGCTTGGTCGATGCGGCTCAGCTTTGTGAAGAGTTGGGGGTTCCGCACCATGTTGTGGATACTCGTGAGCTCTTTCAGGCTGCGATTGTTGACTATTTGGTCACAGGCTATGAGCAGGGAATTACGCCTTTGCCCTGTTCTCAATGCAATAAAACCGTTAAGTTTGGGCCGATGTTGAGTTATGCCCAGGCTGAGCTTGATACGTCAATTATGGCGACAGGCCATTATGCTCAAATTAAGCACGACCCACAGTCGCAGCGCTACCAGCTTTTGCGAGCCGTGGATCGGCAGAAGGATCAGTCTTACTTTCTTTATGATTTGAGCCAAGAAATGCTGGCGCATACAATCTTTCCCCTTGGCGAGCAAACGAAGTCAGAAACACGTCGAATCGCGGCGGACTTTAATCTGCACACGGCTGAGAAGCCTGAAAGCCAAGATCTTTGTCTTGTCGAAGCCCATGGTTCTATGCAGACGTTCTTGGATCAGTACATCACGCCCCAACAGGGGGAAATTGTGAATCAGAAGGGGCAGGTTTTGGGGCACCATCAAGGGGTCCATCACTACACCATCGGTCAGCGGAAAGGATTGGGTATTGCAGCGCCTGATCCGCTCTATGTGATTGCGTTAGATGCTGTTATGAATCGTGTCGTAGTGGGCGATCGCAACTCGGCCCAAAAGTCTGAATGTAAGGTCCAGCGGGTTAATTGGGTCTCGATGGCTAAGCCTGATGCGCCCATTCGAGCGGAGGCACAAATCCGCTATCGCTCACAACCTGTGCCGGTAACAGTGGTCCCGCTTGACGACGGAATGCGGGTCAATATCATCTTTGATGATCCACAGTTTGGCATCACGCCGGGGCAAGCAGCGGTTTGGTATGACGGCGAAACGCTCCTGGGTGGCGGAATTATTGAACGCTTCCCTGACTAGCGTTGGGAGCATCCTTGCCGCCATCCACTCAGTTGTTCTCTTCGAGTTGAATTGAGGTGAATATGGAAAATGAAAGGGCCATTCATCAGCGATCAGGGCTACTGAAGCGCAGCAAATTCAGCAGCAGTCTGAGCAGTTGTTCACGCATCCTTTGAATCCAGAGGCGACTCGGCATACCAAATCGTTGGGGGATGCTGTGGGGCTAGAGCGTTTGGGGTTACATCAGGTTCGGGTTGAGCCTGGAAAGGCCTCCACTCAGTTTCACTACCATCACTACGAAGAGGAATTTCTTTATATTCTGTCTGGTAGAGGGATCGCTGAGATTGGTGATGCCCAATATGAAGTGGGACCCGGAGACTTTATGGGATTCACAGCTCCTTCTTTACCCCATAGTCTCTCCAATCCGTTCGCTGAGGATTTGATCTATCTGATGGGGGGCGAACGGCGGGAGTATGACGTGTGTGATTATCCCCGCATTAAGCGGCGTCAGTTTCGCAGTCAGCGTCACCGGCAGCTTGTGGATTGGACGGAGGAGTCATAGATACCCTTTAACTGCTACTCAGATCTGAGTCTTTGACATAACACGCTATGCTTCCTCTTTCCGGAATTGTCCTATGTCTAGCTTTCATCTTGGGATTGCTGATGGCAGGGACGACATGGGGGTGGCTGGTGGTGATTGTCTTGGGATTGGTCGCGGCGCTTCTCCGTGGGCAGGCAACGCGAACCTCGTGGTTGCCCTTTGCTTGGCGAATGGGACCACCACCTTGGCTTTGGCTTGTGGCCATTGGGGTGGCGATCGGTGCCAGTTTCTATTTGCACATTCGCCTCCCCTACCCTAATGCCTTCGATATCAGTCGGGTTGTCACACCGCTCACGAGTTCAACACGTCTAGAGGCAACGGTGATCGGAGAGGTGAAGACGTTCCCTCGGTTGACGCGATCGCAAAAGGCACAATTCCAACTCCAGGCTCGCAAGGTCACGGTGGCGTCCGATCCCCAGCGTGTTCGCAGTCTGCTGTACGTCACGGTTTCTCAGAAGCTAGCGAAGCCGATCCATCCGGGGCAAACGGTTGAAGTGTCGGGATTGTTGTATCAGCCCCCCAGAGCCTCTCTCCCGAAGGGGTTTGACTTTGCCCAACGGTTGGCACGACAGGGGATTTTTGTGGGTCTTTCCGGGAAGCAGCTCCAGATAACGGACACTGGGTCAAGGTGGGGATGGTGGGCGGTGCGCCAGCGAATTGTGCGATCGCAAGCTCGTTTTCTGGGAGAAACTGAAGGTCCTTTGGTGAGTGCAATGGTGTTGGGCCGGCGCACGGTGGATTTGCCGAACGAAATCGAGGATCAGTTTATCCAGGCTGGCTTAGCCCATGCGTTAGCGGCTTCAGGATTTCATGTGTCGCTGATCTTAGCTGCTGTTTTAGCGCTCACCCGTCCGCTCCCCCTCAATCAGCAGGCCATGATTGGGAGTGGTGTGCTGATTATTTTTGGGGCTTTGAGTGGTTTTGCCCCTTCTGTATTGCGGGCTATTTTGATGGGGATCGCTAGTTTGTCAGCACTGGTGGCCGGTCGTAAAACGCAGCCGGTGGGCCTGTTGCTGATCATTGCTGTGATCTTGTTAGTGATGAACCCCCTTTGGGTCTGGGACTTAGGATTTCAGTTGAGCTTTTTAGCCACCTTTGGTCTAGTGATGTCGGTCCCCACTTTTATGCGTATTTTGGACTGGCTGCCCCCGCGCCTGGCGACGTTGGTTGCCGTCCCGCTCGCGGCAACCCTTTGGACCCTGCCGCTGCAGCTTTATCGATTTGGTCTTGTTCCGGTCTATGGCTTGGTGGCGAATATTTTGGCCATGGGATTCCTGGTCATTCTGACGGTGGGTGGTTTTGTGAGTGGTCTGGCCGCAGTTTTGTGGCCGCTTTTGGGTAGTGCGTTGGCTGGATTGCTCTACTATCCGGCCCATGTTTTGAGGATACTGATTGCTGCCGTGACACAGCTCCCCGGTAGTACGCTAGCCGTGGGGACGATCTCTCTCCTGCAGCTGATTATTCTCTACGGTTTGCTCTTGGGCGTGTGGTTGTGGCCCTGGGGGCGAAAACGCTGGCAGCTTGCAATCGCGATGGCTTTAGTCGTGATTGTTATCCCGGTGTGGCAGGTGCAATCGAATCGGTGGCAGGTGACGCTGTTTGATTCTGTGAGTCCCCCGATCATGGTGATTGAGCAGCCGGGGGCAACGCTGCTGCTCAATAGTGGAGATGAGCGGATGGTTCAGCAAAGCCTGATTCCGTTTTTGCAGCGGCAAGGTGTGAATCGGATTGAGGTTGCGATCGCAACCTCAACGTGGCCTCGTCTGCAACAAGGTTGGCAAGCTTTACTCCAGCGCATGCCTGTCACCACCTTGAGTGCAGGTATCGGAGAAGATGCCAATACGCTGACCCAAATGCTGGCGGCAACAAAATCCAAACTACCTGTGGAGATGGAACCCTTGCAGGCGAGACAGTCCGTGACCATTGGTCAGATCGAAGTTCAATTCTTAAGGACTCAGCCTGCCATTGTTCTGTTGAAGATTCAAGGGAAAAATTGGCTCTTAGTCACAGGCGGCAAAGCCTCTAATCCGCAGGCTTGGTTGCAAACGGCCCAGCTTCCAAGGATTGATGTGCTGTGGTGGGTGGGGCAACCGGGTACTTGGCCAGATTCGTTGAAGCCTGAGATAATTATTGATTCGAGCCGGGCGGACAAATCTTCTTCCCTTGACCCTGCTGCTCGTCCTTTGCCTCAAGCCTACTGGACTCTGAGAGACGGTGCGATTCGATGGACGCCTGAGAATGGATTTCGTACAACGGTGTCACCGGGTGATCAAACCTCAGAGATCTTCTAGAAGCTTCTGATCATCGTTCGATCAACCCTGTAGAATAGGTGAGACCCCACCAGGAGAGGTGGCAGAGTGGTTGAATGCGGTAGTCTCGAAAACTATTTTAGGGTCAAACCTAACGGGGGTTCGAATCCCCCCCTCTCCGTTTTAATATTCAAGTAAGGCAATGCGCTGCAGCATGGGCCTTTTTTCGTGAGTCTTGGACCGCAGACCCAATCTTGATATGTGTTTTGATATGGGCGATTCACAAACGATCTATCTGGGTGAAATTCCCATCACGGTGGTTAAAAAGAATATCAAAAATGTCAATTTGAGCGTTCATCCTCCTGCTGGTCATGTGAGGATCTCAGCGCCTTATCGCATGCAAACGGAGGCCATTCATCGATTTGCCCTGTCTAAGCTGAGCTGGATTGAAAAACAACAGCAAAGGATTCGGGCTCGGCATCGTGAAATGCCCCACGAATACGTCAATGCAGAAAGTCACTACCTGTGGGGGCAACGTTACCCGTTAAACGTGGTGGAGACAAATGCTGCCCCTCACCTCAGCTTCAACCAGAACCAAATGTTGCTTCAGGTCCGGCCTGGGAGCGATTTCCACACCAAACAAGCGATTGTGGAAAACACTTATCGTCAACAGCTCCAAGATGCCATTCCACCCCTGATTGCTGGGTGGGAGCCACGCATGGGGGTCAAAGTGGCGGATTTTTCCATCAGAAAGATGAAAACTAAATGGGGAAGTTGTACCCCAGCGCGCAGGACGATCCGCTTTAATCTAGAGCTAGCGAAACGGCCCCCGGACTGTCTGGAGTATGTGGTGATCCATGAAATGGTTCACCTGCTAGAAGCGAGCCATAATCAACGCTTTATTGGTTTCATGGATCAGTTCATGCCCCAATGGAAGTCCCATCGCGAAACCCTCAACCATCTACCCATGGGCTGCTGAAAGCAGCATAACGATTGATAGGAATGGCGTGATTGGGTTCTCAGATGCTGGGTTGAAAGTCTAGAACCTTGGCTAAGAAGGCCCATTTGTCTGCAGCCTCATCAATCACTTTAGTGATGGGCTTACCGGCCCCATGCCCGGCCTTTGTCTCAATCCGAATCAAGACGGGAGCAGACCCTGAATGAGCGGTTTGCAGAGCGGCTGCAAATTTAAAGCTATGGGCTGGAACGACGCGATCGTCATGGTCTGCAGTAGTGATCAGCGTTGCGGGGTAGGTTGTCTCCGCTTTGAGATTATGGAGGGGGGAATAGCCATACAGTGTTTTGAAGTCTGCCTCATTTTCAGGGGAACCATACTCCGCTTCCCAGGCCCAGCCAATGGTGAACTTATTGAAGCGCAGCATATCCACGACGCCGACGGCGGGCAGAGCTGCTGCAAACAGATCGGGGCGCTGGGTCATGCAGGCACCCACCAAGAGACCGCCGTTGCTGCCGCCCATGATCGCTAGCTTTGGTGAAGACGTATAGTTGGCCTCGATTAGCCAGTCTGCGGCTGCGATGAAATCATCGAACACGGTTTGCTTATTGTGTTTGCTGCCCGCCTGGTGCCAGGTTTCGCCATATTCGCCGCCGCCTCTGAGGGTTGCGATCGCATAGACTCCTCCCATCTCCATCCACTGCAAATTCTGAGCGCTAAAGCTAGGGGTAATCGAAACATTAAACCCGCCGTAACCGTAGAGCAATGTGGGGTTCTGGCCGTTTAGCTCAATCCCCTTGCGATGCACAATAAATAAAGGTACCTGTGTCCCATCTTTGCTGGTGTAGAACACCTGCTGGGTTTCGTAGTCATCGGGGCCAAAATCCACCTGCGGCTGCCGGAAGACAGTGCTGGTTCCGGTGGTTAGGTCATAGCGATAGAGGGTGGTCGGGGTTGTGAAACTGGTGAACGCATAAAACGTTTCTGTCTCATCCCGTTTACCGTTAAAGCCACCGGCCGAGCCTATCCCTGGCAACGCTAGCTCTTGAGTGTTGCTGCCATCTAACGCCATGATTTTGATAACGGTGTGGGCATCTTGCAGATAGTTGGCAACGAACTGATGATTGATCAGGCTAACGCTCTGCAGCGTATCCGGTGTTTCAGGAATAATCTCTTGCCAATACTCTCGCCCCGGTTGGGTGATATCAATGGCAATGACGCGACCCCGAGGGGCCTTCAAATCCGTTTGAATCCAGAAGGTTTTGCCCTCATTCCCAATCAGGCTATAGTCGGCTTCAAATTGATTGAGCAACTCCACAATGGGGGCATTGGGGTCCTGTAGATCTTGGTAGAACAACAGATTCCTCGGGTCGGTGCCCAGCCAAACATAGATCAGCAGATAGCGTCCATCTTCGGTGATGCTACCGTTAAAGCCCCATTCTTTTTGATCTGGGCGCTCATAGACGAGCCGATCTTCTGATTGTGAGGTGCCGAGCTGGTGGTAGTAAAGCTTTTGGTAATGGTTGATCTGTTCAAATTCATCCTGGGGCTGATCGTAGCGGCTATAGAAAAATCCCTGGTGGTCGTGGGTCCAAGCTGCCCCCGAGAACTTAACCCATTGCAGCCGATCGGGTAAATCATCTCCCGTGGCCACATCACGGACCCGAAATTCCATCCAGTCGGATCCTGCTGTCGATAGGCCGTAGGCGAGAAACTGTCCGTTCTCGCTGATGGCCGTATTCATCAAGGCCACCGTACCGTCCGCAGACAATGTGTTGGGGTCTAGTAAAACTCGCGGTTCAGCCTCTAAAGAGGGCAGCGTGTAGAGAACACTCTGATTTTGGAGGCCGTCGTTTTTATGAAAGAAGTAGCGATCGCCTTTCTTAAACGGCATCCCATAGCGTTCGTAATTCCAAAGCTCTGTCAGCCTGGCCTTGATCTTTTCGCGAGTCGGCAGCGTTTTCAGATAGCTAAAGGTGACCTCATTTTGGGCTGCAATCCAATCCTGAGCTTGTTCGGGATCTTCAAGCCATCGGTAAGGATCCGCGACGGACACACCATGATACGTATCAATCTGTTGCCCTTGGGTGCTTTCTGGATAAGTAAACGGTGATGGCATTTAGAAATAAGCTCCCAGATAACAAGTAAATAGCTTTTGGAACGATGGGAATAACCCCTGTGAATTCGAGCGTTTATTGGGTCTCCGTGTTGGACTTCTGCTTCAATGATGAGCAGCATGGAAAGCGTCAATTCTATCGAAAACTCAGTCAATGAGAAATGCTGAGAATTCGTATTAATTATTCATAAAGTAACGTTAAGCTCTAGAATGGATTGTTGGTGGCCTGTTCGGAGCCTGCATAGAAGTTGTGGCCCCGTGAAGGCTGTTGGTCAGTTAAAGACCAACTCATCCGTTACTGCACTTAATAGCTTCAACAACGTGACTTCAAATCTAATTTCACAGCCTGTCTCAGAGCGGGAACGCTTGCCTTTCACGCTACAGGATGTCCGCAGTGCGATTCCCGAGCATTGCTTCGAACCAAATGCTTTGCGTTCTCTTTCTTACTTCTTCTTAGATATCGGAATTATTTCGTTCTTGTATTGGCTGGCTGCAACCCTCAATAGTGCCTGGTTTTTTCCGCTGTTTTGGTTTATGCAGGGCACGATGTTTTGGGCCTTGTTTGTTGTGGGGCATGATTGCGGTCACCGTTCGTTCTCAAAATATCGTTGGCTCAATGACCTCGTGGGGCACCTGAGTCATACTCCGATCCTGGTTCCATTCCATGGCTGGCGCATTAGTCACCGGACTCACCACGCCAATACCGGCAACGTTGATACGGATGAAAGCTGGCACCCTACGTTAGAAAGTCAATATGACGAAATGTCTGGGGCGGGTAAGTTTATTCGTTTCTACCTTTTCTTGCTGGCTTATCCGATTTATCTATTCCGTAGATCTCCGGGTAAAACAGGCTCTCATTTCCTGCCTAGCAGCGATTTGTTCCGCCCCAGTGAGAAATGGGACGTGATCACCAGCACGGTTTGCTGGTCTTTGATGGTGGGCTTGTTGATTGGCTTGGGTCTGAAGTTTGGTTTGGTTTGGTTGCTGACCTACTATGTGATGCCCTATCTCGTGTTTGTGGTCTGGCTCGATTTGGTGACCTATCTCCACCACACCGTTGAAGAGATGCCTTGGTATCGGGGTGAAAACTGGTATTTCTTGAAAGGGGCGCTGTCTACCATTGACCAAGACTATGGCTTCTTTAACCCCATTCACCACAATATTGGTACCCACGTTGCCCACCATGTCTTTCTCAGCATTCCTCACTATCATTTGCTAGAGGCGACGGAAGCGATTAAGCCTGTCTTGGGTGAGCATTATCGAGTTGCTAAAGAACCCATCTGGAAGACTTTTTGGAACTCTTGTCGCACCTGCTTCTATGTCTCTGATGAAGGCAGCAAAGTGTTCTATCAGCCAGCGAAGCGCTAGAAAACCTGCGCCTAGATTTAGGCTGTACCCTCCCTGTCATTTCTGGTACTGAGCAGAGGTGTTGGGGAGGGTTTCTCTATAGGCCTGCAGATAGCGTTGTGTTTCTATCGTCTTTGAGCAATGTTCTACCCATCGCCCAGAGGCAATGGAACGGTAATAGCCCTTATCCTGTCGTTTCCAAAATTTCGCCAGTGTCAATGCGGAAATCTTGGGAAGATGACGTCTTCTCGTAAGAGAACCTTTCAGTGTTTTTGCGGTTGCAAGCAGCTCTTTCTGGCAAGCTATCTTGACCGTAAAATTATCGCTGCAGAAGGCAAATATAAATTCCGTGAGATTACGGTTCTGGCTGAGAGTGTCTAACCATAAGATAGATTCATTGGGCTGTCATACCCCCCGCATAAGCCCAGCTGAGTCCCCGAAATGGCAACGTGTTCCGAAAGGGCAAGACGCAAACCGGCAG